>JALQXE010000058.1 GCA_023263235.1 Sediminibacterium sp. | reverse complement strand
TCATTATTCAATTTTGCAAGTTCAGCATATTTAGCGCCACCCTTTCCGCCATTCTCTTCATTGGCAAACAATACAAAACGAATAGTATGTTTAGGTTGGTAATTCAATGCTTTCATAGCACGTAATACTTCCATAGTTTGTACAATACCTGCGCCATCATCATGTGCCCCTTCGTTTACATCCCAGCTATCTAAGTGTCCGCCAATGGTTATAATTTCTTCAGGATGCTCGCTGCCTTTTAATTCTGCAACTACATTGTTCTCATCCGCATCTGGTAAAAAGAAACCATACGTTTGAATTTGCGCGCGCACTGTTCCTTTTTTTGCTTTTGCATACAATGCTTTTGCATCATTCGGTCCCAATGCCACTGCAGGAATTTTTGGATATGCGGAATCATATCTCATACCCCCAGTATGAGGCGCATTGTCTGGTGCAGTACTTAACGAGTGAATCATCACACCCACAGCTCCATATTTTGCGGCTCTGCTTGCGCCTGTTCCTCTGTACACACCGGCAGCACCATAAGCACGGAATGTTTGTATATAAGTAGGGTCAAACTCGCTATGATAATAAACAATCTTCCCTTTTACTTCGTCCTTGCGTTTTTCTAATTCATCAAAATTAGCAACTGCCAATACATCGGCTTCCACTAAACCATTACTACCTAAAGAATTTCCCAAAGCCAAAGCCTCTAACTTTTGATTCACTGCTTTACCATTAATACCAACAATTGCAGCAAAGTCCTTACCACCTCTTTGCCAATTAGGTGTTTTACAAGGTTGCATGTACACTTTATCTGGATTAAATGCTTCCATATTTCGCTTACCCCAAATAGCTGCATTTTGTTGTTGAGGAGAACCTGCTAAACGGCCACCAATTTTCTTTGTTAATTCTCTTAATAAATCATAAGCCTTACCATTGGTCATAATTTCATCGGCCATTTTTTTAATGGTTACGCTGTCTTGATTCACCTGAGCTTGCGCCATTAACGGCAAGCTAAAAACCAGTAATAATAATCTACGCATAAGTGGGTATTTTAACATTCAAATAATTCTTAAATATAATTAAACTTTATCGGATAATTAGTTGTTAATTGCATATTCAACTTGTAAAAATGAAGATTGGTATTGTATGTTATCCTACGTTTGGTGGAAGTGGTGTTTTAGCCACTGAACTGGGCAAAGCCTTGGCCGAAAAAGGGCATGAGATTCATTTTATTACCTATCAACAACCAGTACGTTTAAATGGCTTCCACGCCAATATATTTTATCATGAAGTAAGGGTACCAACCTATCCTTTATTTGATTACCCTCCCTATGAATTGGCATTGGCCAGTACAATGGTGGACGTTATCTTAAATCATGACTTGGATTTAATACATGCGCATTACGCCATACCACATGCTTCGGCTGCTTATACTGCTAAACAAATTGTAAAGCAAAAAACTGGCCGATCTGTTCCTGTAATTACTACATTACACGGCACCGATATCACATTAGTGGGTAGAGATAAAACTTATGAACCAGTGGTAACCTTCTCCATAAATGAAAGCGACGCCATTACAGCGGTGTCTGAAAATTTAAAAGAAGAGACTTTAAAACATTTTGACATTCGTAAAAACATACAGGTCATCAACAACTTTGTGGACCTGCATCGTTACGATAAAAAACCAGTGGCTGCTTTTAGACAAGTAATTGCGCCGCAGGGTGAAAAAATAATTGTACACGCTTCTAATTTTAGAAAAATAAAAAGGATAGATGACGTCATGGAGATTTTTAAAAATATTCATGCCGCCATTCCTTCCAAATTATTAATGGTAGGCGATGGTCCAGAACGTCCTGTGGCCGAGGATTTGGCTCGCCAATATGGAATGGAGTCAGACGTTCGTTTCTTAGGTAAGCAAGAGCAGATGGAAGAAATTTTAGCAGTAAGTGATATTTTTTTACTGCCTTCGGAATATGAAAGTTTTGGATTAGCCGCATTAGAAGCCATGGCAGCAAGTGCAGTTGTTATTAGTTCTGACGCAGGTGGTCTTGCCGAAGTAAACATAGATGGTGTAACGGGTTATACAGCGCCAGTGGGTGATGTAAAAACCATGAGTGAAAAAGCCATTACCTTATTGCAAGACGAAGAAAAATTAAACCTGTTTAAGAAGAATGCTTTAAAACAAGCAAAACATTTTGAAATTGCAAATATTATTCCTCAATACGAAGCGCTATATCGTCAGTATTGTCGAACGGGCGACTGTTAAGCATTATCAATACTTTCAATAATCTTTTCTACAGCCATTTTCAATTCATCCATGGTGATGCATAAAGGTGGTGCAATGCGAATGCGATCCTCGGCAAATAAAAACCAATCTGTAATAATGCCGTTTTCAATACAAGCAGCTGCTACTTTTTTTGTGAACGCCTCCGATTCAAATTGTAAGGACATCCATAAGCCTTTATGATTTCGATGTTTAATAGCTGGATGTATTAAATTTTCAATTAAATAATTTTCCTTTTCTGCTACCCCTCCAATCCATCCTGAATTGGTTAATACTTCCAATGCTGCATTGCCCGCTGCGCAGGCTACAGGATTGCCGCCAAATGTAGTAATATGACCTAGTACAGGATTTTCGGTGAGGGCCGACATCATTTTTGTACTAGCAATAAATGCACCCAATGGAAGACCCCCACCCAAGGCCTTGCCTAACAATAAAACATCAGGTATGATCTCATATTGCTCATATGCAAACAAACTGCCTGTTCTTCCAAATCCTGATTGTATTTCATCTACAATTAATAAAATGCAAAGGGCATCACATTTTTTTCTCAAAGCAAGTATCCATTCTTTATTTGCAGGCGTCACTCCTGTTTCAGCTTGTACGAGTTCTACAAAAACAGCAGCCACTGTATGATCAATTAAATCAATATCTTCAAAATGGTTATAACGTAATTGTAAAATATTAGGCAATAATGGACGAAATGCATTTTTAAAATATTCGTCTCCCATTACACTCAAGGCACCTTGTGTGCTCCCATGATAAGCACCCTTAAATGAAACTATTTTAGTACGTCCTGTAACTCGTTTTGCTAATTTCATAGCCCCTTCAGTTGCTTCGGCGCCACTATTGGTAAAATATACGGACTGTAGGGCTTCTGGTAAAAAACTTGTTAAATATTTTGCATATTGTACTTGAGGCGCTTGTATAAATTCACCATACACAATTACATGCATGTACTTTTCGGTTTGTGCTTGTATTGCTTTTATTACATCTGGATGACTGTGTCCAATATTACAAACACTAAAACCAGCAATCATATCGGTAAATGATTTACCATTTACATCAAAAATGTGAACCCCTTTAGCAGAAGCCACTTCAATACCAATTGGCTTATCCGAGGTTTGTGCTAAATGCTGTAAAAAATATTGTCTATTGTTTATTCTTTGCATTAGAAGTAAATTGCGTTACAAAAGTCGCATTTTTATGGCAACCATACTAGCAGTTCAAGGAAAAGAACCCCATTTTGGTGAAAATTGTTTTGTAGCACCCAACGCAACCATTGTTGGAGATGTGGTTATGGGCAATGAATGCTCAGTTTGGTTTAACGCAGTCATTAGAGGTGACGTGCATTACATTAAAATGGGTAATAAAGTAAACGTACAAGACGGCGCCATAATACATTGTACTTATTTAAAGCATCCCACTCATATAGGCAACAATGTTTCTATTGGCCACAATGCCATGGTTCATGGATGTACTATTCATGATAATGTATTAATTGGCATGGGTAGTATTGTAATGGATGGATGTGTTGTACATTCCAACTCCATCATTGGAGCAGGTGCCGTTGTATTAGAAGGAACCATCGTGGAAGCAGGCAGTATCTATGCCGGCGTGCCAGCAAAAAAAGTAAAAGTAGTAAGTGAAGAATTAATCAATGGCGAAATAAACCGCATTTCCAATAATTATGTGCAATACGCAAGTTGGTTTAAGGGATCTAATGAAGCCCCAAATAAGTAAATTATAGTGAAGAAAAGGATACCCACACCATTAATAACCACATAATTAGATTTTATTTGTCTTTTCCTATGATTATTTATTTATTTTAGATATAACTAATAATTTAATTCATGAAGCAATTTATTTTTTCCTGCGCACTGATATTTTGTATCACAAACATTTCAAAAGCGCAAGACAGTCTCATAATGAAGTCTGGCGAAATAATCTCTGCCAAGGTTATTGAAATAAATACTGCAGAAGTAAAGTATAAAAAATTTGACAACTTAGCGGGACCTGTTTATTCAATTTCTAAATCCGATTTAACTTTCATTAAATACGAAAACGGAACAAAGGAAGATTTTAGTTCCCTTATGAGTTCAACGGACCCTCTTTCAAATATGTATGTTAATGGCAGAAGAGATGCCACTGAGCATTACACGAATTATAAAATTGCAGGTACAGCTACATTTCTTACTACAAGCATACCAGTTTATGGTTTCTTACTTGGCATCGCTCCAGCAGTTGTATGTGCATCATCACCACCTACTTATGAAAATTTAGGATATCCTAATGAAAAGTTAATGCAAAACCAATTATACGCTAATGGGTATAAAGAAAGAGCAAAAGAAATAAAAAGTAAGAAAGTGTTAAAGAATTATATATCTGCATTACCTCTTTTTGCAGTAACCACATTGGTTACAATAGCTGCTGCGTTGACTCCTTAGCATTATTTTAATTAGTATTTAGGCCCTTCTATTCCGTGCCATAAATCTACATAACTAAAAAAACGTGCCTCGGTTATCAAACCCTTTTCTACTGCAGCTTTCACTGCACAACCAGGCTCGTTTATATGTTGACAATTGTTAAACTGGCAGCCACTCATTTTTGCGCGCATCTCTGGAAAATATTGTGCTAATACTTCTTTTTCCATATTTGCCAAGGCCAATTCACGCATCCCTGGCGTATCTATCACCGAACCACCTGTAGGTAAATCATACATCTGCGCAAATGTGGTGGTGTGCATTCCCTTACCACTCCAATCACTCACCTCTTGCGTATCAATATCCAAGTCCGGAAATAAGTAATTAATAAATGAAGATTTCCCAACGCCACTATGTCCACTTACTAGCGTTGTTTTATTTAACAACAAATCTTTTATGGGATTTAACCCTTTTTGCTTTTCAATGCTAATTAAAAAAACTTTGTACCCAATGGTTTCATACATCTCTTTCATAAATTCATAAATAGCCATTTCTTTTTCTCCATATATATCCGATTTATTAAAAACAATAATTGCTGGGATATGAAAGGCTTCGCAAGAAATTAAAAAACGATCTATAAATCCTTGAGATGTTTTAGGTGATTTTAAAGTTGCTAGTAAAATGGATTGATCCAAATTAGAAGCAATAATATGTTGTTGTCTTTTATTATGAGGAGACTGTCGAGCTACATAATTATCTCTATCTAAAATATCAGAAATCATTAAAGTAGGTTGATCTTGTTCGGTTTCACATGTTACCCAATCACCCACCGCAATAGGATTTGTAGAGGTACGGTTGTCTAATTTTATCACGCCCTTTATGCGTGCTTGATGAAACAAACCATCCTCTGTTTTTACGGAATACCAACTTCCAGTTGATTTATAAATCCTTGCTTTCATGAGCTACGAAGATAACCCACAAATTCAATATCTTTGCAGTATGAGTGAATACGCACATGATAAAATTGTCCCTTTTGCAGACCAAAGTGATAATAAGAAAGAACAGGTGGCGCAAATGTTTAATTCCATTGCCAAAAGATACGATTTCCTAAACCGCTTCTTAAGCTTGGGTATTGACCAAGGATGGAGAAAAAAAGCCATCAATCAATTTGGCAACCAGCAACTAAATCACTTATTAGACATTGCTACAGGTACCGCCGACATGGCTTTAATGGCACATAAAAGAATACACCCTGCCAAAATAACGGGCATGGATATTTCAGAAGGTATGATGGAGTACGGGCGAATTAAAATTGCACAAAAAGGCTTAACAAATAATATTGAATTGGTTTTAGGGGACAGTACCGATATCCCTTTTGCAAATAATTTATTTGATGGTGCAATGGTAGCCTTTGGAGTCAGGAATTTTGCTGATTTGGAAAAAGGTTTAACAGAAATTTATAGAGTGTTACAACCGGGGAGCAAATTGGTGATTTTAGAGTTTTCGCAGCCCACAAGTATATGGTTTAAACCCATTTATAAACTATATATGGAGTGGATTACACCCACTGTTGGTAAAATATTCTCCGGTAACAAAGCGGCTTATGCCTATTTGAATAAAAGTGTGATTGCTTTTCCGGAAGGGAACGCCTTTTTGACTATTTTTGAGAAAGCAGGATTTAAACAGGTATCTCAACAAAAACTAAGCCTCGGAATATGCAGCATTTATTGCGGAAGCAAATAATTTTATTGTTCACCTTTTTTGCGCTTTCGGCAAATACATTTGCGCAAAGAGACGAAATGTTTCAGCAGGATCATGACGAGCTACCTTATTATTTGGGTATGAGCATGGGATTGAGCAATAGTTATTTGTCTTTAAAAAGAGGTACGCAATTTTTAGTGCCTCCTACTGGCTCGGCAAACTTAATTGCACCTATTCAAACCATGTATTTGAATTTAGGATTAACAGGAACCTTAAGACTAAACAATCATTTTGCATTAAGAACAAATCCTACTTTACTTATTTCCGGCAACAGAAGTACGTTCACATACACTACCAACGACCCTACTAATAGGGATGTGCAAACTTATTCTATTCCATCAGTAATTATTGACTTACCAGTAGGTTTCAAAATACAATCTGATAGATACAACGCATTTAAATATCCAAACATAATGCGTCACTATTTAATTACAGGTGTTAAGTTTGGATTTGATCTTGGATCAGAAAAATCAGCCACCGTTAATACTAATCAATCTTATCCAAATATTATAAAAGGCTCGGACATGGCTATGGAACTGGGATTAGGGCTTAGCTTTTTTCTTAGATATGCAACCATTTCTCCCGAGGTCAAATTTAGTTATGGGACGAGGGACTTAAGAAAAGTAAGTGACCCAAAATTTCCTTTGGTGAGTAGCTTAGATAAAATAAATTCCAATTTTATATACTTCACAGTTCATATTGAGAACTAACTTACCGAAGTCTTAGATTATTTATTATGAAGTCTTATATCATTAAAAATACAACCATCGTAAATGAAGGGAAGCGTGTTCATGGAGATGTATTTATAAAGCATGGAAGAATAGAAAAAATAGGCAACCAAATTAATAGCGCAGAGAACGTACTAGAAATAAATGGCGAAAATCAATTTTTAATTCCTGGAGCCATTGACGATCAGGTTCATTTTAGAGAACCCGGGTTAACACACAAAGCAAATATTTACACAGAAGCAAAAGCAGCAGTAGCAGGTGGTGTCACTAGTTTTATGGAAATGCCTAACACCAACCCCCCAGTATTCACTCAAGAATTATTAGAAGCTAAATATGCGATAGGTGCAGAAACAGCTTTAGCAAACTATTCATTTTTTATGGGCACCTCACAAGACAATGTGGAAGAGGTTTTAAAGACCAATAAAAAAAAGAACGATGTTTGTGGCGTTAAAATATTTATGGGTTCTTCCACCGGAAATTTATTAGTGGACAATCCTATTGTTTTAGAGGATATTTTTAGCAAATCAGAATTATTAATTGCTACCCATTGCGAGGAAGAAGCCATTATCAAAAAAAATAAAGCAGCCCTTGAAGCCATTAAAACACATTTAGAACCTTCGGACCATCCAGTGATAAGAAACGAGGAAGCTTGTTTTGAGTCTTCTTGGAAAGCTATTCAATTGGCTCAAAAGTTTGATGCTCGTTTACATATTCTACATATTAGTACAGCCAAGGAGCTTCAACTTTTTTCAAACCTTCGTCCATTAAAGGATAAGCGTATTACTTCAGAGGTTTGCGTGCATCATTTACATTTTACCTCCGATGATTACGCACAATTGGGTAATCTCATTAAGTGCAATCCAGCAATTAAAGCACCTGAAAATAAAAAAGCATTGTGGGAAGGTCTATTAGACGACCGATTAGATATTATTGCTACCGACCATGCACCTCATACTTGGGAAGAAAAACAAGAAGATTATGTGCACGCGCATGCGGGTTTACCATTGGTGCAACATTCCGTGATGCTCATGCTTAAATATGTAAAAGATGGCAAATTAAGCATGGAGAAAATGGTAGAAAAAATGAGCCATGCAGTTGCTACTTGTTTTCAAATTAAGGAAAGAGGGTTTATTAGAGAAGGCTATCATGCCGACCTTGTTTTGGTTGCTGAAAAACCATACACCATTACGAAAGAAAATATTTTATACAAATGCGGTTGGAGTCCCTTAGAAGGAACTCAATTCCCGTACCAAATTAATAGCACTTTTGTAAGTGGGCATTTGGCTTATCATTTAGGACAATTTGATGAGTCTAAAAAAGGAACAAGGCTTCAGTTTTCAAGAGCATAGTGCTCAATAACATTTATTGAATAGGAACACTTAGTTAATACATTAGGAATGCAAGTTGATAAAATTACGCTGCAGGATATTGGTTTATTCGACAATGAGGAGCATAAAGGCCTTGCCAGTCATTTAAATTTTTGCAAATCCAATGGAGGAGGAATATACCTTAATCAGTATTTACACCAACCTTTAAGTGAGTTATCCAAAATTGAAGAAAGACAAAAAGCTTTGAAAGCTTTAATTGCTTCCATTGAGCAATTGGAGCAGATGAAAATCACCAATGGTACTTGTTTAATTATTGAAAAATTTTACGAAACCAGCTTTAAGCACATCCCTGTTCAAATAAGTTTGCCGGGTGCCTATTGGTATATGTTTTGGAACAAAGCCGATTACTCATTAATAAAGTACTCGGTTGAACATTTGGTTTTATTTGTACAAGATTTAATGGAGTTTGTTCAAATTTTTAAACCAGTAGCTAATAACCCAATTTTAGAAAAGTTAGTGGCTAAATTGGATAAGCTACTTCAGCATCCTAACATAATGGCGCTTTATAAAAAACAGAAAATAAAAAACCCGCAATCTATTTTAGGATTAGGACATTTTTTCTTGTACCAACATAAAAACAATACCAACGCTCTTCTTGAATATTTTTATGAATTAGACGCTTTATTTAGTTTGGCAAAAGCACATACAACATATCATTTTGAATTCCCAAATTGGATAAATGATACTCAACCTTATTTGGAAGTAGCACAAGCCAAACATCCGCTTGTAAACAATGCGATTGGCAACAATCTCACACTTGCACATGATAAGAACTTTTTATTCTTAACAGGGGCAAATATGGCTGGCAAAAGCACTTTTATTAAAACCATTGGTATCGTAGTTTATCTTGCGCATATTGGTATGGGTGCACCAGCACAAAAAATAACACTCACTGTTATGGATGGGCTTATTACCAATTTAAATATTGCGGATAATGTAGTTAAAGGAGAGAGCTATTTTTACAATGAGGTGCAAAGAATTAAAAACACGGTACTCAAAATTAATGATGGTAAAAAATACTGCGTATTAATTGACGAACTTTTTAAAGGGACCAATATTCTAGATGCAATGAAATGTAGTACCAAAGTAATTGAAGGACTACAAAAATTAAGAAGCAGTATATATATTCTTTCAACGCATTTATATGAAATAAGCGATCAGCTACAACAATATCAAAATATTCAGTTTAGTTATTTTGAAACCGAGGTAAAGGATAAAGAACTACACTTTCATTACCATTTAACCCCAGGCATTAGTCAGGACCGCATAGGTTACCTTATTTTAGAAAGAGAAGGTGTAGTGGATTTACTTGAAAATCTTTCCTAGGATATAAATTTGCAAATACCAAATGCAAGTATTTATACTTTGTATTTGGCATGTATATATTCCTATATTTTGAGTAAAATCAAATGCTCGTAAAAATAAAAGGAAGTGCACTATTAGGTATAGAAGCCATCCCTATCACTATTGAAATTAATGTAAGCATGGGCCAGGGCTATAGTATTGTAGGCCTCCCAGACAGTTCCATTAAAGAAAGTTTAGACCGAACCGAAAGCGCATTAAAAGCAAATGGATTTCATATGCCAAGAACCAAAATATTGGTAAATCTCTCGCCGGCTGACCTTAAAAAAACAGGTGCAGCTTTTGATCTTCCTATTGCCATTGGCCTTATTGCCGCCTCGGAACAATTAATATCACAAATTCCTTTGCACCAATTACTCATTATGGGAGAACTGGGCCTGGACGGATTCTTGTATCCAATTAAGGGCGCACTGGCCATGGCACAACAAGCAAAATTAGAAGGACTTGCAGCACTTATTTTACCCGTTGAAAATGTTAGAGAAGCATCCATCATTGAAGGCGTTGCGATTTATGGCTTTAGTCATCTCAAAGAACTGGTTCATTTTTTACAAACGGGCACCAATGAAAATAGCTATTCTAGTTTTATCAAGCCATATGAATTGCCAATATCCAAAGAACAAGCAATGCCAAAATTTGAGGACATCAAAGGACAAGAACATTGCAAAAGAGCATTGGCCATTGCAAGTGCCGGAGGACATAACCTCATAATGATTGGACCACCTGGTGCAGGTAAAACTATGTTGGCAAAAAGTATCGTATCTATTTTACCCCCTCTCAATACAAAAGAAGCCATTGAAACCATGCAAATTTATAGTGCGTCAAATAAGGTTAATATGGCCAATCAATTGTCTTATGTACGTCCCTTTAGACAGCCACATCATACCATTTCATCCATTGCTATGATTGGTGGAGGCAGCTATCCTCAACCAGGTGAAATTTCATTGGCACACAATGGGGTGCTCTTTTTAGATGAGCTCCCCGAGTTTAACCGAAATGTAATTGAAGTACTAAGGCAACCCATGGAAGAAGGAAAAGCTCATATTGCTAGAGCCAAAATGAATTTAGTTTTTCCTGCCTCGTTTATGCTGATTGCTGCCATGAATCCCTGCCCTTGCGGATATTTTAACCACCCATTTAAAGATTGTACCTGCAGCGCTCCATCCATTCAAAAATATATGCATAAAATATCAGGCCCCTTGCTTGATCGTATCGACTTACATATTGAGGTTGCCCCGCTCTCTTATCAAAAACTTATAGCTCCAGCTATTGGTTCGAATGCAGATCATATTTTAACATTGGTAATAATGGCAAGAAAAATTCAATCGGAACGGCTTAATAAAGATGAACTTGGTTTAACAAATGCACAAATGAACAGGACTCAACTTAAACAGTATTGCAATTTAGACAAAGAGAGCGCAAATTTATTGGAGAACGCAATGGAAAAATTTCAGTTAAGTGTTCGATCTCATGACCGAATCATTAAAGTAGCTAGAACCATTGCAGATATGGCTAATTCAAAAATGATAGATGCAACACACGTTAGCGAGGCTATTCAATATAGATGTTTAGACCGATCTAGCTGGGGGACACTAAAAGCGTAAATTAGTACTGACCCGTTTTTAGCATCACTAAAGTGCAGGCTTCAATAGTATCAATTCCTTTTGCTGTTGCCAAAGCTTGTAAATCAGGATTTTCAGTGCCCGGATTAAAAATAATACGCCTAGGGGCAAGCTCAATAATGGCATCATAATATTCCACCTGACCACTAGGTCCCAGGTACAAAGTAACAGTATCAATGGTTCCAGCCTTGGGCCACTCATTCAAAATGGCAATATTTCCAATAATTCCTTTTTTTATTCCATACGGATATACCGAATATCCTTTTTCAAGTAACAAATTAGTGGCTAAAAAACTGTAACGTTCTGGATTGGACGATGCGCCCAAAACGAGTGTGGTTGGTGTTTGCATGTTACAAAGCTATTACTAAAAAAATTAACCGTTTTTATTTTGTGTCAATAAAACAATGTAATTTTATAAAAATATTGTTACTAACTAAATTAAAATAACCTTCATGGCAAAGTCAACTAAGAAAAAAGCTGCTCCAGCTAAAAAAGCAGTAGCTAAGAAAGCATCAAAAAAGGTAGTTAAAAAAGCATCACCTAAAAAAGCAGCAAAAAAAGCTACAAAAAAAGTAGTTGCTAAAAAACCAGCAACTAAAAAGAAGGCAGTTAAAAAAACAGCGCCTAAAAAAACAGCAAAAAAAGCTACTAAGAAAGTAGTTGCAAAAAAACCTGTTGCTAAAAAGAAAGTAGCTAAAAAAGCAGTTAAAAAAACAGCGCCTAAAAAAGTAGTAAAAAAGTCAGCAGCTAAAAAACCAGCCGCTAAGAAAGTAGTTGCAAAAAAACCTATTACTAAAAAGAAAGTGGCTAAAAAAGTAACCGCGCCAGCACCTGCTCCAGTAGCAGCTCCTGTGGTTGCAACACCTCAATCTCTTTTTAACGAGCCTACAACGGATAACAATCCAACAGCATAGTTAAAACACTTATCATAAAATCCCGCCAATTAGAGCGGGATTTTTTATTTTTATACAAATCTAATTATATGCGCAAATTATTTATTGCTATTTTATTCATTCCATTTATGCTTCAAGCTCAAGGCAATAGCATCACTGAAAAAACTAAAAATCTTGCTTACCATCCTGGATATTTTAATTACTGGTGGGATGCTGTTAATGGAAAAATATATTTAGCTATTGATAAATTGGAAACCCCTTTCTTGTATGTAAACTCTTTGCCAGCAGGACTTGGCTCTAATGATATAGGACTAGATAGAGGGCAAATTGGCGGTTCGCGAATTGTATACTTTCAACGTGTTGGAAAGAAAGTATTAATGACACAACCCAATTACAATTTTCGTGCAGTTACCAATGACCCTAGAGAACAAAAAGCCGTGAATGAATCTTTTGCGCAGTCCATCTTATTTAGTTTTAATGTAGAAGCAGAAGCGGACAATGTTATTTTAGTAGATGCTACTTCTTTTTTATTAAGAGATGCGCATGGCGTTGCGGATAAAATAAGAAAAATGAAGCAAGGTAGCTATACGCTTAATGAGGCCCGTTCTGCAATCTATATTACCAATACTAAAAATTTTCCTAAGAATACAGAAATGGAAGCTACCCTTACTTTTGTAGGAGGCGCCGATGCTGGACGATTTGTAAATTCAGTAGCACCGAATGCCGAAGCACTCACAGTGAGAATGCACCATAGTTTTGTAGCACTACCTGATAGTAATTATCAAGCGAGGAAATACGATATTAGAAGTGGTTATTTTGGAAATACTTATTTTGACTATGGTAGTGATATTAGTGAGCCTATTGAAAAAATGGTCATCAATAGACATCGTTTACAAAAAAAGGATCCCACAGCAGCAGTAAGTGAGGCGGTAAATCCAATTGTGTATTATTTAGACAATGGTACACCTGAGCCCATTCGCTCCGCCTTACTTGAAGGCGCTAGCTGGTGGAATCAAGCTTTTGAAGCAGCAGGTTATAAAAATGCTTTTCAAGTAAAAATATTACCCGATAGTGCCGACCCTATGGACATAAGATACAATATGATTAATTGGGTACACCGTTCTACAAGAGGCTGGAGTTATGGAATGACCATTTCAGATCCTAGAACTGGTGAAATTATTAAAGGGCAAGTAACACTTGGTTCTTTAAGGGTAAGACAAGATTATTTAATTTTTACAGCGCTATTATCTCCCTACATGAACGGGAAACCCGTAACGGATAAAATGAGAACTGCAGCTTTACACAGATTAAGACAATTAGCAGCACATGAGGTAGGACACACTTTAGGATTGCAACACAATTATGCATCAAGTTTTAATGATCGTGCATCCGTAATGGATTACCCACATCCAAACATTTTTGTAAATGATAAAGGAGATATTGATTTTTCAAAAGTTTACACCAATGAAATAGGTGCATGGGATAAACGCGCGATTACTTTTGGCTATCAAGATTTTCCTAAAGGAACCGATGAACAAAAAGCATTAAACAGTATGCTTGAGGAAAATTCAAAAAATGGTTTATTGTTTATTGCCGATGCTGATGCGCGCGCGGCAAGTGGGTTTCATCCGTATGCACATTTATGGGACAATCAAAGCGACGCTGTTGCGGGATTACAACAAACCTTGCAAGTACGTACAAAAGCAATGGCAAAATTTGGTGAAGATGCAATTCAAAATGGCACCCCCTTATCTAAGCTAGAGGATGTATTTGTGCCTTTATATAATTACCATCGCTATCAATTGGAAGCTGCAACCAAATTAATTGGAGGTGTGAATTATAATTATTCGGTTAAAGGTGATCAAAACCAAATTAAACCAACCATTCTTCCAAATGCAGTTCAGCAAAGAGCTTTAGACGCAGCCGTGAATTGTTTATCTGCAAGTACACTTACGATCCCTGAAAATATTTTAGCACTCATTCCTCCCCGCCCTCCAATGTATTATGGTGTAGGTGAATTGTTTGATAAAAGAACCGGCATGAGCTTTGATGCTTTAAGTGCAGCGGAAGCTTTAGCCGATTTTGAATTAGGATTTTTATTTAATGTTGAAAGAGCCAACCGTTTGGTACAAAATAAAGCAAGGGCCAATACTATTGGTTTTGATGATGTGGTAGACGCAGTATTTAAAAATACATGGTATGCAAAAAATCCTACAGGATTAGAGGCTGCCGTTCACCGTCAAACACAACAACAAGTATTAAGTTGGTTAATTGGAGTACATCAGGACACAGAAGCCAATTTCGAAGTGAAAGCTATTTGCGTGAGTCGATTAGGAGAACTAAGTAATAAATTGGAGGCGATGATGAAAACCGAAACTGATGCTACTTTAAAAGCACATTATAAACTTGCGTATTTAAGAATACAAAAACCCGAATTGATTGTACTACCAAAACCAGTAATCATGGCGCCTGGCGCTCCCATTGGTTGTGACATGGAGTAATTCAATATCCCCCATTACGAGGGCATTGAATTACGTTGACTCATCTATTAACATTAATTTAGTTTTAGTCATTAAAAAAAGCCCTGAAAAATTTCAGGGCTTTTTTTAATTTTATTAAAGTAGAATTTTACGCTAACATACGTAATGGCTCTTCTAGTAAACTCTTTAATGTTTGTAGGAAAGCTGCACCCGTTGCACCATCCACTACACGGTGGTCACAACTTAAAGTAACATTCATTACATTACCAGGTACAATTTGACCATTCTTTACGACTGGCTCTTGAGCAATACCACCAACTGCTAAAATACAAGCATCTGGCGGGTTAATAATTGCCGTGAATTGATCAATACCAAACATACCTAAATTTGAAATGGTGAAAGTACTTCCCTCCCAATCTGCAGGTTGTAATTTTTTATCTTTAGCTTTCTTCGCAAACTCTTTCACATTACCACTAATTTGTGATAAGCTTAAACTGTCCGCAAAACGCAATACAGGTACTAGTAATCCTTCATCTACTGCAACAGCAATTCCAATGTTAACGTGATGGTTTTCTCTGATGAAATCACCCATCCAACTACTATTTACTTTTGGATGTTGTTTTAATGACAATGCAGTTGCTTTCACAATCATATCATTAAAGCTAATTTTAGTAGTTGTATTTTCATTTAATAAAGTACGTGCTTTAATAGCAGCGTCCATATTAATTTTCATGGTTAAGTAAAAATGCGGTGCTGTAAATAAACTTTCGCTTAAACGCTTCGCAATGACTTTACGCATTTGAGATACTGGTGTATCTACAAAACTTACTGTGCCTGATGGTACAAACGCAGGTGTTGAAGCACTAGCACTTGTAGATGCTGTTGTTGTAGCAGCTGCAGCAGTTCCTGGAGTATAGTTTTCTAAATCGGAACGTGTAATTCTTCCATTCTCTCCAGTTCCTTTCACATATTTAAGATCGATTCCTTTTTCTTGTGCAATTTT
>JALQXE010000039.1 GCA_023263235.1 Sediminibacterium sp. | reverse complement strand
TTTACGTGCTGCACCAAAAAATTGTTTTGGTTTTTGCATCGCGTTTGCTTCTACACCACCCGATAATACCTTACCCGAACTTGGTGCTACGGTATTGTGTGCACGAGCTAATCGTGTTATAGAATCTAATAAAATAACTACGTCGTGTCCGCACTCTACTAAACGTTTTGCTTTTTGTAAAGCCATAGTTGAAACCTTAACGTGTTTTTCTGCTGGCTCATCAAATGTAGAAGCAATTACCTCTGCTTTTACAGAACGCTCTACATCGGTAACTTCCTCGGGACGCTCGTCCACCAACACCACCATTAAATAACATTCTGGATGATTGGCAGCAATCGCATTCGCTACTTCTTTTAACAACATGGTCTTACCCACTTTTGGTTGTGCTACCAACAAACCACGTTGTCCCTTTCCAATGGGTGTAAATAAATCCATAATGCGCGTGCTATAATTATTCGCAGTTGTATACAGATTTAATTTTTCGAAAGGAAATAGTGGGGTTAAATAATCGAAGGGAATGCGGTCTCTAATTTCGTCCGGCTTTTTACCATTCACTGTATCCACCTTTGTTAATGCAAAATATTTTTCTCCTTCTTTTGGAGGGCGAACAAAACCCTGAACAGTATCACCGGTTTTGAGTCCAAATAATTTTATTTGAGAAGGAGATACATAAACGTCGTCCGGAGAAGATAAATAGTTATAGTCGGAGCTTCTTAAAAATCCATATCCATCGGGCATCATTTCCAAAACACCTTCGGAAGGAATGGCGCCGTCAAACTCTATATTAAAAGATGATTCTTTTTTAGGCTGGTGTCTATTTTGATGTTGGTGCTGGCCCTGGCCTGGTCCACGCTGACCACGAAAATCTCCTCCCTGTGAACCACCGTTTTGGCCGGTAGGCTGACCCGTTTGTGGATCGGTACCTTCCGCGGGGCTGCTTTGACCTTCCGCAGGAGCCAACGGGGCGGGTGTGCTTGCTGCACTTTCGTCCCCAAATAACTGAGCAGCTATCTTAGAAGCCTTGTCGTCAATACTTTGGCCCTGGTTTTCACCCTCGGCGGGAGTCGCCTTTTTTGCAATAGGTTTACGCGCCCTGGTTGGAGCCGCTTCTTCTTTTGCTGTTGTTTTTTCTGACTTTGAGGATTTGGTAGTGGGTGCCGCAACAGGCTTGCGTCCCCTTTTTGGTTTGTCGTCTTTTTCTTGCACTGTAAAACTTATAATTTATTTAAAAATCGAATGAGTACGAGGGAGTTTTGAGAATCTTTTTTTGAATTTTTGACCCAGATGATAGGGTCGCTTGGTGTTAAGGCGAAGGAAATGAATCGGGTTATCGCCGCTTTCTATTGCAATGTTAAGCAGTTTTTCAATAAAAAAACAATTTTTTATGGGTTATCTTTGCGCTACAAATCGTTCAAACAAGATATATGTTCAACAAAAGAGTAAAAATTAAGCAATTATTAAGCGGTACGGACGCTTCAAGTGCCGTTGGATCTGAAGTGGTGGTGATGGGCTGGGTACGTACTTTCCGAAACAATCAGTTTATCGCTTTGAACGATGGCAGCACAAATAATAATGTACAGGTAGTGGCAAGCCTGGGTGAATTTGATGAAGCATTATTAAAAAGAATAACTACCGGGGCTTCATTAAAAGTAAAGGGTGTTGTTGTAGAGAGTCAAGGAAAGGGACAAACTGTAGAAGTAAAAGCAACGAACATTGAAATTTTAGGAGATAGCGATGCAGAAAAGTATCCCTTACAACCTAAAAAACATTCGCTTGAGTTTTTAAGAGAGAAAGCACATTTGCGTTTTAGAACCAACACCTTTGGATCGGTGTTTCGCATACGACATTCATTGGCTTTTGCAGTACATCAATTTTTTAATGATAGAGGATTTTTATATTTACACACACCCATTATCACGAGTAGTGATGCAGAAGGAGCGGGTGAAATGTTTCGCGTAACCACGCTTCCATTAGAAGGTGCGCCCAAAAACGAAGCAGGCGAAATAGATTTTTCGCAGGACTTTTTTGGAAAGAGTACTAATTTGACGGTGAGTGGTCAGCTGGAAGGAGAGTTGGGCGCAATGGCGTTTTCAGACATCTATACATTTGGTCCTACCTTTCGCGCGGAGAATTCAAATACCACAAGACACTTAGCAGAGTTTTGGATGATAGAACCAGAGGTAGCCTTTAATGATTTAGAGGACAACATGAACTTAGCGGAAGATTTCATTAAGCATTTAATTGCTTATGTAATGAAACACAATGCCGATGACCTTGCATTTTTAGATGCTCGCTTAGCAGAAGAAGAAAAACAGTTACCAACAGAAAAAAGAAGTGGGTTGGGTTTAATTGAAAAATTAAAATTTGTTTTAGAAAACGGATTTGAAAGAATTACCTATACCGAAGCAATTGATATATTATTAAACAGCAATCATTATAAGAAAAAGAAATTCCAATATGATGTGAAGTGGGGTGTTGATTTGCAAAGTGAGCACGAAAGATATTTGGTAGAGCATCACTTTAAAAAACCAGTAATTGTAACCAATTATCCTGCAGCCATTAAAGCGTTTTATATGCGCATGAATGATGGTTGTGAGCCAGGTAAAGAAACCGTTGCCGCAATGGATATTTTGGCGCCAGGCATTGGTGAAATTGTAGGGGGCTCTCAAAGAGAAGAACGCTTATCATTATTAGAAGCGAGAATGAATGCAATGCACATTCCATTGGAAGAAATGAGCTATTATTTAGATACTAGACGTTTTGGAACTGTTCCACACGCAGGTTTTGGACTAGGTTTTGAGCGTATGGTTCAGTTTGTGACGGGTATGACAAACATTAGAGATGTTATTGCCTTTGCAAGAACGCCGAACAATTGTGAATACTAAAATGTTATAAATGGGCGCAAATTTGCGCCCATTGTTTTTTCAAATTTTTTTCGTTTGTGAAGTAAACGAAATCAAATTTTTACAATAAGCTATGGGAATATTATTTGTTTTAATAGGTGCATTTTGTTTTGCCATTAGTAATGCATATTGGAAAAAAGTAACGCAAACTATCCCATATCAAATAGGTATGTTTTTTCGAGGCATATTTGCTTCTGGATTTTTTGCTGTATTATATTTTGGTTTTAGAAATCATCCTGCATTTACGGGATGGACAGTAAGACCATTGGCTGTGGACCAACAATTATTATATACCATCGCCATTTGTGTTTTTAATATTTTTGGACTCATGTTTTTTTTACGTGGTATTCAGAAAGCGCCAGTAAGCCTTGTTGTTCCCGTTTCTGCACTAAAAGTGTTTACTATCTTAACAGCTGTTTTTATTGTTGGGGAGATTTGGAAAATACCTTATTTATATGCATTCATTTTATCTACAGCGGGTTTATTATTGTTGTATTTAGAAGGATCAGAAAACGCTACTGTTAAAGAACAAAAGCTGGGTGTATTATATGGATTGGCTTCAAGTTTTTTTTGGGGAAGCTCCTATGCTTTATATAAATTTCCAATTAGTTGGTGGGGACCACTGGGCTTTAGTTTTGTAATTGAAAGCACGGCTATGTTATTTGGATTTGTATTAGTGGTGCGCGACGGTTTATTGGGTAAATTATTTGATTATGTAAAATCGGTTCATATCCAAACTTATATCGTTCAGGGAATATTATTAGTAGCGGGCGGACTTGCTATAAATGTTTCATACCAGTACCTTCCCATAATGGTTATAAATATTTTAATTATAAGTAGCCAGCTTTTGTCCGTATTACTTGGTTTTATGTTTTTTAAAGAAAGATTAAGTTTAAAACAATGGATTGGACTTGTTTTAATCATGATTAGCTTTTTCGTTGTAGCCGCGGCTACCTAAACCAAGTAGGGCTCTAAATTTTCTTGATTTTCAATAAACAAGCTCAATTTTTTGCTATTTAAGGCGTCCTGGCCTATATTTGCTGCCCGAACAAAGCAATTTGTCCGGACGGATTTTAAAATTCGATGGCGCTGTAGCTCAGTTGGTAGAGCAAAGGACTGAAAATCCTTGTGTCCCCGGTTCGAGCCCGGGTGGTGCCACAGAAACAAGGAAGCCCTCAACGAAAGTTGGGGGCTTTTTGTTTTAATTTTGTATTACAATCTTATTTTAAATGGCGACGGCACTTATTTTTATCATCATTATTATTTTAATTGCGCTTGGCGTTGGCTATTTAACAAAAGAAAAAATTTTGGAAGAAAAGGTGGGCCCAGAAAAAATCACACCACCCCAACCACCTCAAAAAATATATCAACATTCGGTGAGCGAAAAAGTGGTATCCAAATCGGAGTCGCCCTTACAAACTATTTCTACTATCAATATGTATGTGGAATCTCATTATCAACTTAATTTAAGCATGTTTGGAAGAAAAAGCCCAACGTTAGAGATGATAAATGAAGCGTATGAAAAACTATTGAACGAACATGTAAATAGTATAGCAAAAGGAAAAGCACCAAGTTTTAATATTTCCGAAAAGCAAAAAGCGAAAGCATATTTAATTGAGTATTATTCAAAAAACAAATAAACCTATAAGGTTGAATCAAATGCTTTTTCTTTTTTGAATTGCTTCAATAAAGTTTATTAATGGATGCTCAGGATTGTTATCCATCAATTCATAAACCATATCTCCTTGTTTTATGAAAATATAATTATGCATAGTGGAATAATATTTTTTATTTTCCACCAACGCATCCTTAAGCTGTACCCAATCACTGGGGGTTAGCTTAATGGTAGTAAACTTACCCCCGCCATTTAAATATTTCTCTTGCGCTATAGCCATATCTGGCGCCTGAATTAAGAAGAAATTCATGTAATAATCATCCCCCAATTTTTTAATCGTCGTTTTAAAATAACTATAGCTAAAGCAGCCCTCGAGGCTATAGCTAATTTTTATGGAATCATAAAGTAATTGGTATTCAAGGTTTTTTATAAACAAGCTTGTTTTGAGAATCCTTTCCTTTTCCCTCATTTTAGCAATATATCGTTCACTTTTTTCAAATTCTTTTTTCTCCACCACCTTTATGGTAGAATTCACCGTAATGAACAACAAGGGCGTTACTAATAGTTTGAGCATAAAACGTATTTGAAGCAAAATAAATCCCCCGATTGTTAATTAAAACCCAAGAGTCTGGGAATTAACAATGTTTTATTGCTGTACGAAAACGCTCATATTTAAGCAACATTAATTAATTTAATTTATTATATAAGTTAATATCTTTGAAAAGGACACCCCCCCAGCCCAATTCTTAATATTAAATTAAAGGACATGCTTAAGTCATTATTAAAAGGTCTAGTAACAATTTGTTTTTTTGTTTCTCCTTTTTTTGCACAAAGTCAGTCACAAGTAAGTGGCGTAATAAAAGGTTTAAAACAAGGCGATACCGCTATTGTTAAAATTCAGAAAAATGCAGAAGCTTTTTATTTTAAAAAAATTGGGGGCATTGCGAATAACGCCGATGTTGCTTATTCATTTCCAAATTTATCCATTGGAAAGTGGGCAATAAGTATTGACGCAAAGGGCTATTTGTTTCCACCAGCAAAGGTTTTAGATTTAAATAATAATAATATTGATCTTACCATAACCCTTACTCCTGCAACTATTGGCTCAACGTATAATTATACTTGGCAGGACGATAGCAGCTTTGTGGGCCACGCGCAGCAAGCATATATAAATGATAAGGTTGAAATAAATGTATTGGGTAAAGCAGAAAAAGTGCCCGATGATTTTAATGCAATTAATGCACTAAATGAATATGGCTTTTTATTTAGCGATGACTCTTCTAAGTGGACAAGTGAGGATGCGTATAGATTATATCAAACGTTAAAGAAATTAAATTTTCGTAAATATGGTGAAAACGATTCTGTAAAGGTAAAAGCTAAATGGATTTTAACAGATAGATATATAGACAGAGACATTGATTTTACTACCGTAAATGGGATTGATATTATTACAATATCTCGAGCTGCATTTACTTATGCCACACCCCAGGTGGTAACGGTAGATGGAGTTAAGGGAAAATTCTTTTCTAAAAGATTATACACTGCATTGGTATACTATTATTCAGATAAGGGAATAAACAAAGACCGTATTGCAGAAATTGCAAAAACAAGATATGGTTTTGAATTTTTGGCACCCTCTCCTTTTTTGAAAACTTTAATGAATGAAACGGAAACTAATTTTCAAGAATTTACTAGTGATGAAAAAATAATTATTCTATCTATGTTCGAAGAGTTTCCCGATGCAATGCAAAGACAGGGTGAACTCAAATACATGGTAAGAAGGGTAAACGGTCAATCCCATCCTGTTTATCCCACTGCACCCGCTATTGCATGGGTTACCAATAATAATATAGAGTGGATGGAGGGTGCATTTATTAGCCAAGATATTACTTATATGCAAAGGCTGGTATTACACGAAAAGGCCCATTTTTTATGGGAATATATTTTTGACAAAACTACACAAGATGATTGGTCTACACTAGGTGGTTGGTTTAAGGATCCAACATCGGGGTCGGGTTGGTCCACAACCAATACTACTGAATTTGTTTCTGCCTATGCGCATTTAAAAAATCCCAATGAGGATATGGCAGAGAGTATTGCATTTTATATTACTAACCCCGAAGCTTTAAGAAGTAGATCGTTGAGAAAATTTGAATTTATTAGAGATCGCATAATGAAGGGGACAAGATATATTTCGGTTATTCGTCCCGATTTAACTTTCCAGGTATACAACTTATTTCCAGATTATAATTATCCAGGTAAAATAAAGCGCACCAAACTTGAAGTAATTGGAGAGGCAAATGAGGACAAAAAAGTGGTACTTGAAATTGAGCTCACTGTTATGAATAAGGCATTTGATGGTGCAGACTGGGCAAGTTGTAGATTTACTAGTTCTATAGGAACTATAAAGGACATGGGCCTTTTTCCGGTAAATGCTCAAAAGTCAATATTAAGGGGTGAAATGACACTTTCAAAATTTGCAAAAAGTGGATATTGGATTATTCCTCAAATGACAATCGGAGATGTTCAAGGAAATATGCGCCTCGAAAACAATAGTACATATGGCGTCAAGTGTTTTGTTAATAACCCACTTGAAGATGTAACGCCGCCTCTCTATGTTCAAAATTCATTAAAACTGGATAGCGTCTCTGTTAAAGTAAAGGATTTTGGTGGTGGTTTAGCACAGGGAGCAGACACGGTGAATCTGCAGCCCTCTAATGCAATTAAACTTAGCTTCAAAATGATTGAAAAGAACACTATTAATCCTGATGGGCGTGTTTTAGCAAGAATGTATTTACCAACTTTTGACAGCACAAATAAATATAACATTCAACCCTATAGTTTCGATTGTCAAATTGGGGGAACTGGAATTTTGAATGATAAACCCGACAGCCTGAAAACAGCACAATTTTATTTTCCAGTACCCGACTACTTCCCATCAGGCTATTACTCTGTAAGCTATATCGACATGCAGGATGTTGCACTGAATGTGCGCCAACTTTTGTTAGATAAAGACACCGCTAATAAAAATTATTTTATAGCACCGCGTTTTGTAAATCAAAGAGCAATTAGAGACAGTGTATACATGAAAACAAAGTATCCGGATTTAAAACCACCGGTAATTGATTTAAATGATATAAAAATTCAAGCAACCCCAACCAATCCTAGTGCTCCGAATGGAGAAACCCTTTTTGAAATGTGGCTTTGGATTAAAGATGAATCTGATTATGCAGGGAAAGCTTCGGGTTTCGCAAATGGATATTATACTTTGAGGGATCCGCAAGGACTTGAAAGAAGCATTTCAATGCAGTCGGATTTGGGAAATTTATTTTATACTATTCAACCAGACTCCTCAATTTATGGATACAAAAGATACTATTTCAAAACCCTATTACCAGCCGGTTCACCTCCAGGCTTATGGGGCGTATCAGCAATTAACATAAATGACCACGCTCAAAATCGCAAGTATTACAGTTTTGTAGAGTATGTTCGTTTTGATGTAGATCAATCTAATGTTCTACAAGTAACACCATACGTTGAAATTTTAGGTAAGAAAGTAAATAGCAAGAATGTAGATTCGGTTGCAGTAAAAATTGGTTGTGCTTCTTGTAAGGATCAAAAATATCGTTTAAGAATGTACAGCTCTATGGGCGGCAGCTCGCCTGTGTTTGAAGGAAAAATGACTAAGGATACTGTTACGCTTACGAATTTAAACTTGAAAGGTGTTAATGATGGAGTGTTATACGCTACTGTGTTTATGCTTGATAGTACAAGTGCATTAATTGGAACAGGAAGGGCAACTTATACCAAAGACGTAGTTCCTCCAAAATCTGCAATCATTCAATCTAATATTTCTAATTTTGGAAAGAGCAATTTAGATTCATTAATTATTGATATGAAAGTGAATGAATTAAATTGTGATTATAATATTGTGCTTACTCAAAAATCAATTGTAAAAACAAATGCTTTAGGGTACGATCAATTCTCAATAAAATCAATGTCTACAAGCAGCTTCACATCTGCTGTTGGCGATTCTGTTGTGTTGGCTGGTAAATTAACGGACTCTGTATTTAAATTAAAAAACATAAACTTAAACGCGTTCCAAGATGGCCTTATTGAGATTAAAGTAATTGTATTAGATTCTATGGGTAACGAAATTGTGCCCATAAAAAATATAATTTATAAGGATACTAAGGATCCCGTAATTACAATTAAAAAGTCATCTACTACCGATCTAAAAGCGGTATATACTGTTGAATCAAATGAGTATATCTCAAACACGTTGACAAAAGAAAACTTGAGCATTGGAGTAGGAGCAATTGATTCGGTAAAAAAAGTATCTAACACTTTGTATAATGTTTATATCACGCGCATTTGTAACGACACCGTTAATATAACTGTAAAAGCAAATGCCCTTCTTGATACCGCGGGTAATAAAAATGCAGTTTCTTCAATAAGTGCCATAGAAAAATTAATCCCCGAAGCGCCGGCTACAGCAAACCTATCATTATGTACCGGAATTTCTGCTTCTACATTAACGGCAACAGCTTTAAACGGCCATTCACTTGTTTGGTATAATGCAGCGGCCAATGGAACGCCGCCTTTAAGCGCATCCCCTGTTCCTCCTACTAGTTCCGCCGGTACCACAAACTACTATGTTGCCCAAACTAAAACAGCTACGGGCTGTGAAAGTGCTAAATCTAAACTGACGATTACCGTGAATTCAACCCCTGGTTCGCCAACACTCTCTCGTGACACTGCTAATTACTTGGTTTCAAGTGCAACTAAAGGAAATATATGGTATAAGGACGGGGTGGCAATTCAGGATACAACTGCTAAATTTAAACCAACTACATCTGGTGCATATACTGCAAAAACAATGGAGAATGGTTGTATCAGTGCAACGAGCGCTACATACTATTTCTTAGTAACTGATATTGTTAATTTGAGTGCGAATGAATTTATTAAGCTCGCACCCAATCCATTTAAAAATAAAATCAATCTTGATTTTGTTGTTAAGGGATATCCTCAGTTAAACATTGAAGTATTTGAATTGTCTACCGGTGCTAGGGTTTTAAGCAAACAAAATATAAGCGCAGGAACTGGACTGTTTTTTGATCAGTTGTCTGCGGGTACTTATTTATTTAGGGTTTCCTCCAACGATCTAAAAATTATTCAACAATTCAAAATCATAAAACTATAATCCTAAACTTTATAGACAAAAAAAAGACCCAAAATATTTTGGGTCTTTTTTTATAGTTTAAAGCGATTATGCTCCTTTTTGTTCTGCTCTTCTTCTTGCTTCTTCGGCCTCTTTGTATATTCTTATCCAGGTCAAACAAATATCTATGATGGCTAAAATAGGTCCAATCACGATTACCATGATCATCTCTAAGCCCGGAGAATATCCAATAACACCATCATGAGACGACATTTTTGAGCGTTTATATAATTTATACAAACAATAAATTGCGCTTAAGATCCAGATGGTAACCAATATATTCTGTAACATAGTTTTGATTTTTGTACTACAAAGTTACAATTTATTATTTTAAACCCTTCAACCAATTAATCATTAACCTGGGCCAACTGTCTAGTGATTTATTTCCATTAGCAAGTCCAAATCCATGACCCCCAAAAGGGTAAATATGCATTTCAGCAGGTACTTTGTTTTTTTTGAGTGCTTGGTAATACAATAAACTGTTTTCTACCGGCACCCCATCATCGTCAGTTGCATGTATTAAAAAACTTGGAGGCGTTTTGCCCGTTACATGTAATTCATTAGAATATAATTTTATCATATCATCCGTTGGATGTTTTCCAATTAAATTATTTCTAGATCCCATATGCGTTATATTTTTATCCATTGATATCACCGGATAAATTAAAATACTAAAATCTGGTCTAGTATCTTTTTCAAAATGTGTCGAAAGAGTTGCTGCTAAATGTCCGCCCGCCGAAAATCCCATGATTCCAATTTTGTTAGGCAAAATGTTCCATTCACTGGCTTTTTCGCGCACCAAACGCATGGCTTGTTTTGCATCTATTAATGGTACTTGATTGGGCGCTGTGCTTGAAAGCGAGTCGGGTAAACGATATTTTAATACAAAAGCTGCTATACCATTTGCGTTTAAAAGTTTTGCCACATCCGTTCCCTCCCAGTCATATGCTAAAATGGAATAGCCACCACCAGGACAAATAATAACGCCTTGTCCTGTAGCGCTTTTTTTATTGGGTAGGTAAACTTCTATTTGCGGTATCTGCACTTTTCCAATTCTAATAATATCGGTACTTATTGATTCCTCCTGAATAGTATTGTTAATACGTAAAGGAATCTTTCCTTCTGGCCATAAATTTATTTTCATTGATTGACTAAAACTGTTTGAAGTAAAAAGTAAAAATAGTAATGCAAAAAAAGGTTTCATAGTAAAGTGTTCAGTAAATTTAATGAATATAATTTTTGATTATGAAAAAATCATTTTTCTTGTTTTTCCTAATTAGTACGTTTTTCGCAAATAAAATAGTTGCTCAACAATTTGATCCCAATTGGGAATCTTTAAATAAAAGAAAAATTCCTGCTTGGTTTAATCAAGACAAATTTGGAATATTTATTCATTGGGGTGTATACTCTGTTCCTGCTTATGCACCTCCTGTAAAAAACAATGGCTATAGTTATGCAGAATGGTATTGGCATAGACTATTTGAAAAACAAAAAGACTTTATAGCATTTCATGAAAAAAATTATGGCAAAAGCTTTGCCTACACACAATTTGAGCCAATGTTTAAAGCAGAGCGATTTGAGCCCGATGAGTGGGCAGAACTCTTTAAAAAATCTGGTGCAAAATATGTGGTGTTAACTTCAAAACATCATGAAGGATATACATTATGGAATAGCGAACAAGCAGATAAAAGTTGGAATAGACCTTGGAATGCGGTAACAGGAACGCCTCAGCGTGACTTATTGGGGGACTTAACAAATTCGGTAAGAGGTGTTGGATTAAAAATGGGATATTATTATTCTTTGTATGAATGGTTTAATCCCATCTGGTTACATGATAAAAAAGCGTATGTAGAAAAACACATGACACCACAGTTCAAAGACTTGGTTAATAAATATAAACCTGCTATCATTTTTTCAGATGGTGAATGGGATTTATCTGATACAGCATGGCAAAGCCCAAAATTGTTAGCTTGGTTATTTAATGAATCACCCGTTAAGGACAGCGTGGTGGTAAATGATAGATGGGGAAATAATACGCGCGAAAAAAATCATGGTGCTATGTACACTACTAGTGAATATGGTAGTGGAATGGACGCAAGTATCATTTGGGAAGAAAGTCAGGGTGTTGGACTTTCCTATGGATATAATAAAAGTGAACAGCTTAAGCATTATAAATCTAGTCATGAATTAATACTTATGTTAAACGACTTGGTTTCAAGGGGCGGAAATTTTTTATTGGATATTGGGCCAGATGCGGATGGAACAATTCCGGTGATCATGCAGCAGCGTTTAACAGATATTGGAGATTGGTTAAGTATTAATGGCGAAGCCATTTATGGAACTACCGCTTGGCGCCAACCTGCTCAATGGAGCAATGGAATCAAAACGAATAAAAAGGGAGCAAGTTATATGTCTGATTATAGGGTAGCGGATTTGGTCGTTCCTAAAAAGGACAGCGCCTACATAGAAGCATTTTTCACCAAAAAGGACAACCACACCTATTGTATATTACCAAGCTATACATCAAACTTTACCTTAAAGAATGTTTCCATGCCTTTGGGAATATCTGTTTTGGGAACAGATAAAAAGATAAATATGAAGCAAAAAGGCAAGGACTTACTTCTGGACTTAACCAATATTCATCCAGGAGATATTTCACCAACAGGGATATTTGTTATTAAACTTACCCATTAAACTCATAAAACCCGTACATGGTTTCCAAAAAATAGAGAAAACAAAATAAGGCGAATGTTTATAAATTCATAAAAAATATCAATTATTCGCCTTAAATTGTGGTTAATGAATAGTCATTTAGCCAATTTACCCCAGTTTCCTGCTTTTACTTGGTGTTCGGATGTGCTAAATCCTATCTTAATGAATTTGAGGACAAAGCAGGTTCAGTTGGTAGAAGGGATGGAAGCATTAATGCCGGAATTTAAAGCAATGGCTCATGCAGAAATGCTAAAACTAGACGCAATTGGTCATCTAAAAATTGCATTTCCACAATTAAGCAATGATAATCAACAAGATATAAATCTACTTGCAGATTCAATCCAAGAAATAAGAAGCACTTTAATTGGATCACCCCAGAAAATAATTACCACGGGCATGCTTGAGGAGGCATATATCAGAAGCGGTAGTTTAATAAATTCCCAAGACAATAATAATCAGCTTGTTACAGCCCCCCTTCAATTAAATGGGCTGGATCAGTTTTTAACCTGGTTCAATAAACCGGGATTGGACCGATTATTAAAGGCAGCTATCACACATTTATGGTTTGTTGCAATTGCTCACAATAGCAATCAATCAGGTATTTTAGCTAGGCTTCTTTGTGAAATACAACTCACAAAAGCGGACAACACCTCCCTACGTTATTATAGCCTTAACAACCAGCTTTCAAATGAATTTATTGAATATCAATTCATTGTTTTGCAATCTCTTAAAGGATCTTTAGAAATAACTATATGGTTACAATGGTTTTTGGGTTGTTTAGAACGAGCTTATGACAATTCATCAATATTACTAGAACAAATTTTAAAGAAAGCTAATTATTGGAGCAATCAAAATCACCAACAGTTGAATAAACGCCAAGAAACAATCATTAATATTTTATTGGCCGGCTTCAATGAAAAGCTCACCACTACCGTTTATTCCCAACTAACCCAATGTTCTCGAGATACAGCTTTACGGGATGTGACCTATTTATTACATAAAAAAGTCTTTATTAAAAAGGAAGGAAGGGGAAAAAATACCGAGTATTTATTAAACATTTGATTGAAAATTCGCACTTCGAATAAAAGCCTAGCCTTTTCGTATTATTGTTTTTTGAAATAATATTTTAACATATCTTTATATAACACAATTTTAATATTTACAATTATGAAATCAATTAAATTATTACTACCCGTTTTTCTTTTAGCGACATTAATTTTGTCGTCATGCGGCTCTAGTCATAAAGAACAACTTTTTGACTATTTAGCAGTTAAAACAAAAAAAGATGCCAACAAAATTAGCTTAATCGATTTTGAAGGTAAAATTGTTGCCGAAGATGAGTTTGATGCTGGATCAGACGTATTGGCAATGAATGGCGTTATTTATGAAAAAACGAAAGATAATAAAGTTAAATACTGGACACTAGCCGACAAAAAAGTAAAACCGTTAATTGATAAATCTTATGATGATGGTACTCCGTTTAATGAGGACTATGCAGTTGTTAGAGATGATCAAGGCGTCTTGTCCTTAATTGACAAAAAAGGCGTTGCTTCAATTCCTAATCTTTCTAAGTTAGGAGCATATGAAGTGTTAACGGCAGGTGTTGTGTCTGATGGTTTATTAAGATTTAAAACAGACGAAGGCAAGTGGGGATATGCCAATACAAAAGGGGAAGTTATTATTAAGCCTATTTACAATAACTGTGAAAATTTTGTGAATGGAAATGCAAGAGTTGTAAATGATAAAGATCAATTTCAAATAATTGATAAAAAGGGAAACCAAGTGTTTAAAGGCGAAGAGGATGTTACATACCGCCCACTAACGGAAAAAACCCTAGTGTATGAAAAAAAGAACGCAGAGGGTAAAAAATTTGTAGGTTTAGTAGATTTAAAAGGTGAAAAAATTATCAAAGACGGAAAATATACAAATGGTGGTGTATTAACATCTGGCTTATTAAGTGTTAAAAACGAAGATGGTGATTGGGGTGTTATTAATTCAAAAGGAGAAGTGGTTGGTGATTTAAGATTTAAATTTGACGATGAGCCAACAATATCTCAAACAGGTAAGGTAGTTGTAAAGGTTGACAAAAAAGTTAAATTATACAATAATAAAGGTGAATTAGTGATTGGTTTGGATGATTACAAAGAAGTTTATCCGGCTACTAAAAACAAATTTATAGCTGTAAAAGAAGAATCAAAATTTGATATTATTGACGAAGCCGGAAAAGTACTTAACAAAGATACTTATGTTTGGTCTGGTTCGCTTGGATCATTAGACGCACTTGCATTAGTTTACCCAGATATTTATTTGAATCTATTGTCAGTAAATTCAAAGTATATCAATTTTGAAAAAATATTTTCAACTACATTCTCTTCTATTACTACAAAAGATTTAGCAGGGTTGAATGAGACTTCGAATATTGATGCGGTATTGAAGAAGTTCCCATTTGTTAAAGCAGAGGCTTCAAACAAAGCTTCAGCTGGTAATAATTATGAATTTGAAATGGGTACTGTATCAAAATCAAGCAGCACTACTTCTGCAACGGAATCAACAACAGCAGCTCCAACAGATCCTAATGATAAATTCCCTGGAATTTATGGATATTATTATCAAACACGCAAGGGTAATAACCAATTTGAATTTTCATTTGTATTTAACGGAGATGTAAAAACCGTTGAGTCTTTTGATGCAAACTATAATGCAATTTATCAATTAAATCCTTCGGCTACTTTGTCTCAGGTTCAAGTAACTTTTGGAGATAAGAGTGGAGATGAAATATTGAAAAAGAAAATGGTTGAAAAATTATTGGCATCAGGATGGAAGACCGATGATCAAACTGCATCAACAGTTTCGTTCACAAATCCTTCAAATAGTAACTATTTAACTTTATCAAATGCAGGTTTAACACTTGTGTTTTATAACCCTAGTGCAGCTTATGCGGCACCTTTATATGATGAAGTTGGTGACTAATTAATTCGACTTTAGATAAAAAAGAATCATTGCCGTCTGCCAGTTGGTTGCTAAGTGCACCTTGGTTGATAGCAATGATTCTTTTTTATTTTATGATTGTAAAGTTTTGATTAATTTGTACTCATTAGGTAACGAATGAATTTATCATCGCCACAATCGGATTAATTCTATGCTTTTTTTCAACACTCACGGCGATCTCAACAATTGTATTAAGATATAAGCATCCGCATGTTGATAGACCCATCAAAATGCCTTTTTACCCTCTGCCTCCCATCATATATGCGGTTTTTAACTTGTGGATTATGTATCATGTGGTTACTTCTAAGCCCGAGCAGGCCATTTATAGTATTGTATTTATTTTACTAGGAACAATTATCTACTACTTAGCAAAAAATAATAGATAACATTCATTAATTTTAAAGGATAATTAAAGGCGTATAAAACTATTAATTCCCATATTTATTTTTGGACTTTGCTTGTTTTATGATGAGTCACAAGCTTCGTCCTATCTAAATAAATTTACGGGTCTCCCCAATGATACCACTAAGGATTGGATAGCTACTAAACCCCTGCCAGCCGATAGTGCAGCAACAATAGCGAATAAATTATTAACTGAGGACAGTTTATTTATTCAAAACTGGTCTAACTCATCGGTGTTTGTAAATCAAAATACAAAAATTGCTAATCTACCCGATGTAATTGAAATTCCATTGGTAGACAGTGTAAATAAGTTTCAACTTACCTGGTATGGGAAATTGAATTCCAAGTATGGTCCTCGTTGGGGCAGAATGCACAAGGGATTGGATTTATATTTGAGAACGGGAGATACAGTGGTTGCTGCATTTAACGGCGTAGTAAGGTATGCACAGTTTAATTCGGGTGGTTATGGAAATTGTGTGGTTGTTAGGCATACCAATGGTTTAGAAACCATATATGGTCATTTAAGTAAAATTAATGTTTCGGTAAATCAATATGTATTGGCCGGCGAGTTGTTGGGACTGGGAGGCACTACGGGTCACTCAAGTGGTCCCCATCTACACTTTGAAACTCGCTATAAGGATTTTGCAATTGATCCAGAACAATATTATAATACGGAGACCGGTGTTTTATTATCCTCAACGCTTGTTTTAGATAAAGAAGATTTAAATGTAAATAGATATCCTTCGGGGAAAGCTAAAAAAACAAAGAAGGGCAAAAAATCTAAACCTAAGAAAAAGACTACAAAAAAGGGTAACGCTTCTTCCAAAACAAAAACTACATCAAAAAAGAAGACCTCAAAATCTTCTTCCAAAAAAACTTCTAAAAAAACTTCCAAAGGGAGCGGTTCCAAAAAGAAAAAATAAAAGTATTTATTCTTAAATTTAGTATGAATTCTAAATACTATGCCAACCTCCCCCCAAACCAGTTTGCTAGGGTTAAAGCCATATCAGGGCGCCTGGACATATTTACACTGCAAACATTTATTAAACAGAACACTTTTTGGAGCAAAGGTTGCTGATATTAATGCTTTTAAAAATAAGGGACTTGTTGCTTCGGTGGATGAACTTTTAAATTTTCCAAATAATTTACCGAGTCCTCCTTTGAATGAATATAATACAGCATCATATACCGATCCCAATGTCCTAGCAGGTACTACATGGATTGGGGATATTTCATTGGACGGCACCATTAATAGTTATCGTAGAAGTAGTTATAAAAAATGGTTATTGAGTATTTGTGTTGGTCAGGAAAGAAATATAAGAGAAAAACTAACTTTTTTTTGGAGCAATCATTTTGGCACCGAATCGGATACCATTAATTATGGTACCATGATTTACAATCATCATCAAATACTAAGAACAAACTGTATTGGTAATTTTAAACAACTGGTGCGTGCCGTAACTACCGATCCTGGTATGTTAAGATATTTAAATGGGTACTTAAATACCAAAACAGCACCCGATGAAAACTATGGTCGAGAATTACAAGAATTATTCACCGTTGGTAAGGATGGTGGAGCAAAATATACAGAAGACGATGTAAAAGCTGCCGCCAAAGTTTTAACAGGATGGAAAATTGACGCAAGTTTTAATGCTGTATTTGATAGCACCCGTCATGACACCAGCAATAAAACTTTTTCACCTTATTACAGTACTAAAACAATTACAGGAAAAACAGGTGCCAATGGAGCTTTAGAAACAGATGAGCTCTTGAATATGATTTTTGAAAATACGGATGTAGCAAAATTCATATGTCGCAAACTCTATCGCTATTTTGTTTATTATTATATAGATGCCAATGTAGAAGAAAATATTATCAAACCATTAGCCAATGCGTTTATCACCAATAATTATGAAATTAAACCTGTATTAAAATTATTATTTGAGAGTGAACATTTTTATGATAATTTATACATTGGTTGTCAAATTAAAAGTCCATTGGATCATGTAGTTGGATTTTTGAGACAATATGAAATTGCATTTCCCGATGCTGTTTCCGATTATGCCGATGCTTATTTTTTATACAATAATATGGTGAATCAACTTATTGGTATGGGTCAAAATCCTGTGGATCCGCCAAACGTTGCGGGTTGGCCCGCTTATTATCAGGCACCAGATTATAATGAACTTTGGATTAACGCCGATACACTTCCAAAGCGCAATAAGTTTACCGATTTAATGATTGAAACCGGGTATACAAGAAACGGTAAAAAAATTATAGTAAATACTATACAGTTTGCTAAAACAGTTTGTGCCAATCCTTCCGATCCCAATGCTTTAATAGATAGTATATTCTCTTTTTTGTTATCTACTGAAATAGATGCATCTTTTAAAAACAATTTGAAAGTACAATTATTATTAACGGGTCAATCCAGTGACTACTATTGGACCGACGCCTGGAATTTATATAATTCAATTCCAAACCTAATTAATTTCAATATTGTTAATAACAGACTTAAGGCGTTATTGAAATACATAATGAATTTACCAGACTATCAATTACAATAAAATGGAAAGAAGAAATTTTATAAAAAATAGTTTGGCTTTGTTAGCGCCTACAATGATTGGCGGAAATCCAATACATATACTACAGGATCATCCTATGTTGGACACTGCATTGCTTGCTACTTCTGGCAATGACAATGTTTTGGTGATTATCCAGTTGAGCGGTGGAAATGATGGTTTAAATACAGTTATTCCAATGAGTGAGTACGGAAATTATTATAACGCTCGAACAAATATTGCAATACCAGAAAAAAAGGTGTTGAAATTAACCGAGAATGACGCTACAGGATTACATCCTTCTATGACGGCAATGCAAAATTTATTTTCAGAGGGCAAATTAAATATTGTTCAATCGGTTGGATACCCACAACCTAGTTTTTCTCATTTTAGAGCAACTGATATTTGGATGTCGGGTTCTGATAGTAACGAATATTTAAATACGGGTTGGGCAGGAAGATTGTTAAACAACGAAAATCCTGGATATCCCGATGGTTATCCTACCGCCGACAAACCGGATCCGCTGGCAATACAAATTGGCTCTTTAGCAACATTAACTTGTCAGGGTCCAGTTGTGAATATGGCTTTAAGTATTTCTGATCCGAGTTCGTTTTATAATTTAATTGATGGTACTAATGCATCTGTAGCCAATACCAACGCAGGCTATGAATTAAGTTTTTTAAGAAGCATTGCCAAACAAACAAACTTATATACTGCCAGAATTAAAGCAGCTTCAGATAGCGTAAAACAACAGGTTACTTACCCCAATAATAGTTTAGCTTCTCAATTAAAAATTGTCGCGCGCTTAATTAAAGGTGGTTTACAAACCAAAGTGTATATGGTGAATTATGGAGGCTTTGATACGCACGCTGGACAAGTAGTAGCCACCGACACCACTACGGGCGCTCATGCCAATTTATTAAAAGTACTCTCCGATTCAATTGCTGCTTTTCAATCCGATATGGCGGGTTTAGAAATTGAAGACCGTGTTATTGGAATGACATATTCAGAGTTCGGAAGACGTATTAAATCCAATGCAAGTGGAGGAACCGATCATGGTTCAGCAGCTCCGTTATTTTTGTTTGGCAAAAATGTAAGAGGCGGTGTTTTTGGAAATAATCCGACTATTCCTGCAACCACAACTTTTAATGATAACGTACCTTATCAATATGATTTTAGAACTATTTATAGTACAATTTTGCAAAATTGGTTCTGTGTAACAGAAACGGCAAAGACCGAAATTTTAACAAAGCAGTATCCTTTATTGCCACTCATTAATGCAAGTGTGTGTGGCATTAATGACAAAAATTCCACTTTTGCTAAAGAAGCGCTGGTATATAATTATCCTAATCCTTTTAATAGTGCTACTAAAATAGAATTTAAAACCAAGGGCGGGCACACTTTGTTACAACTCTTGGATGGTTCTGGAACAATAATTAAGCTATTAGTAGAGGCTACTTATAATTTTGCTGGTATGAATAGCTATACATTGTATGGAAGTGGATTGGTACCGGGCGTTTATTATATTCGTTTACAAAACGAAGACAAGATTTTTGTAAAGCCGATTATAAAAATGTAGAAAGCCCCAAATTGCAGGGCTTTCTAATTAAATTATTTATGATTGTTTATGATTATTATACTCTGTAATAATCTGCTTTCCAATTTTGAATCGCTTCTTTTATTGCTTTGTTAGATAAATTTTCTTTGATTGCCTTTTCCATCAAACCAACATATTCACTATCATCTGCAAAACGCAAAGCAATAATTTGTTGAATTTTTAATTCACTGGGAAAAGCTTTTCCTGTCATAATATAATAACGCAATGCTTCCTCAGCTCTAATGGCTCGGTCCTGTGCCTTTAAAGCAAAGGTTCTTGCAAACCAGGCGATTAATACAAGGATAACCGAAATAAGCACTACCAATGATGCTAGGTATTTATTTTCGGGGCTAGACTTCATTAGATAATTAATAGAACCCCCTAATAAAGCAAATATCAAACTGAAAGTTAAATAATGAAAACCGGGAACAATTTGAGCATGGTTTTTATAATTTTGCATAATTTATATTTTTAATGATTGGCAAGATAGTTTATTTTATACGCTTTAAGTCCAAGTCGTGGAAATCAAAACTAAAATCTGTTAAAGGAGAAATGGCCTTCATAGTCATGCCGGAAGGTTTACCATCCATGTCGGTAGTAAACATAACAAATGCATCTGCATCCATACTACGATCGGTCCATCTAGCAATTAATGTATTTCCCTTGTATGGAAGTAAAGCGCCATTTAATTTTGGAGATCGTTTACTAGCTATCCATGCTTTACCATTTTTATTGCTAATTTCTATTTCTCCAAACCAATTGTCTTTGTAGGTTCCCACAAATGGAGTGATGTCAAAACCTCCAGTTGTTTGTGATTGAGCAGCTTTAATGCTTTTCTCTACTTCATCATTAATTTGTTTAGCTTCAGCCTCGCCTTTGTCAACACGCTCTTTCATTATTTTCACCCAGTTATAACCGGAAACACCTAAATAACTATCTTGTATAGTTCTGCTAATGGCATTAAACGCAGCACCAGACTGCTGATTGGTAAAAACAATAATTCCTAGGTTTAATTCAGGAAACATTACTACTTGAGTTACAATTCCTGCCAATCCCCCTGTATGGGTAACTTGCTTATAACCCTTTACATCACTTAAAAACCAGCCTAATCCATAGGCAGCGAAGTGTGTATTATAAGGCGCAACGGCTCTTGCGTTTATAATGGTTTGTGCACTCCAAGTTTCTTCATGTACCTCATCACTAAATATTTTTTCTTGTAAATCGGGCCCATATTTTCCATGATTCATTTGCGCAATTACCCACTTGCTCCAATCAGTCACATTGCTCCAAATGCCACCTGCTGCATTCGCACTTTCACTCCAATCAATATCTAATACTTGTAGTTTACCATCAACAGGGGCGTGTGGTCTAATGGCATTGGATTTGTCTTTTAAACGCATTAATGAAGCGGCTGTTGCATTCATGCCCAGTGGTTGCATAATTCTTTTTTCTACAAAATCCTCCCAACTCATACCACTTGCTTTTGCTACTACTTCACCGGCAACTATATATAAATTGTTGTCATAATCATATTTAGTTCTAAACGCAGATACGGGTTTTAGAAATCTTAAATTATGAATAATATCTTTTTTAGTGAAATCACTTCCGTCGGGAAACATCATTAAATCACCGGCACCCAAACCTAATCCACTTCGATGTGTTAATAAATCACGAATGGTAAATGCATCGGTTACATAAGGATCATACATTTTAAATTCAGGAATATAGTCTGTTACTTTATCATCCCACTTTATTTTACCTTCGTCCACCAATATGCCCAAAGCAGCCGCTGTCATAGCTTTGCTATTTGACGCCACCCCGAATAAAGTATTTTCATCTACTTTTTTTCCGGTACTTAAATTGGCAACTCCGTATCCTTTAGCGTGTATGAGTTTACCATCTTTTACCACACCTACTGCAATGCCGGGCACATTAAATGTTTTCAAAACCAATGCGGTTAAGGAATCAATTTGTTTGCTGCTAATGGGGCTAGTTGTTTGCGCAATACCTGATTGCATTACCAAAAAATACAAAGCAATTATTTGTATCAACTTTTTCATAGTTAAATTTATTTTCTGTTTTATTTTAAATTTATCATCATTATACTTTTTATTCCCACATCTCCACAATACCACTTATCAACATTCCTTTTTTCTTTCTGGGTTTTAACCATCTTAAAAATTCTAACATGTCATTCTCTGCAATGGCAACACAGCCCGCAGTGGGTGCATAGTTTTCATTGGCTACATGAAAAAAGATAGCACTCCCTTTTCCTTTCACAACGGGTTGAGTATTGTATTCAATGACCATACAGTATTTATAGTCAACGCTTTTTAGTTTTAAATGTTCAAATGATTTTGCATTCGTTTCGCCGCGTACATATTTATTATAATCAATCGAACTGCTATCGTCAATCCATTTATCTAAAGAGTCTACTTGTTGAAATTGAAGTTTAGTATTTATAGCAGCGTCATAACTATATAATTTTCCCAAAGCATATAATCCTATAGGTGTTTTACCATCCCCCTCCATTTTTTCATTTTCTTTAGCAAATCCATTGCGACCTATGCTGGCTTTAACGGGCGCAATAGCAAGCTTCCATTTGCCTTTTATTTTTTCCAAGCCCATCACTTTATAATCTTTATCTTTCATATTTAGCTTAAAAGCAACAACTATCTGTTGCAACCTGCCTGCGTTAATTTGTTTTGAATTCAAATTTTCCAATAATGGGTTTATTGCCCAAAGCGATTCTGCGTTTTGTCCAAAAACAAGATAACTGTTAAATAAAATGACAAAGGATAGTAGAATTTTTTTCAAAATGAAGACTTGTAGTTGATTGATACCTGAAATTAAGAAATATAAAAATACTCCGTGGACTAATTCTTTATTATTTAAGGAATAAGATAGCTCCTTTATCATATTGTTTAAACCTTCTTGAATAGTATTTGTTATTTTGCATAACTATGATAGGGCATCGTTTTGTTAATTTTATTCCTGGTGAAAACTCCAAATCCAAGTTTGAGCAAATGCTGGACATATTCACGCAGTTGCTAAATTATACGAGCGGTGATGCAAGTGAGGCCTTGGATTGGATGAATCAATTAGACCGCACCCATAAGTTCACAGATGACAATTACGGTGTAGGAGATTTTATCGAAGACTTAAAACAAAACGGGTATTTAAAAGAAAATCCACAGGACGGAAAGTTTGCAATCACGGCGAAAACAGAACAAACGATCCGCCAAAAAAGTTTGGAAGAAATTTTCGGGAAATTAAAAAAAACAAAACAAGGTAATCATAGTACAACAAAGCTAGGCCCAACGGGTGATATTAATTCTGATACCCGTTCATTTCAGTTTGGTGATTTAATGGAACAAATAGATTTTACGGAGAGTATTAAGAACGCACAAATTAATAGAGGGGTAGATGCTTTCTCCATACATGAGGATGATTTAGTTATAAGAGAAGCTGATTTTAAAACACAAACTTCTACGGTGTTAATGATTGATATTTCACATTCTATGATTTTGTATGGTGAGGACAGAATTACGCCTGCAAAAAAAGTGGCGATGGCTTTGTGTGAACTCATCACCAAAAAATATCCAAAAGATACCATTGATATTGTGGTGTTTGGAAATGATGCGTGGCAGGTTGAAATTAAAGACCTTCCCTATTTGCAAGTAGGCCCATATCACACCAATACGGTTGCTGGACTTGAGTTAGCAATGGATTTATTGCGAAAAAGAAAAACAGCCAATAAACAAATATTTATGATTACCGACGGTAAGCCTACTTGTTTAAAAATTGGAGGTAAGTATTATAAAAATAGTTTTGGATTGGATCGCAAAGTGGTAAATCGTTGCATTAATTTAGCGAGTCAATGTAAAAAATTAAAAATTCCAATCACCACATTTATGATTGCATCGGACCCTTACCTACAAAAATTTGTAGAAGAGTTTACAGAGATGAATAATGGAAAAGCCTACTTTGCTTCACTAGATAATTTAGGTAGTTTTATATTTAATGATTTTGAAAGTGGAAAAAGAAAAACAGTGTACTAATTATGAGTAAGAAAAAAGATATTACAAAAATTTTGACCTTAGGCGATTTAAAAAAATCCGGTTATCAACCAAAATCTATCAAAGATGAAGTGCGCGATAATTTAATTGCCAGCATTCAAAATAAAGAAAATGCATTTGAAGGCATCTTGGGATATGAGGATACGGTAATCCCCGATGTTGAACGTGCTTTATTAAGCCGACACAATATTTTGTTTCTTGGACTACGCGGTCAGGCAAAAACAAGAATGGCGCGTCAAATGGTGGACTTATTGGATGAATATATTCCTACAGTTGCTGGTTCTGAAGTAAATGATGATCCATTACAGCCCCTAAGCAGGTTTGCTGTAGACTTAATTGCAGAACATGGTGACAATACACCCATTCATTGGGTACATAAAAGCGCGCGCTATGGTGAAAAATTAGCCACGCCCGATGTAAGCGTGTCGGATTTAATTGGAGACATTGATCCTATTAAAGCAGCCAATTTAAAACTAAGTTTTGCGGACGAAAAAGTAATCCATTATGGAATTATACCAAGAAGTAATAGAGGCATTTTTGTAATTAATGAATTGCCGGACTTGCAAGCAAGAATTCAGGTTTCGCTTTTTAATATTTTACAAGAAGGGGATATTCAAATACGTGGATTTAAATTACGTATGCCCTTGGACATTTTATTTGTATTCACTGCGAATCCAGAAGACTATACCAATAGAGGAAGTATTGTAACACCATTAAAAGATAGAATTGAAAGTCAAATATTAACGCACTATCCAAAAAATATTGAAACCTCTTTGGCCATTACAGAACAAGAAGCGAATATCTTATCAGTACAAAAAGAAAAAGTAGAGGTAAGTGATTTAATAAAAAGATTAATCGAACAAGTTTCTTTTGAAGCAAGAACCAATGAGTTTGTAGATAAAAAAAGTGGGGTGAGTGCGCGCTTAACCATTGCTGCCTATGAAGCTGCAGTGAGCAGTGCGGAAAGACGTGCTATTATTCATAACGAAAATCACACGCAAATTTGGATTAGTGATTTATCTGGAATCATTCCTGCAATTACAGGAAAAATTGAATTGGTATATGAAGGTGAACAAGAAGGTCCTTATGAAGTAGCACTAAATTTATTGAACAAATCAATTCGCAGTTTATTTATAACCTACTTCCCTAATCCTGATGATCTTAAAAAGAAAAAGCCAGTAAAAAAATCTACCGACTCAACAGCATCAGCAAATCAACCCGAAAATCCATATGCTTTAATTACAAAATGGTTTGATGCAGGCAATCATTTGGACGTATTGTTAGACATGAAAGACGAAGAAAAAGTACTTGCATTATATAAAGTAGATGGTTTATTTGGCATCGTTAAAAAACATTTCCCGCAAGCCAATGAAAAACAAGCAGCCCTGTTAATGGAATTTGTATTGCATGGTTTGGCTTCCTATTCCTTAATAAGCAAAAAAATGATTGATGGAAAAATTGAGTTCAAGGATTTAATGGGTAGCATGATGAACTTGGGAGAAATGCATTTTGACGAGGATGACTATTCCGATTACCAGTAACTTATTGATAATCAATAATTAAATTATGAAAAGGCGGGTTAAATACCATCCTTTTTTGGGTGTAATTGCCAAATATCTTACTTTTGTTCCATCATCAAGAACCCTTAAATGGGTACCAACCGAGAGAGTCGAACTCCGCGGTGGTAAAATAGATGAGGACAATTACAGTCAAACAAAAACGTAATTCCCTTTCATTTTTCTTGGTGTGAATTTTTAACAAAAAATATCATACCATGTTTATTCAAAAACACCCTCAACAAAATAGTTCTAAGGAATTATTTTTAACGACTTCCAAGGACTTTGATTTCATTATTCATTCAAAATCAAAACAAAAAATTATTGGAATTATTCAATTCCAATATTTACAAAATTTATTTACTGCGAATATTATTATAACACCTAGTACCATTCAAATTAAAGGCCAGCAAGCATTTGAGGGCATTCAATTAAACGCACCATTATTATCTACTGCTCAATTAAACGAAATTTTTTATTTACAAAACGGTACGCTCACTAAAGTGGGTCATCAAAATATTATATGGTTAATTTTTGATTTTATTCATTTGTATAATTTATTGAGATTAAAACCAGGAAAAGTTTTAGCGTTGTACCGAGAAGTGTTTAGTCTTGCCAAACAGGAGGCGCCCAATTCGGTTTTTGGAAAATTAGATTTGTCTACCCCTTTGGCTAATCGTCTTTCACATATTTTAGGTCAAGAATGGAAAATCAGGTTCAAATATGAATTTGCAAATAAATGGGACCTTTTAAATTGTATTCAAACGCTTTTAACCTCCTATCCCCTTCAATTTAACCAACCTGTGGGTGTACAAATGCTTCAAAAAGCAATTCTATAGACAAAAATCTAGTTTTTAACTACATATTTGCTATCCAAACATTTGTTAATAAAATGCAAAAGCGCTAATTTTATTAATAGGTTGAAGCCCTCAACTCATTTTATTAACTAAAGAGCACATTTTATGCAAATCAAAGGATTATGTACTTTACTATTGGCGCTATTGTTTAGCATTTCGGTAGTAAATGCGCAACAAACCACTGTATCGGGTAAGGTTACTGGAAGTGACAATGCACCCCTTGCAAACGTTACCGTTGTGATTAAAGGAACAAAATCAGCCACCCTTACCGATAAGGATGGTAATTATTCAATTAGTGCAACTGCTGGACAGACACTTTCCATTTCATTTGTTGGCTATGCAGCTAAAGAAGTGAAGATTGGATCAAAAGCTGTTTATAATGTTCGCCTAACTCCGATTGACAATGAACTTGAAGAAGTGGTTGTTACTGCGATGGACATTAAGCGTAATCCAAAAGAATTAGGTTATTCCGTTCAAAAATTAAAAGGTTCAGAAATTGCGGAATCACAACGTAATAATTTTGTAAATAGCTTACAAGGACGCGTTGCAGGTTTAACGATTAATCCAACGAGTGGTCTTGCTGGTGCAAGTTCTCAAATTGTATTAAGAGGTTTTAACTCTTTATCATTAGACAACTCTCCTTTATTTATTATAGATGGTGTAATCGTTGATAACTCATCAGTACAAGAAAACAATCGTAATACAGGTTTAGCCGTTAAGCCAACAAGTGCGAGTGTTTCTACTGAGAACAGATCAAATGACTATACCAATCGTATTTCAGATTTAAACCCTAACGATATTGAAAACGTAACGGTGTTAAAAGGTCCAGAAGCTACAGCGTTATATGGTAGCCAAGCGAGCTCTGGAGCCATTGTGATTACTACTAAAAAAGGAACAAGTACAACTGGAAAAATTAATGTTGCATATGACAATAGTTTTAGATCTTCTACATACACTAGATATCCAAAATTATTTACAAAATATGATGCAGGATTAAACGGTGTACCTAGTGATATCTTCCAATATTTTGGTCAAGAGTTTCCTTATGGAACTCAAACCTATGACAACTTGCATAATTTTTTCCAATCAAGTATGTCTCAAAACCAAAATATTTCTTTGGACTATGGAGTAAAGAATCACTCAATACGTTTTTCTGCAGCATTCGTTGATGAAAAATCTCCAGTACCAACAAACCAATACACAAAGCAAAACTTTAGAGTAGTTTCAAATCATAAGTTTTTTAATAACAAATTAGAAATCTCTCCAAGCTATAGTGTGGTTACAAGTACTAATGACAAACCTAAAAGAGGGGTGAGTGGTTATTTATTAAACTTATTGGCTTGGCCGGTAGATAACGATATTAGAGATTGGCAAAGTGCAGATGGTTTAAAAAAGCCATTGTTTACTACCAATCCTAATGGTGAATTAGACAATCCTTTCTTTAACGTTTATCGTAACAGAAGCCGCGATGAAGTAACAAGACAAATTGCAACATTAGCGGTTACTTACAATCCAACAAAGTGGTTAACAATTAACGGACGTGTAGGTTATGATACCTATTATCAAACTGGATGGTCTAAGTGGGATTCTTCTTCATACTTTTTAACAAGAGCACAAAAAGGTGCATTGGAAAACTATTATCGTAATTATTATGGCTATAACCATACGGTTACTGCAACTGCAAAGAAAAGCTTTGGGAAAATTAATACGCGTTTAATGTTGGGTAATATGTGGCAGGATTATGAAACACAAACCACTTCTATTTTTGGTAATAATTTAACCGACGCAAACAGAACAGATAGTGCGAACACTTTAGATATTACTAGAATTAGAAATAGTAATATGACGCGTTTTGGTTTACCTAACTATAACATTAGCCGTCAAGCAGCTTACTTTGGTGAAGCAGCGGTTAATTATGATAACAAAATATTCTTCACTTACTCTCATCGTTTTGAAGAATCATCTATTTTCCCTACAGCAAGTCGTTCATATAACTACCCAGCAGGAAGTGTGAGTATGATTATGACCGACATCTTCCCTGCTTTAAAAGAAAAAGTAAATTACTGGAAGTTAAGAGGATCATTAGCGAGTACAGCACGTTCAAGTGCACCTTATGCTAACCAATCTATCTTAAACTTTAATACGGGTAGTGGTGGTGGATATTATTATGATTTCACCAATGCGAATCCTTATTTAACACCAGAAAGACAAAAAACATTCGAGTTAGGTACAGAACTTAAGTTCTTTAATAACCGTTTAAGCACAGAGATTACTTATTACAAAACTGAAAACAAAGACTTAATTGCAGAAAACTTTAGAGCGAGCTATGGAACTGGTTTTGTGTTAAATACATTGAACGTAGGCTCTAACGAAAATACAGGTTTGGAAATCGTATTAGACTACTTGATAGTGGATAAAAAAGATTTCTCTTGGAATACAAGATTTAATTTTAACAGAATGCGTAATAAGGTTACTTCATTACCTTCTAACGTTCCTGAATTTTATATCTCAGATACTTGGGTTTATGGAAACGCGAGAGGTGGTTTAGTAAATGGTGGACCTACTACCACTATTACTGCTTATGGTTATGCAAGAAACAACGCAGGACAAATATTAGTAAATCCAACAACAGGTATACCTTTATTAGAAAATGTATTTAAAGTAAGAGGTGATCGTAATCCCGACTTTACTATTGGTTGGTTAAACAATATCACTTATAAGGATTTGAGATTATCATTCTTGTGGGATATTAAAGTGGGCGGCGATATCTTTAATGCTACCGACAGATACTTAACAACAATTGGTAGAAGTAATAGAACTGCAATGAGATATGCCGAAGTATTAATTGACGGTGTGTTAAAAGATGGCAAAGAAAATACAAGTACACCAACTAAGAATAATGTAAAATTCATTCCTCAAAACAACTACTTGTATTACTCAACAATGCCAGAAGAGGCATTTATTGAAAAAGACATTAACTGGTTCAGACTAAGAGATATTTCTTTAAACTACAATCTTAAGAAATATCTTAAAGGAAGTTTAGCAAAAAATCTTAAAACACTTTCTGCTTTCTTAACTGTTAATGATTTAATTCTAATTACAAACTATAGTGGTGCAGATCCTGCAGTGGGTGCAAACTCAGCAGCTAGCCGTGGTGTAAGCGGATTTGGATTTGACTATGGTAACATGGGTGCACCGGTAAGTTTCAACTTTGGATTTAGAACTTCTTTTTAATTAATAAATAACTATAAGATATGAAATATAATTTTAAACATCTCTTAGTACTAGGCGCGCTTGCAGTAATGGGTGCCTCTTGTTCTAAAAAAATTGATGAGGCCTATAAAAACCCTAACTATGATGTTAAGGTGGCGCCTGAAACCTTGTTGCCACAAATTGTTTCCTCAATGGGCGGCAACTATGGTGGTCACGGTCCATTAAACGATATACGTTATATTGGAGCCTACACGCAGAACTTTGTATATAGTGGTATCCAAAGTAACTTCGATCGTATGGGATACACCGCAGGTAGTGATAACGCCGGCTCGTTTTGGCGTTCTCATTATTATGACATTGGTCAAAATAATGTGAAAATGATTGAGTGGGCAATTGAAAATAAACAATGGGATTATGCGGGTGTAGGTAAAGCTATTTTTGCTTGGAGTTGGTTAACCTTAACCGACTATCATGGAGAAGTAATTTTAAAGGAAGCATTTAACACCGATCAAATTACTTTTAAATATAACAATCAAGACGAGGTATATGCCTATTCTAAAAAACTTTGTTTTGAAGCATTAGATTTATTAAATAAAACTGGCGATAATGCAAGCCAAGCTTCTTTAGCAAAAGGCGATGCATTCATGTATGCTGGTGATGTTGCAAAATGGAAAAAATTTGTTTATGGTGTGTTGGCAAGAAACTATGCACACTTAACAAATAAAGCAGAATATAAGCCAGACTCTGTTATTTACTATTCTAATTTAGCAATGAAAGAAACTGGTGACGATGCAATGGTTAAGTTCGCTGCAACAGCAGTAAGTGCAACTAATAATTTCTTTGGTCCTTTCAGAGGTAACTTAAGTACTGCAAGTACGGTAACACCTACTGCAATAAGACAATCTTCATTTATAGCAAACTTAATGAATGGTTCTAACCCAGCATTTTCAGGGGTGGCCGATCCAAGAGCCATTTATTTATTAAGAAAAAATGCTGCTGGAACATTTAAGGGTGTTGATATTGTTAAAGGTCAAGCAGTATTGCCTGCCAATGACAGACCAGAAAGTTTCTGGGGAGTATCACAAACGGCTTCAGTAAATAACACTGCACCAGCAACGGATGCAAACTGTCGTTTTATTTTCAGAAATGCTGCACCTTTCCCAGTAATGACTGCATCTGAAATGGCTTTCTTAAGAGCAGAAGCAGCATTTAGAAAAGGCGACAAGTCTGCTGCTTTGGCTGCTTACAAAGATGGTATATCTAAACACTTTGATTTGTTAATGACTTACTATAATACCAATGTGCCTAGTGCCGATTTATTAACTGTAGCAAAAAGAGATGCATTCTTAGCAGATACAAGAGTAGTTCCTGCGAATGCTGCAGATTTAACACTTACACATATTATGTTACAAAAGTATATTGCTCTTTGGGGACATGGTACTTTTGAAACATGGGTAGATATGCGCAGATACCACTATGTAGACAACGATCCTTCAACGGGACAACAAGTGTATCGTGGTTTTGTTCCACCAAGTGGTACCGATTTATTCCAAGATAACAATGGTAAATTGGTATACAGAGTGCGTCCAAGATTTAACTCTGAATACGTTTGGAACATTAATGAGTTAACACGTATTGGTGCTACTGCTATTGATTACCACACAAAAGAAATGTGGTTCTCTCAAAAATAATCTGTTTAACAAATTATATTTTAAATAACCCCTTTCGAGGGGTTATTTTTTTGCCCATACTTTATTAACTTCAAGAAAGAATTTTAATTAATGAAATATTTTATAATTGTCCTAATTGCTATTTTTATTTCTAAAAATAATAGTTATGCTCAAATTAGTTGGAAAGAGGTAAGTGCTGATTTTGGCATAACACAAAATGGTTTTAAGGTATACGAATCGGAGGGAACACTTGCGGACAGTGCTTTTAGGGCCTTTTATGTAAAAGTAGACAAAGCAAATAAAAACTTATTAATGGATGCAGATACTACTTTGTATCGACGTTTTACACCCAATCAGTTTTATGAAAAATTAAATCACCCTTTGCTAGTGGTAAACTGCTCTTTTTTTGAATTTAAAAACAATACCAATGTAAATATGATTGTGCAAAAAAATAAATTAGTTGCACATAATGTTCAAGGCATACCGGGAAAAGGCAAAGACACTTTAACGTATTTACATGTATTAAATTCGGCAGTTGGGATGAATGCAAAAGATAAATTTGAAATTGGATACACATATACCGACTCTACTTTGGGTACACCCTATTTTCAGTCAACACCTTTGATCCCATATCGGGATTCAAGTATTAAAATGAATATAAATGACGCGCGCTTTTCTAATTTAAAACCCTGGAAAGTAAATTGGGCTGTAGGTGGAGGCCCTGTTTTATTAACAAACGGGGAAGTGAATATTACGAATAATCAAGAACATAAATTTGCTGGTAAAGCCATTTTAGATAGACATCCAAGAACCGCAATGGGATATACAAAAGAAGGTGCCTTAATTATTATGGTGATTCAAGGAAGAATGAAGGGAGTGGCTGTTGGAGCAACACTTAACGAAACTGCTAGTTTATTAAAAGAAATTGGTTGCGAGGGTGCCATAAATTTAGATGGTGGTGGTAGTTCATGTATGTTAGTGAATGGAAAAGAAACAATCAAACCTTCTGATCCTACAGGACAAAGACCGGTGCCTGCAGTATTTTATGTTGCTGTTAAAAATTAATAATTTGACCTTTCCGTGTTCATGTAAAAATTCCTTTTGAGCTTAGTTTTCTCCCATCCTTTATTTATCTTACACCAAATTCATTTTTATGCGTAAGATATTATTGTTAGGAGTTGCATTTTTATTATCATTTGCCAATACACAGGCACAAAATATACCTAGTCCCAAAAGTCATTTTGGTTTTAACATCGGTGACAATTATCATTTGGCGACGTTTACCCAAACAGAGGCGTATTTTAAAAAACTAGCGGCTGCTTCCAACAAGGTTAAATTACAAGTAATTGGTAAAACAGAAGAAGGACGCAACCAGTATATGGTAATTGTTTCAGATCCTAGCAATATTAACCAACTGGAAAAATATAAATCCATTTCTCAAAAAATGGCGCGCGCGGAAGATCTTTCCGAAGAAGATGCAAAACAATTAGCAAAAGAAGGAAAGAGTGTAGTGTGGATTGATGGTGGTTTACATGCTACCGAGGTAGTAGGCATACATCAATTAATACAAACCCTATATACTGTTTTAACAAGAGATGATGAAGAAACAAAACGCATTTTAAAATCTACTATTATATTATTTGTTCATGCCAATCCTGATGGTCAAGAATTGGTTTCTAATTGGTATATGCGAAACGAGGATACGCTAAAACGTAGCACAGAAAATTTGCCGCGTCTTTATGAAAAATATATTGGACATGATAATAACCGTGATTTTTTCATGATGAATATGAGTGAGTCAAAAAATATGAGTCGTCAATTATATATTGAGTGGATGCCTCAAATTTTATACAATCACCACCAAACAGGTCCTGCAGGCACAGTGGTAGCGGGCCCTCCATACCGCGATCCTTTTAATTATGTATATGATCCATTGTTGGTTACAGGTATTGATGCAATGGGTGCTGCAATGAGTAGCCGCTTAAATATGGAAGGCAAACCTGGGTATACTATGAAAAGCGGATCGGTTTATTCAACTTGGTGGAATGGTGGATTAAGAACCGCTGCTTATTATCACAATATCATTGGATTGTTAACTGAAATTATTGGAAGCCCTACACCTAGTAAAATTCCTTTAGTACCCAACCGATTAATTCCCAATAGTGGAACACCCAATCCAATTGAACCACAGCAATGGTATTTTAAAAACTCAATTGATTATTCTGTATCATTAAACTATGCTGTTTTAAATTACGCATCAAGACATAAAGATGAGTTGTTGTATAATATTTATACAATGGGGAAAAATAGTATTGAAGCTGGCAGCAAAGACAACTGGACGCTTTCCCCCAAAAAAGTAGAATTGTTAAATGAAACGCTTAAAGCAGATAAGAAAGAAAACAAAGGAGATACAATACCCGTTGAATATTATAACAAAGTATATAAGAATCCAACCCTGCGTGATCCAAGAGGTTATATTATAACAGCCAATCAATCCACTACTGCCATAACCTTTGTAAATATTTTAATTAACAGTGGTATTCAAGTGCAACAAGCTAATAGTAATTTCTCTGTAGCTGGGAAGGAGTATCCTAAGGGATCTTATATTGTAAAAACCAATCAGGCGTTTAGACCCCATGTCTTGGACATGTTTGAACCACAGGATCACCCAAATGATTTTCAATATCCTGGTGGCCCTCCCGTTCGTCCTTATGATGCAGCAGGGTGGACGCCCGCATTTACAATGGGCATTGAATTTGATAGAATATTAGAAGACTTTAAAGGTCCTTTTGAAAACATTGTTTATGGCGCAGTACAATCACCTAAAGGAAATATTGTGCATTCTACTTTAAATACATATGGATATAATTTTCCTACAAATGATAATGCATCCTATAAAGTGGTTAATGACTTATTAAAAGAAGGCGCAAGTATTTACAAAAACAAGGATAACTATTATGTAGGATATGAAGAAAAGTTTGGTGATTTTACAAAATTTAAATCTATCATTTCAAAATTAAGTAATGAGCACGGCGTTGTTTTTACAAGCGTCACAACAAAACCAATGGATACCTTGAACAAAGTTCAACCTTTACGTATTGCTTTATGGGATAGATATGGAGGATCTATGTCATCGGGATGGGTAAGATGGATTTTTGAACAATATCATTTTCCGTTTAATTTAACATATGCTAAAGAAATTGATGCAGCTAATTTAAATGATAAATATGATGTAATTGTTTTTGTAGAAGGTGCAATTCCGGCATTAAGGGGACAATCATCATCTTGGGAAGAAAGAGCACCCAAAGAAAATGAAATCCCAGAAATGTATACTGCTCAGTTAGGAAGTATCACTGCTCAAAAATCAATTCCAGCCATTCAACAATTTTTAAATAATGGAGGAAAGGTGGTGACCATTGGTTCAAGTGCCAACCTAGCGTATCATTTAAATTTGCCAGTAAGAAATGCATTGGTAGAAATGGTGAATGGAACTGAAAGAAACTTACCTGGTGAAAAATTTTATATCCCCGGAAGTGTTATGCAGGTGGCGGTGGATAATAACTATGCACCTAATTGGGGAATGAATAATAAAGCGGACGTTTATTTTTCTTCAAGTCCCGTTTTTAAATTATCACCCGATGCAATTGCGCAAAAAGTAGTGACACCCTTAGCATGGTATCCTTCTGCTTTAACTTTAAGAAGTGGCTGGGCATTTGGTCAAGCTTATTTGCAAGACGGGGTAGCAGCTTTTGAAGCAAAAGTGGGAAAGGGTAAATTATTTGTGTTTGGTCCAGAAATTACATTCCGTGCTCAAACACATGGAACTTATAAAATGTTATTTAACCAATTGTATAAATAAATTATTTACCGACTACCTTATATTTTAAAGTCCCATTTTCTATGAATTCTTCGTAGTAAATATTTTCAGGTGTCACATATAATTTCTTATCATTGATTACAACTATTTTGTATTGGCTTGGTAATTGCAAAACAACATCTCCTATATTAGGGGAGTAATTTGTTGATGTGGCTGAATTAGTAACATTTTCATTATCGAGTGTAACCTCTTGTTGCGGGTTGGTGTTTAATACGCCGTCTTTTCCTTGTACAACATAATTTATCCTACCTTGATTATCAACAATTTGTTTGTAATAAGTGCCCAAATATTCATATAACAATTGTCCATTTATTACTATTTCTTTAGCGTCTTTAGGAATAGAGGGTACTGTTGCTCCTACGGGTGCTTGTACAACTTGGTATTGATTGTCTCGGGTGTTTTGATAAAAAACGCCACTGTAATAGTAATAGGGGTATCCTCCATAATTTAAGGACCAGTAACCACTAGGCAAATAGCTTAATCTAATTCCAAAGGGCGGTCGAATTAAGTTATAAAAAAGTCCACGATTAGCATAAAACAATCCATTTGAATAGTAGTAAGGATTGCCCCCAAATGATAGCCTTAAGTGATTGGAAGGAAGTCTAAAAATTCTGCTGTAGCTTATGGGTCTTTTAAAATAGTATGTAGTTGGCCTATAATTATAGCTATGGCTATGGCTTGTGTTTCTGTATATTGGACTATTGAATGATTTACTATAATAATTGGCACTAATTCGCGTATTTGAACGACCTCTTTGTGCATGACTAATTTCTGAAGACATCATTAGCATAAACAAAGCCAACGAAATTGCATAAAAACGAATTTTCTTTTTCATAACATTAGTTTTAGTTTATAACCTGTTTGACAACAATTTAAACAATAAGATTAATGGTATAACGTTCTACTTTTGTATTAGTTAGTTAATATTTTCATAATAAAAAAAATATCTATGTCTTTATTTTGTTTTGTAAATAATAAAATTGTTCCAATCGGCGATGCAGGCGTTCCGGTAACTGATTTGTTGGTACAACGTGGTTATGGGATTTTTGATTTTTTAAGGGTTGCAGGGAACAAGCCGCTTTTTATAGAAGCACATTTGGATCGATTTTTTCATTCTGCAGCAACCATGCGTTTAATGATTCCTCAATCAAGAGAAGAAATAAAAAATATTGTAACAACGCTTATTGAAAAAAATAGATTGTCTTATTCTGGAATACGCATGATTATTGCAGGTGGTGATGCTCCTGATGGTTATACCATTGAACATCCTCATTTAATAATTATTCAAGCACCCCTAGCTGAACCAACTTTAACTTTGCCTGAAAAAGGAATCAAATTAGCTAGCTATAATTATCAAAGACAAATAGCTGGAGTAAAATCTACCGATTATTTAATGGCCGTGTATTTACAACCTTGGATGAAAGAGCAGGGTGCGGATGATATTTTATACCACAATAATGGAATTATTAGAGAATGCCCTAGGTCCAACTTTTTTTTAGTGACCGAACAAAATATATTGGTTACCCCACATGAGCAAATGCTAAAGGGGGTCACCCGTAAAAATATCATTGAAGTGTGCAAGTCAAATGGACTTGTAGTGGAAGAAAGAGCTGTTCACGTAGATGAGCTGAAAACTGCGAAAGAGGCCTTTATTACCAGTTCCACAAAAAGAATTATCCCCGTTCAACAGATAGACCAATATTATTACGCGTCAAGTTCTCAGGATTCAATTGCTAGAAAAATCTATGATTTGCTGGTGAACCTAGAATAATGGCTTTTTTTTACTAAATTCGACAGTCAATTTTATTAAAACACTAAAAATCAATCTGTTATATTTTTTGAGTATAAATTTGATAATACATAAATAATAGGAAAACAATTATTTATATATATATTAAAAATATAATATTATTTATATTTATTCCTTATTATCATTGGATGATAATAGTTAACGATTTGTTAAGGATAACAGTAGTTTATTAACAAGTTTTAGTTTAAATTTGCCCTTTAAATATCATAAACAAATACCTTACAAAATGAAAAGTGTTTTAAAACAAGCTTTGTCAATGTTGTTGGTTATTTTAATCTCAGTTATTAAAGTAAACGCACAAGAAACAACATCGGAAATACAAGGTTTAATCACTGTGGGAAATGCAGGTGTTGCAGGTGCAACTATCACTGCAGTTCACCAGCCAACTGGAACCAAGTATGTAACTACAAGTCGTAATGACGGTAGATATAACTTAACCAACTTAAAAATTGGTGGTCCATATTTATTACAAGTATCTTTCGTTGGTATGAAAACCGAAAAACAAGATGATATCACCTTGTCTTTAGGTCAAACATACAAAGCTAATTTCGCGCTTGTAGATGCTAACAGCAGCTTAAAAGAAGTAGTTGTTTCATCACAAAAGCAAGACAAGATTTTCAATAACGCACGTACAGGTTCTCAAGAAACATTTAGTAGAAATCAAATCACAAGTTTGCCTACTATTTCTCGTTCTTACAAGGACATCATCAAATTAACACCTACTTACAATAGTGGATCATTTGGTGGCCAAAGTTCTCAATTAAACAACATCACTATTGATGGTGCTAACTTCAATAACTCATTTGGTTTATCAGGTGATATTGGAGGTCAAACAGGACAAAACGCTGTATCAATTGATGCGATTGAGCAAATTCAAGTAAACACTTCTCCATTCGACGTTAAGAATGGCGGATTCGTTGGTGGTGGTATCAACTCTGTAACAAGAAGTGGTACGAATACATACTCTGGATCGGTTTATGAATATTTCAAAAATAAAGATTGGCAGGGTTACGAAGTAAACGCTGCTCCTTATACTATTAAGGTTCCAAAGCAAGATTATAGCTATGATTTAAAAGGCTTCACTGCTAGTGGTGCAATTATTAAAAACAAATTGTTCCTTTTTGTAAACGGTGAACAAGAATCAACTACTACTCCAGGTACAACATGGCAGGCTTCTAGTGCTAGTAATCCAGCGAACGGTACTACTATCTCTGCAGCAAACGCCGATTCTTTAAATAAATTAGCATCATTCTTAAAATCTAAGTACAACTATGATCCAGGTGCTTACCAAGGATATTCATATGTTGCTTCATCTAAGCGTTTAGCTGTGAAATTGGATTGGAACATTGATGCAAACAATACTTTCACATTTAAGTATAACTACTTAAAATCTGCAAACCAAATCCCACCATCAAACAGTGGATCTGTTTCAACAAGACAAGCAGGTGTAACTGCAATGCCATTTTTTGGTGCGGGTTATGAAATTAACAATAACGCAAACATTTTTATTGCGGAGTTAAATACAAAGTTCAGCAACAAAGTAAGTAACAAATTACAAGTAGGTTATACTGCTTTAAGAGACTACAGAAATGCATTAACTTCTAATCCTAACTTCCCAATGGTGGATATCTTAGACGGTAATGGTAAACCATTCACTTCATTTGGTCATGAGTTGTTTACTTATGGAAATAAATTAAATACCGACGTTTATCAATTTAACGATAACTTAACTGTATATGCAGGTAAACATGAATTCACTGTAGGAACACAAACTTCATTTAAGAAATACTTGAACGGTTTCTCTCCTAACTATCAAGGTACTTACCGTTTTGCTTCTTTAAATGATTTCATTAACTCAGCAAATGGTTTAGGTACAAAATCGCTTGAATACAGTTTATCTTATACTTTAGGTGGTGGTGCTTTCCCATTAGTAGGACCTAAAGATTTTGAATCAGGAATTTATTTACAAGACAAATACAGAGCTACAGATAAATTAACAATCACTTATGGTGTGCGTTTTGATTACTCTAAGTTCTACAACACTTTCTTATACAACCCAGTTGTAGATACCTTATCTAAGTTCTACAATGGTATTCACGCGAACACGGGAGCTGCTCCTGATGCTGCGGTTCAAATTTCTCCAAGATTCGGATTTAACTACGACGTTTACGGTGATCAAACCTTACAACTTCGTGGTGGTGCTGGTTTATTCCAAGGTGCACCTCCTTTTGTATGGATTTCAAACCAAGCGTCTAACTCAGGTATGGCATTGTTTGGATCTTTTCAAAACTTTAACACCAATGTGTTTAACCCAGACGTAAATGCTTACCGTCCTTCAGCTTCAGCTACATTAAGTAGATCATACTCAATTAACGTAGCTGATCCTAGTTATAAATTCCCTCAAGTATTTAAATTGATTATCACGTTTACCATCTAAAGCAGCCGCGATTTTAGTCAAATCAAATTCTGCCAAACGCGGAT
>JALQXE010000190.1 GCA_023263235.1 Sediminibacterium sp. | reverse complement strand
AGAGTTTTATGCGGTGTTCAATTACCAGAAGGCATGGTTGAAAATGATTTTTTCCCAACCCCGATCATTACGCCATCAACTAAAGCAAGCGAGGGGCATGATGAAGATATTTCAAAAGAAGAAATTATAAAACAAGGTTTAGCGAGTGCCGAAGATTGGTCAATTTTAGAAAAATATGCATTAGCCCTATTTGCAAGAGGAAAAGAAATTGCTGCACAACAAGGGTTAATTTTAGTTGACACCAAATATGAATTCGGTAAAATTGGCGACACCATTTATTTAATGGATGAGATTCACACCCCCGACTCTTCTCGCTATTTTTATGCTGAAGGATTTGAAGAACGTCAAATAAAAAAAGAAAAACAAAAGCAATTAAGTAAAGAGTTTGTTCGCGAGTGGTTGATTGAAAATAATTTCATGGGAAAGGAAGGCCAAACTGTCCCCGAAATGAGCGATGCATGGATTGACACCATTTCAAAAAGATATATTGAACTTTACGAAAAAGTAATTGGCGCACCCTTTACACCAGATGCAAAGTCTGAGGAAGAAACTTATAATTTAGTTTGTGATTCCCTTAAGCATCTGATATAGCATTTTGAAATACTTTTAAATATCATTTCACCTCAATATCTACGCCTAATTTGGGTCTTAATCTTTGTTTACTTTTGTTAAATACTTGGATGCCATTTTTCTTGCCGGCCCTTAATTTTTCTTGTTCCTCTATTGGCAAATGGAACACTTCCTTGCATTGAGTAGTACAGCATCCATCAAATGCTTTAGCGCATTCCTCGCATTGAATAAATAATAAATGGCATGCATCATTTTTACAATTCGTGTGCGTATCCGCAGGTTGCCCACACTGATGACATTTCGCAATTATATCTTCAGTAATTTTTTCACCTAACCTATCATCAAACACAAAGTTCTTGCCCTTAAATTTACTTTCTAACCCAGCCTCTTTTATTTTATTGGCGTAATTAATTATACCGCCTTCTAAATGAAAAACATTTTTAAAACCTTGGTGCAACATATAAGCACTTGCTTTTTCACAACGAATACCCCCCGTGCAATACATAATAATATTTTTATCCTTTTTGTCCTTCATCATTTCCGCAGCCATAGGTAATTGTTCTCTGAATGTATCAGACGGAATTTCAATGGCTTTATCAAAATGTCCAACCTCATATTCATAATGATTGCGCATATCTATCACTATTGTATCCTCATTTGCCAACAAATTATTCATTTCTTGCGCGTTTACATATTTCCCCTTATTCTCCATGCTAAAATTAGGGTCTTCAATACCGTCAGCTACTATTTTTTCGCGCACCTTTATTTTTAAAACCCAAAAACTTTTTCCATCATCATTTACTGCAATGTTTAAACGCAAACCTTTTAAAGGCTTGAAAGAATATAAATAGTCTCTAAACATTTCCATATTATGCGATGGAACACTTATTTGTGCATTGATGCCTTCTGTTGCAACATAAATGCGTCCAAAAACTTTCATAGCATTTAAGGCACGATATATTTCGTCTCTAAATACTAGAGGATCTTGAATAGTGAAATACTGATAAAAACTGATGGTTGTTCTTGGAAATGTTTCCTCATACAACTTTTCCTTCAACACTTGGTTGGAGACACGATTGTGCAATACTGACATAAAAAAAAATTTAAGCTCAATTACAGGTTAAGCAAATTGAGTACAAAGATATGCAAATATTAAAGTATAAAAAAAGGAGGAAAATGATATTCGTCATTCTCCTCCCTAAATTTATAATGTGCTTACTTTTAAGCGGTCTTTCTTACATAGCTACCCGCCAATGCAGAAAGGCCTCCTATTAAAAAACCCACGAAAGCGGTTATAGCAATTAATGCAACATATGATCCATTTAATGGTAAAATAGTAGCTACTTTACCAGATAATAAATGATGGTTTTGCTGATCGATGATCATTGCCAATGTTAACCAAGTTAACCCTACTCCTAGGGCACCAGATAAAAATGATTTAAAAGGTGTTTGAGTTATTAAGATGGCTATGATAAAATTTGATATTGCAAAGCTCCACCATGGAAGGTTCCCATATAAGCCAATAGCATATGTTACCAAAGCAGACACCAAAGTGCCTACTAAGAATTTCATTGAATTTGATTCTGTTATTTTCATAAAAAATATTTATAAAGTAAGCGTTTTATTTTAGGCATTTTTAAACTGGATATGCCATTTGGTTCTTTCATTGGCTATGAGTTTTGCTTTTGGCAAAAACAATAGTCGATAATATTTTCCAGCTGCCCAATAATCCACAAAAGTATCATAATAAGGACTTCCTGGATTTCCACTCTGTCCTCCTGGATATAAACCATAGGCTTCAATCTCGTCGGTTAAATGAACCACCATTCTCCAACTAGGTCCATGATTTTCCGTAGTTGCATTAATAATATTTACGCCGCCGCCTATAGGCAAATTCAACCTGCTTAATGCTGGGATTTTGGTTAAATGGTTTACACTCGTAGCTTTAAAACTTGCCCAGGTTATTTTATTTTCTTTTTCAAGTTCAAGTAATTTCTTAGTTGCATGCTCTACTCCCAAGTTAACCTGTTCTTTTAAAGTCTCTACTTTATTTTTTGTCCTAATGTCATCAGCTACAATAAAATTGCTATCCTTATTCATTTGATCCACTAAAACATATGCCTCTGGTTTTGTAAGTTTCACTTTTGCTCCGGCCAATTCATCCCCCCACACTGCATTTTCCACACTGTCCCAAATGAGTTTGAAAATAGTTATCCCCTTTGAATTTTCATGATTGTATAAATCCCAATTATTCATTTCTTTAACCATTTTTTGTGCGTCGCTGCTCAATGCATTTATATCAATGAATTTGTTCAAAGCAGGTCTTGCAACTTCTGCAAAAACATTATAATTATTGGTTTGAAGCCCTTGCATATCTTCGGCGGTAATTTGATTCATGGTTGCCAAATGCTTGTTAACACTAATACCTCTATACAAAGGAAATGAAGATGCAGTACCTAAGTAGTAAGGATATGTAGAATCAACCGACTTTTGATTGGCACTACTTACAAAACCTCGTTCTGGATTTTTGATCATTGGGTTTTCTTCATTAGGGATAAAACCTTGCCAATCATAACTACTATCCTCACCCGGCATTATAAAATCTCCCTGACGATCCCATCTTGCAACAAAACTTCCTTGTTGTTTAATGGCTATATCTCCTGTTTTACTTGCAAAAACAAAATTTTGTCCAGGACATTTCCATAAATTAATGGCTCCAATATAATCATCGTAATTTTTTGCTCTATTTAATTTGTAAAAAGTTTCCACTCCAGTAGAAGCGTTATGCCCTGTCCATTTAACGGCAAGATTTCGTCCCATGGATTGCTCATTTTGATAATGCGCATCAAACATAGCAGGGCCCCAATGTGTCATTGCGATATTTTCAACAACGTCCGCACTATCTTTTACTTTTATAACTTCTTGTCTATTGGTGGTCGCTTGCCAAGATCCGTTAAACCAATATTCTTTTTGAGTACTATCCTTAAACTTTAAATCATAATAATCTAAAACATCACGCCCAGCATTGGTAACCCCCCAAGCCAAACTATCATTAAAGCCAATGATAACCGCTGGTGAGCCTGGAAAACTTGCCCCATAAGTGCTATGTGTAGGAGTAGTTATTTGAACCTCATACCATAAGGAAGGAAGATTTAATCCTAAATGGGGGTCACTGCATAAAATTGGACGGCCCGACTTTGTATTACTCCCTGCCACGGCCCAGTTATTGCTTCCATTGTTCTTATCGGGTGCTTCAGGACTTGATGAAATATTTTGTGCTTCATCAGTTGTCTCTTTCTTTTTTAAATAAGCTAAATCAGCACCCACTGGCTTAGTGGGTTTAATACTTGCTTCTGCAAAACTTGTTCCTTTGGGTATAATTGGATCTAATGAATCTTGCTGATTGGTATATAGTTTGTCAAATAAATCATAACCTAAAAAATCTCTTGTATTGGTTAATTGTAAATCAGCTGCTGCTGCTCTTCCTGTTAAATCATAGGACATAAACATTAAGAATAAATATGTTTTTTTAGGCGACCATTCTTCTGGCTGGTAATTCATTAATTTATATTCAAAAGGAATTTCTTCTGGAGACAATTGTTTTAAATATGCGTTTACACCAGCAGTGTAAGCATCCACTGTTGCTTTCATTACTGGGTTGTTTTCATTAATATATTTTTCGGTTTGTTCTGCTCCATATACCATTCCTAATCTTCTAAAAAAACGATCTATGGTTAATTTATCGGCACCAGCAATTTCACTTAATCTACCCGATGCTACACGCGTTTGAAAATCCATTTGCCATAATCTGAATTTTGCATGTAAGTAACCTTGCACAAAATAGGCATCCTCATCATTGTCCGCATAAATATGAGGAACAAGTCTATCATCCATATAAACATCTACATTTCCTTTTAAATCCTTGGCTACAATATTGGCATCAAAACTTGCCCCAACCTTTTCGGCATTTTTCCAAAACCCCTGTTGAGGTGATAAAAAATATCCCAATTTTGGAGTTAGGGTCTTACCGGTTTTTAACTGAATATTTAATACACTAATAAGCCCAACGGTTGCGAGTGTTGAAGCAATAAATGGCAATATGCGCATACGTTAAATTTAGACTCCTAAATTAAGTAATTATTTGCCAATTTGGTCTTTAAAAAACTGCAAGTGCTTTTGTAAAGGTAAAAATGGATAGGTCGACAATAAATGAGACGTTTTATCAACGCAGGTATGGAGAAACTTTTGATGCTCCTGAGATCCACTAAAAAATGGTTTATGATTAAATGCCAACTGCAATTCAGCCACTTGTTTCATAATTATTTGAGCCTCGGCACTCATATATGTCTCTATTAACTTTTCCCACACATATTGCGTGGCTGCATAATTTGGATGCACTAAATCTTCTGCATAAAATCTATAATCCCTTAAGTCATCTACCACATATTCATAAGCAGGGAAATAATCAATATTTGATTGGTTTGCCACTAATTCATGTACTGCATGAATAAGCACTGCCTTACTACGGTTATTTTCAACCAATCCTTCTCTTAAATGTCGAACAGGACTGATGGTAAAAACAATATGCAAATTGGGATTGAAGCCCTTCAACGATGTGATTAATTGTTGTAAATTAACAAGTAACTCATTAGGCTGTAATAATCTTTTCTCAAACCAATTGGATGGGGCTTTGTGATTATTGGCTACCACCATCCCTTTGTTATTTGTATGATCTCCACTTAAAGTATATAACCAAGCCGAACCTAAGGTAATAATTAAATGTTGTGCGGATTTTAAGCAATCATGAGCATTTTGAATTGACTCATTTATTTTTTCCAAAGATGCATCTTGTGTAATACCAGAAAAGCGACTATGATGATGCCAGCTATTCCATACATCATTTAATAGAAATAAATCTGTTGCGGAGTATTTTTTATTGGCTATTACATCTGTTAACGCATTTTGAACACTTATTGGATTAAACAAAATTCCATGTGAATTTTCGAAAGTTTCAAATAAATGAGCGGCGAGTTTACTTCCAATATTTTCTGTAAAGCAAGACCCAATTAACATGATTTTTTCACCATAATTAATCTTATTACTAGCAGGCTTTGCATCAAGTGTCAACTTTAGTTTTAGCGCACTCATTGAATTTTTATTTAGTTGCCGGAAATAAACGCTGTTTCATGGCCTCATACAAAACGATGCCTGCAGCAACCGATACATTAAATGAATCAAAATTGGTAGCCATGGGAATTTTAAAAAAATAATCAGCTGCCTTTGCTAAATAAGGCTGCACCCCTCTTCCCTCATCTCCCATTATAATACAAGAGGGAACGTTAAAATCAAGTTCATGCACATTTTTATCGGCACGTATTTCACTTGTAAAAACTTGAATGCCATTTAAATGCAAATCATCAACTGCTTTTAATAAACTACTTACTCTAACAACATGTATATGTTCTAATGCACCTGCACTACTTTTAAAAGCTTCTTCATTTAAGGCACCCACCCCTTTGTCTGGTATAATTAATGCTTGCGCACCACAACAATGTATACTTCTACTTATTGCACCAATATTTCTAACATCGGTAACGCCATCTAGCATTACAAATAAAGGCGTTTCGCCTTTTGCCACCACAAAATCAATTACTTCTTGTAAATCTAAATATTTAACATTTGAAATAAATGCCAATACCCCTTGATGATTGGCCTTGGTCATGCCGTTTAATTTCTCAATAGGAACTAACTGAACAGGAATAGTATGTTCTCTCGCAAATTGTTTTATTTCTGACAAACCTTCACCTTGTGCATTCTTCTGTATCAATATTTTTTCAATATTGGCTCCAGACTCCAATGATTCCAATAAAGGTTGTCGACCAATAATAAATTTACGCTCCGTAGTAAAACTTGGACGTGGACTAAATCTTCTTGGTCCACTATGCTTTCTTTCTGGTCTATTATTTCTTTCCTGCATTTGTCAAAGTTAAAGTTTTTACTGCGCTTTCAACAATGCCCATTTCAATATAGCCGCAACCGATATGGAATCGGTAATTTTCCCTTCCATCACCCAATCAACAGCTTGCTGAAAAGGCATCTTTATCACTTTCAAATCTTCCGTTTCTTCAGGCGTAGCTTCACCAGCAGTTAAATCTTCAGCTACATAAACCACCGCAAATTCATCAGAAACTGAATTGGATACATGCATTTTTAATATTTCGGTCCATGTATTCGCTTCAAACCCAGTTTCTTCTTTTAATTCTCTTTTTGCCGCCGCTAACCAATCAGTTCCTTCAGGACATCCACCTTCTGGAATTTCCCAACTATATAAATCCAAAGGAAAACGATACTGACCAACCAAATAAGTATTATCTTCTTTATCTATTGCAATAATGCCTATTGCAATGTTTTTAAAATGCACTTTACCATAAATACCCTCGGTACCAGCTGGTGTAATTACTTTGTATTCGGTTAAATGAATCCAGGGATTTTCATATATCATTTGACTATCTAATTTCTTCCAAGGATTCATTTGATTTTGAGGTTTATTTTCCATTTTAAAGTGTCTATAAAATAAAAGCCCGTCCTGAATCATCGGAACGGGCTTTTATACAATTTAATAAACTATTTTAAACCGAAAGCTTTTTTCACTTTCGCTACATAATCTAATTTCTCCCAAGTAAACAACTCTACTTTCATAGTTTTTGATTTACCATCTGGAGTAGTAAATGTTTTAGTTACTGTTTCATTCTTACGACCCATATGACCATAAGCAGCAGTTTCACTATACATTGGGGTTCTTAACTTTAATCTTTGCTCAATAAAGTAAGGACGCATATCAAAAATGCTTTCTACTAATTTACCAATTTGACCATCGTTTAATTTTACTTTAGCAGTTCCGTATGTATTTACGTTGATAGATGTTGGTTTCGCAACACCAATCGCGTAAGAAACTTGTACCAATACTTCGCTTGCAACGCCTGCCGCTACTAAGTTCTTCGCAATATGACGTGTAGCATATGCTGCAGAACGGTCTACCTTACTTGGATCTTTTCCAGAAAAAGCACCGCCACCGTGTGCACCTTTTCCACCATAAGTATCTACAATAATTTTACGACCCGTTAATCCCGTGTCACCATGTGGTCCACCAATTACGAACTTACCTGTTGGATTAATATGATACTTAATGTCGTTGTTAAATAACTTAGCGTATTTCTTATACTTTGCTTTTACTCTTGGTATTAAGATTTCA
>JALQXE010000169.1 GCA_023263235.1 Sediminibacterium sp. | reverse complement strand
CTTAAACCCTGATAGAAAGTCCATGCCCGATATTGATACGGACTTTGATGATGAAGGCCGTCAGAAAGTAATTGATTATGTTGTTGAAAAATATGGAAAAGAACAGGTAGCACAAATTATTACCTATGGTACCATGGCTGCTAAAAGTAGTATTAAGGATGTGGCCAGAGTTATGGATTTACCATTATCAGAATCAAACTTATTAGCCAAATTAGTGCCTGATAAACCAGGAACGGAATTGGGTCGTTGTTTGCATGCCCCTATTACGGCAAAAGAGGGTGAAAAATCTTTAGCAGAAAAAGAAGGTTATCAATCGGAAGACATAGATAACATTAAAAAACTAAGAGAAATATATAAAGGCACCGATTTAAGAGCTACTGTTTTGCATGAAGCCGAAAAATTAGAAGGTTCTATACGAAACACCGGTATACATGCAGCAGGTATCATTATTGCCCCCAAGGATTTAACGGAAATTATGCCGGTGGCTACTTCCAAGGACTCTACCCTTTGGATTACACAAATTGAAGGATCGGTGATTGAAGAAGCAGGAGTAATTAAGATGGACTTTTTGGGTCTTAAAACCCTCTCCATTTTAAAAACCGCATTGGAATTAATTAATCAAAATCATGGTATTAAAATTGACCTAGACAATATTCCATTGGACGATGAAAAAACTTTTCAATTGTATCAGCGTGGCGAAACCAATGCAACATTCCAATTTGAATCCGTGGGTATGCAAAAGCATTTACGTGATTTAAAACCAGATAAGTTTGCCGATTTAATTGCCATGAATGCCTTGTATCGTCCAGGTCCAATGGCGTATATCCCAAATTTTATTGAACGTAAACATGGCCGTGAGATTATTAAATATGACTTACCAGAAATGGAGGAATATTTAGCAGATACTTATGGTATTACCGTTTATCAAGAACAGGTAATGTTGTTGAGTCAAAAAATAGGCGGATTTTCAAAAGGTGATGCAGATGTGTTGAGAAAAGCAATGGGTAAAAAGCAAAAGTCGGTACTTGATAAAATGAAAGCCCAATTTATTGCAGGTGCAGTAAAAAACGGACATCCCGAAAATGTATTAGATAAGGTATGGTCCGATTGGGAATCATTCGCTCAATACGCTTTTAATAAATCGCACTCTACCTGTTATGCTTTTGTTGCATATCAAACTGCTTATTTGAAAGCCCATTATCCTGGTGAATATATGTCGGCAGTATTAAATCACGCAGGCAGTATTGATAAAATCACCTTCTTTATGGAGGAGTGCAAGCGAATGGGCATTAAAGTATTGGGTCCTGATATTAATGAATCATTAAAAGGTTTTTCGGTTAATAAACAAGGACAAATACGTTTTGGATTAGGTGGATTAAAAGGCGTTGGTGAAGCAGCTATTGAAGCTATTATAATTGAGAGAGATAAAAATGGTCCTTTCAAGGATATGGTGGATTACATTAAAAGAGTATTGTCAAGAGCAGTAAATAAAAAATCATTAGAAAGTTTAGCCTATTCTGGAACATTTGATTGTTTCCAAGAATATTCACGTGCACAATATTTTCATGTTGGGGATGGAGATCGTGCCAATGGTTTGGAAAAATTAATTCAGTATGCTCAAGCCACACAAGCAATGAGTAGTGGAACCACCAATACCCTATTTGGCGATTTACCGTCAGCTATGCAAGTACCACTTCCTAAATTAGCTACATGTGAACCTTGGACTTTAACAGAGACCCTTGAGCATGAAAAAGATGTGACTGGAATTTTTATGAGTGGTCACCCACTAGATCATTTTAATTTTGAAATGCGGCATTATAATTTCACAAACATCATTGATTTTAATGAAGTAAGAGATAGTTTATCTGCATTCCCTAACAATGTAGGAAAACCCTTTAAACTCGCTGGTCTTATCACCGATGTTCAACATAGAATCACAAAAACCGGTAAGCATTTTGGATCCTTTGTAATTGAGGATTTCACTAGTAAAACCGATTTTATTTTATGGAGTGAGGACTACATTAAGTTTCAAAATTATTTAGAGGTGGGACAAAAAGTTTATATCAACGGATCCTTCAGAACTAGATTTAACCAACCCAATAATTTTGAATTTAAAATTCAATCCATGTCCCTATTAGAAATGGTTAAACAGCATCAAACCCGTTCCATTGAGATCACGCTACACCCTGCCCATTTAAATGAGGATATTATTGCCTTTTTTGAAAAGAACTTAAAGCAAAATCCTGGTAAGTCTTCCTTTAAAGTCACTTTCATAGAACCTCGTGAACAAATTTCAGCCAGTTTATTAACCTTAGAAAAGGGGTTTTTAATGAACGACGAATTGGTGGAATTCTTGGACAAAACCCCTGAATTAGGAGTAAAAGTGAATCTAGTAAGCTAATATGCGGCTTTGGCAGATAATTTGTCCCCATTGACAAATTGAATAAGTGGAAAAGTCAAATGGGCAGGTTTAACAGTTTGGAACTATTTTTGACCTATACAATTGTTACAATAACAAATTAAAATAAATCATATGGCATTAGAATTTACAGATGCAAATTTTCAACAAGTAGTAATGGAAAGTGATAAGCTTTCAGTAATTGATTTTTGGGCTGAATGGGGTGGACCATGTCGCGCAATTGGTCCAGTTATTGAGGAATTAGCAGTTCAATACGAAGGAAAAGTGAATGTTGGTAAAGTGAATGTGGATGTAAATCCTAACTTAAGTATGAACTTTGGTATTACCTCTATCCCTGCCATCTTATTTGTAAAAGGAGGTCAGGTTGTAGATAAACAAATTGGTGCTGTTCCAAAAGCTGTATTAGATAAAAAAATACAAGCACATTTATAAAAATACAATTCATATAAAGAATTACTCAAATCCTGCATTTATGCAGGATTTTTTTTATCTTGACCTCACAATATTTAACGATGGAAAAATTTCAAGGCCTTATTGGTATCATATTAATATTAGGTATAGCTTTTTTGTTCTCAAATAACAAAAAGAATATCAATTATAGATTGGTTTTTAGTGGTTTAGCCCTACAGTTGGTCATTGGTATTTTAGTATTAAAAATTCCAGCAGTAACCAGTTTTTTTCAAATGTTAGGAAAAGGCATGGGTAAAATTGAACAGTTTTCACGTCAGGGGGCAGCCTTTGTATATGGCGGAATTTCTGCAACAACACCAGGTGGTGTAGCCGATTTTGCCAATGGAGGATTTGTATTTGCTTTTAATGTTACCGCTACCATTATTTTAGTTTGTGTATTGGTAGCACTGTTATATCATTTTGGCATTATGCAAAGAATTGTTGCAGTAATTGCAAGGGCCATGAATTTTATAATGCGTGTTAGCGGAGCCGAAGCATTGAGTAATGTAGCAAGTGCATTTGTTGGACAAGTGGAAGCACAGGTAATGATTCGTCCTTATTTACCTTCAATGACAAAGAGTGAATTATTGGCTAGTATGAGCGGAAGTTTAGCTTGTATAGCTGGAGGTATATTAATTGTTTATGCCAATATGGGAGCGCAAGCAGGGATGGATTTAGCGCCTAAATTAATTACAGCCAGTTTAATGGCTGCACCTGGTGCTTTAGTGATTGCCAAAATTTTATTCCCAGAAACAGAGGAATCTCAAACCATGGGTAAGGTTAAATTAGAAGTAAAAAGTCAATATAGCAACACCATTGACGCCATTACACACGGTGCTGGTGAAGGTTTTAAAATTGCCATGAATGTAATTGCCATGTTAATTGGATTTATAGCTTTAATTGCATTTATTGATTGGAGTTTATTGAAAATTGGACATTTGTTTAATGCTCATTTGGATTTAAGTTTAAATTATTTATTTGGAAAGCTATTTTATCCAATGGCCTGGGCCATGGGAATTCCAAATTCCGATATACAAAGTGCGGCAACTTTACTAGGACAAAAATTAACAATCAATGAATTTGTGGCATTTAAAAGTTTAACTAGTAAGGCAGTGCCAATTATTACAGAAAAAGGGTTATTCATAGTGAGCATTGCAATTTGTGGTTTTGCTAATTTTAGTAGTGTAGGAATGCTAATTGGAGGTATTGGAGAGTTGGTGCCAAGCCGAAGAAAGGACCTAGCTGAATTAGGGTTAAAAGCCTTGCTTGCTGGTACACTTGCCTCCTACTTATCTGCAAGCATAGCGGGTATTTTAATTGGTTAATTTAATATTAAAATCTGCCCATAATTTGTAACTTTGCACTACTAATAAAGTAGTTATGAATACGAAGCAAATTGAGGTAATTATTGGTGCAGAAAATGACAACCGTTTACAACTAATAGGAAATAAAGTTATTCATAATGAACGCCTTTCGTTTGACGAGGGCGTTTATTTATTTAAAAAAGCATCACTCCCCTATGTTGGTGCGTTAGCCAATTGGAAAAGAGAATCTTTACACGGCGACAAAACTTATTTTAATAAAAATTTTCATATTGAACCTACTAACGTTTGCGTATTCTCTTGCAAATTTTGCTCATACTCTAAATTATATGCCCACAAGGAAGAAGGCTGGGAATTAACCATTGACCAAATGCTGGATATTGTTAAATCATACGATGGCAAACCAGTAACAGAAGTACATATAGTTGGTGGCGTACATCCAAAACTAACTTTAAGCTTTTTTTTAGAGTTGATGCGTGCAATTAAAGCACATCGACCTTCTTTACATATAAAAGCATTTACCCCCGTTGAGCTGGAATATATGTTCCGAAAAGCCAATGTAAGTACAAAAGAAGGTATGCGCTTGGCACATGAAGCAGGATTGGATTCTCTGCCAGGTGGCGGTGCCGAAATTTTTCATCCAGAAATTCGTGAACAAATTTGTGCCGATAAAGCAACAGCCAATCAGTGGTTAGAAATACATCAAACTGCACATGAACTTGGCATGCATAGCAATGCAACTTTATTATATGGACATATTGAAAAATATGAACATCGCATAGATCACATGGAACGTTTACGTCAGTTACAGGATAAAACAAAAGGATTTAATACTTTCATTCCATTGAAATTTAGAAATGAAGGAAATGACATGAGTCATATTCCAGAATCTACAATGGCAAATGATTTGAAAATGTACGCTGTTTCAAGATTGTACTTGGATAATTTTTCACATCTAAAAGCTTATTGGCCAATGTTAGGCCGAGATATTGCACAGTTGACTTTAAGTTACGGGGTAAATGATATTGACGGCACCATTGATGATACTACTAAAATTTATTCAATGGCTGGCAGTGAGGAACAAATTCCATCTATGACAACTGAACAATTGGTAGGTCTTATTAAACAAGTAAAAAGACAACCCATTGAAAGAGGAACCTTATACGATGTGATAAAGGATTATTCTAATCACGAATTTGTTGAAGGAGAATTATAGTTTAACATTCTGCTAAACCAATGGGAATTTGTATTGCCAAACCACCATCGGCTGTTTCTTTATATTTAGCACTCATATCTAGTGCAGTATTCCACATAGTTTTTATCACTTTGTCTAAACTCACCAATGCAAAATCAGGTTTACTTTGTAATGCCAATTGTGCCGCTGTAATGGCTTTAATGGCACCCATCGTATTGCGCTCAATACAAGGAATTTGAACAAGGCCACCAACTGGATCACAGGTTAATCCTAAATGATGCTCCATTGCAATTTCTGCAGCCATCAAACTTTGTTTTTGATTACCTCCTAATAGTTCAGTAAGGGCTGCAGCAGCCATGGCAGAAGAAACACCAATCTCAGCTTGACATCCGCCCATAGCAGCTGATATAGTTGCTCCACTTTTAAATAATGCGCCTACAGCACTCGCTGTCATTAAGAAAGTACGAATATCAGTTTGGGTATTTTTATTACAAAAAATTTGAGCATACATCATCACTGCAGGAATTACTCCAGCAGCACCATTGGTTGGTGCCGTTACGACTCTTCCAAAACTTGCATTCTCTTCATTCACTGCCAATGCAAAACAACTCACCCAATCTAAAATATATCTAAAATCATTCCCCCCTTGCTTAATCTTTTCCATCCAATCCTTTTCATCAATGATGGATTGATTGTTTAGTAATTGTTTGTTTAAATCAAAAGCCCGTCTACGCACCTGAAGCCCACCAGGCAAAACCCCTTCGGTATTACAGCCCTTATATATACATGTAAACATGGTTTGCCAAATATGTGAAAGACCTTCATTAATATTTAGTTCTGATAAAATTGTTTTTTCATTTTCTTTCACCACTTCACTAATGGACATGCCTGTTTTCATACACCAATGTAATAATTCATTGGTCGTATAAAAATCGAAAGGAACATCAATTACGGTGTCCGTTTGTGGTGTAATGATTTCACCCTCTTTTGATTCATATTCAATAAAACCACCTCCAATAGAATAATAAGTAAATGTTTTTGTTTCATTTTTAAAGCTTATTATGAATTGTAAGGCATTGGGATGATGAGGTAAAGATTTGTCTTTTAAAAACAATAAGTCAATATTGGTGTCAAAATTGATTTGTATTTTTCTATTTAATAAAATAGTATGCGAATTTCTTATTGCCTCCATTTTATCAGTTATCAACGAAGTGTCTGTTGATATTGGATCTTCCCCCATTAAGCCCATTAATACCGCCATATCCGTACCGTGTCCCTTTCCTGTTT
>JALQXE010000130.1 GCA_023263235.1 Sediminibacterium sp. | reverse complement strand
TGGTTTAAGCTTTAATCCATACACGATACAAATCGAGCCGCACGACTCTATCGCAGAGTTGTTTGATGCGATTGCACGTGCCAACACTATCCTGATCGACCTTTGCCGTGACGTGTGGGGTTACATCTCGCTAGGTTTTTTCAAACACAAGGGCCAGATTCATTTGTAGGTAAATTAGCTTCAATATTTCAGGGTTCTGCTGATACCACTTTTTATATTATAGCCTTGTATTTTGGAAGTGTGGGCATTAAAAAAATAAGATACGCATTATGGGCTGGCATTTTTGCCGATATTATTGGCGTAATTATAGCCATATTTATTGGCTACATATTCTTTACTTAGTTGGGCGAATATTATAAGCCTTCACTCATTTTCATTACTTCCTGCCATTCCTTATCTGTAACGGGTTGTACTGATAAACGACCTAGTTTAACTAAGGCCATATTAGCTAAATTGGTATTGGCTTTTACATCGGCTAATTTAACCGGATGTTTTAATTTTTTATGTGGAGCAAAGTCCACAGCCAACCAAGCTGTTTCTTCGGTGGTTGGATCCTGGTAGGCTTCCTTTACTACTTTTGCAATTCCAACAATTTCCATGCCTTCGTTGCTGTGGTACCAAAAAGCCAAATCCCCTTTTTTCATTGAACGCAAATTATTACGTGCACCATAATTTCGCACACCATCCCAAAATGTTTTCTTGTCTTTTACAAATTGATCCCAAGAATATTTAAATGGTTCAGATTTGATTAACCAATATGCCATAACAATTGTGTTTTGAATAATTATAACAAGATTAAATTGAAAATGTTGAGCGAACAATATTAATTAATAACCACTGGACAATACATCGGCTATATGTACTACTTTAACGGCTTGACCATTATAATTTATGCGACCGTCTAAATGCATTAAGCAACTCATATCACCACTAACAATATATTCGGCTTCTGTTGCAATTGCATTCTCAATTTTTTGATCGGCCATCGCAATACTTATTGTATCATATTTAACAGCAAAACTTCCTCCAAATCCACAACAAGCGTCAGTGTCTTTCATTTCAACCAATTCTAAACCTTTTACGTTTGATAGCAAGGTTCTTGGAGCTTCCTTAATTTTACATTCTCTTAATCCTGCGCAACTATCATGATATGTCACTTTTGCATTAAAAGCAGCACCCAAATCGGTTATATTTAAAACTTTGGTTAAGAATTCGGTAAGTTCAAACATTTGATTGGCTACTTTTTTTGCGGGACTTTGAAATGCATTGTTTTCAAAAATTTTACCAAAATTGTTTCTAACAAAACCAGTACAACTAGCACTAGGGCTTACAATGTAGTCGGCACTATCAAAATCTTGAACAAATTTGGTACAAACATCTTTTGATTCTCCCCAAAATCCAGCATTAAAAGCGGGTTGACCACAACAGGTTTGTTGTTCATTGTATTTTACAGTACATCCTGCTTTTTCTAATACTTTAATAGTACTAAAAGCAACGTCAGGATACAGCTGATCAATAAAACAAGGGACAAATAATTGAACGGTCATGGTCAAAAATACGAATTGTATATAAATAACAAGCAGAAACAAAAAAGCATTCTCAACAAAATGTGGAGAATGCTTTAGTACAAGTGTTAAGAAAGTAGCTTATGGCTGTACTTTCAACTTGAAAATGAATTTGTCAATATTTAGGCCAATTTCCGTTTTAGGGTATTTTGCTTTAATATCTTTATAAATAGCAACTGCCTCATCATTTTTACCTAAAACTTCTTGCAATTGCGCAGCACGGAATAAGTATTCAGCAGAAATGATTTCATCTTCTGGTGTATGCTCAGCTGCTTTTTTATAGTAATCCAATGCTTCGGTATTCTTTTTTAATTCAGAATAGGCGTCCCCTAATGTACCATAAGCGATGGCTTGAATTTGAGATGCATCTGTTGAAAAGTCTTTTAAATATTCAATGGATTTATTGAAATCACCTGTTTTAAAATAACTCACACCCGCATAATATTTAGCTAGGTTTGCGGCTTTTGTTCCACTAAAATTTTTAATGATATACAAAACACCTTTATTGGTTCCGTCTCCATTTAAAACTAGTTTAGAAGAATCTTGGAAAAAATAGTTTTCTGCTGCAAACATTGCATCAGCAGCTTTTGTTTCACGTGGCTTTTGATATAAAAGCTCATAGCCGTAATAAGCGCCTAGTGACAATACCAACACTACTAAAAAAGTGGTGATTTGTTTTTGATTATTCTTAAAGAAAACCGCTGAATTGTTTTGTTCTTGTTGATTTATTTCACTCATGATATTATATTGTAAATTTCTTTTTAATTATTAGTCAACGATAAATGGATAGGATTGATCAATGTAAACATCTTTCAACACCTCACTATCATCTGGCCAAGGGCTTTCTTCTGCAAACTTCACAGAACCTTCAACGATGGCTGTAATTTTATCGTCTATTGCTTTTAATTCTGCTTCCGTTGCGAATTTGTTCGTTAAAATTGTATTGGCAACTTTTGTAATTGGGTCTTGGTTTTTATACTCTTCCACTTCGTCCTTGCTTCTATATTTTTGAGGGTCAGATACTGAATGCCCTTTATAACGATAGGTTTTCATCTCTAAAAGTGTAGGACCGCCTCCTTCGCGCGCGCGCTTTACAGCACGTGCTACACCTTCATGCACTGCTTCTGCTGTCATGCCATCAATTTTATCTCCTGGCATTTCATACGCGTCTGCTAATTTATAAATATCAATTACATTACTCGTTCTTTCGATAGAAGTACCCATTGCATAGTTATTGTTTTCACAAATAAATACGACAGGTAATTTCCAAAGCATTGCAAGATTGAAAACCTCGTGCAACATACCCTGACGTGCTGCACCGTCTCCAAAGAAACAGAGTACAACATTTTTTGAACCACGGTATTGTTCAGCAAAAGCTAAACCAGCACCAGTACCTATTTGAGCACCCACAATGCCATGTCCACCAAAAAAGTAATTATCCTTGTCAAAAAAGTGCATGCTTCCACCTTTGCCTTTAGAACATCCTGTTGCTTTACCATATAATTCAGCCATGGCAGCATTCGGGCTCATTCCTTTGGCTAAAGCCAATCCATGGTCACGGTATCCTGTAATGAATGGATCTTCGTGATTAGTAGCGGTCATACAACCTGCAGCAATTGCTTCTTGTCCATTATAAACATGGAAAAATCCACGGATTTTACCAGCCATTTTATACATTTCTTCCGACTTGGATTCAAATTGACGAATCAATTGCATCAATTCATACCAATACAGGTAGGTTTCTTTTGAAAAATTTTGGGCCACAGTCCTTTATTTTTGAGCGCAAATATACTGTTTTCGTATTAAAAATGGACGAAAAACAGCCTTATGCTTCTTTTAAAAATGGGTATTTGTAGTCAGTTGGGGGATTAAAGGTCTCCTTTATGGTTCTGGCACTCAACCAACGGTATAAATTTAACATACTTCCAGCCTTATCATTGGTTCCAGAAGCCCTTGCACCACCAAAGGGTTGCTGACCAACAACTGCTCCAGTTGGCTTATCATTTATGTAAAAATTACCAGCTGCATGACGCAATTTGTCAGTTGCTAATTCAATCGCTCCACGATCTTGTGAAATAATGGAACCCGTTAAAGCATATTTTGAAGTACTGTTTACAAGTTCTAAGGTTTTTTCAAACTTTGATGCAGGGTAGGTGTAAATAGTAAGTACCGGACCAAAAATCTCCTCACACATAGTAAGGTATTTGGGATCAGAAGTTTCAATGACAGTTGGTTCAACAAAGTAACCTAGCTTCTTACTAAAATTGCCACCTACTAAAATTTTTGCTTTCTTATCTTTTTTTGCTTTGTTAATGTAACCTGCAATTTTATCATAGGAGGCTTCACTAATAACTGCATTTACAAAATTTGAAAAATCTTCTACTGTACCCACTTTCATAGATTGGACTGCCTTTACTATTTTTTCCTTAACAGCAGCAGCAATATTACTTGGTAAGTAAGCTCTAGATGCAGCTGAGCATTTTTGTCCTTGATATTCAAATGCACCTCTAGCCAAAGCAGCTACGACCGTATCCACATCAGCAGATGGGTGAACCATTACAAAATCCTTACCACCTGTTTCACCCACTATTCTAGGATAAGTTTTATAAGTACTAATGTTTTCACCAATCTGTTTCCACATGTGATTAAACACACCTGTGGAACCTGTGAAGTGAACCCCAGCAAAATCGGGATGTTTAAAACATACATCTCCTAAAACAGGACCGTCAACATAAACCATATTAATAACACCATCGGGTAAACCTGCTTCTTTTAAAATACGCATGAATAATTGAGCCGAATATATTTGTGCATCCGAAGGTTTCCATACCACAACGTTTCCACACATTGCAGCAGAACTAGGTAAATTAGCTCCAATGGCGGTGAAATTAAATGGAGTAACAGCTAAAACAAATCCTTCTAATCCTCTCCATTCCATACGGTTATGTATCCCCGGTGCCGACACGGGTTGTTGCTTATATATTTCACTTAAGAAATGAACATTAAATCTTAAGAAATCAATTAATTCACAAGCAGCATCTATTTCTGCTTGATATGCATTCTTGCTTTGACCAAGCATTGTTGAGGCATTCATTTCGAAACGATACTTCGTTGCTAATAAGTCCGCTGCTTTTAAAAAGATATGCGCTCTTGATTCCCAACTCATATTTGACCATTCAGTCCTCACTTTTAATCCAGCATTGATGGCTTGTTGTACATGCTGTTTATTACCCATGTGAAAGTATCCAAGTACATGCTTGTTTTCATGGGGAGGATGAATACTAATTTTTTTTCCAGTTCTTATTGCTTTACCGTTGATATACATTGGTATGTCTAAAGTTTTCTTTTTTAAACTTGCCAACGCTTTTTTTAAAGCTATTTTTTCGGGTGAACCTGGGGCGTAATTTAAAACAGGTTCATTGGCTGGACTAGGGTAGTTAAAATATCCAAATTGCATTGTAATTATATTAGAAAACAAAAATAAGCAATAAATAAACATCTGTTAGGAAATGAGGAAGCGGAATAGTAGATTAGTTTAAATTTGTTGCTTAAATTGAGCTCATGCGTTACATATTAGTTGACATTCCTGACAGAGAAAATTTTTATCCCTTTACTTTAACAAGATCATTAGCGGATTGTAGAGTGGGCATTTTCACATTTAAGGAAAGGTGGGAGCAATATTTTAAAGAAGAAGCAGGGGTCTTTACTGCCAACTATTTACAAATTTTATATCCAGATCAACCTGTTTTAAAAACAGAAATGCCTTTATTTTTTGTAAATGTAACCTGTATCCCAACCGCTGAATTAATTCAACAAATAAATCAGTTAAAAGAAGGTGAGAAATTGGTAAGTGCATCTGGGAAATGGATTGCAACTTGCTCCAAAGAAAGAAACTTAGCTAATATTTTATTAGCCATATTTAAACCCATTAATTATCCAAGTGCACAATTTATAAATGACCCCATTCATTTAATACAATTGCAGGGTGGTTTTATAAAAAGAGACTTTGAATGGGTCAAGACCAATAAGCAACAAATTAAACCACATAGTTCTAATAGGATCATTCAAGAGGATCAGGTATTTATTGAAGAAGGTGCTACAATTTTATGTTCAAATTTAAATGCAACAGAAGGTCCAATATACATTGGTAAAGAAGCAGTTGTGATGGAGGGCGCTAGTATAAGAGGCCCCTTTGTTTTAGGTGCTAAAGGAGTGGTTAAAATGAATGCCAGTATTTATGGAAGTACAACTATTGGACCAGCTTGTATAGCGGGAGGTGAAATAAAAAATTCTATCCTAATGGGTTACTCAAATAAGGGACATGAGGGGTATTTAGGGGATAGCATTATTGGATATTGGTGTAATTTGGGTGCTGGCACTTGTAATAGTAATATAAAAAACACCGCTGGATCTATACAAATGTGGAATGAGTCAAAGCAAGTATGGGAAACAATTGGTCAAAAAATGGGCATGTTAGTGGGGGATTATACTCGTTTTGCGATACAGTCTAGTATAAATACGGGCTCTTATATAGGCGTTAGTGCTAATATTTTTGGCAATGGGTTGTTGCCAAAAAACCTTCCCAATTTTACTTGGGGCATACTACCAGGCTATCAGTTTGAAAAAGTAATTGAAGACATCCAAAATTGGAAAAAATTAAAGGGTTCCAGTATTACCGAAGAAGAGCAGCAAATTTTGTTGCATTTGCATCAATTAACTGCTTAAAACCCTTTGTTTAAGGCAAGTTTCATTTTATTTTTAATTACCTTTGCACGGCAAAATAAAGCGTAATAATATTACAAATATTTAAAATATGAGAAAACAAATTGCTGCTGCTAATTGGAAGATGAATTTAAGTGTTTCGGAAGCTGAAAATTTAATGGATGCATTATTAGCTACAGAACATAATTTATCGGACCATCAAGAGGCTATTTTTGCAGTTCCGGCTATTTATATTTCCTTAGCCACACAAAAATTAGCAGGCAAAAAGAATGCTTTTGTTGCAGCGCAAAATTGTCATCCTAAAGCAAATGGTGCCTATACGGGAGAAATTTCAGCACCTATGTTTTCATCTGTTGGTGTTAATCATATTGTAATTGGGCACTCAGAACGAAGAGAATATTTTAACGAATCAGATGCTTTTTTAGCAGAAAAAACCAATGCTGTTTTGGCAGCAGGAAGTACCCCAATATTTTGTTGTGGTGAGCCATTAGAAATTCGCGAAGCTGGAACACAGAATAGTTTTGTTGAAAATCAATTAAAAAATTCTTTGTTTCATTTATCGGCAGACCAAATTACTAAAGTAGTAATTGCTTATGAGCCTATTTGGGCTATTGGTACTGGTAAAACCGCTAGTAGCGAACAAGCGCAAGAAATACATGCCTATATCCGTTCGTTATTTGCTGCACAATATGGCCAAGCTATTGCAGATCAAATTTCAATTTTATATGGTGGAAGCGTCAAAGCTGCA
>JALQXE010000127.1 GCA_023263235.1 Sediminibacterium sp. | reverse complement strand
TCGGAGATAGTTGGTTCGGTTCAATCAAAGACAAACAATAACGCATTGGGTATTAATGAAATTTTAATTATTACTACCCCTGAAGATAGCGATCAGTTTAAAAGATTATTGGGAGATGGTGCTGAAATAGGTTGTAAATTTTCTTATGCTGTGCAGGCAGTGCCTAATGGATTAGCGCAAGCTTTTGTAATTGGTGCCGATTTTATTGGCAAGGACAAGGTTGCTTTGGTATTAGGTGATAATATTTTTTATGGTGCGGGATTTAGTAAACTCGTACAATCATTTAATGATGTAAATGGCGCAGCGGTGTTTGCTTATGAAGTAAACGATCCTGAGCGATATGGTGTTGTAGAATTTGATGATAACAACAATGCTTTATCATTAGAAGAAAAACCAAAAGCACCTAAGTCCAATTACGCAGTGCCTGGTTTGTATTTTTACGATAACCAGGTAGTAGAGATTGCAAAAAATATCCCTGCTTCACCAAGAGGGGAATATGAAATCACAGATGTAAACAAAGTGTACCTGGAACGCAAGCAGTTGCAAGTGGGTATCATGAACCGAGGAACCGCTTGGTTAGATACAGGCACTTTTGAATCACTTGCCGATGCCTGTGAATTTGTGCGTGTTATTGAAAAACGTCAAAGCCAGAAGATAGGTTGCATAGAGGAAGTTGCCTTTAGAATGGGCTTTATTGATAAAGCACAACTAATGGTTTTAGCCGATAAATACGCGAAAAGCGGCTATGGTGAATATTTAAGAAATTTAAAAAAGTAGGGTTTTACTGAACCTTTCTACTTTTCTGTTGTTTTAGCAGTATGTCATCATATACCATCAAGGATTTAGAGCAAATTTCAGGGATCAAAGCCCATACTATTCGTATTTGGGAGCAGCGCTACCGTTTTTTACAACCGCAGCGAACTGAAACCAATATTAGATCCTATTCAGCGGATGAACTCAAGGTAATTTTAAACGTATCTCTTCTTAACAAATACGGGTTCAAGATTTCTCATATCGACAAAATGAGTACGTCTGAAATTGAGGAAAAAATTCTTGGATTAAATCAATTAGATGCAGAAAAAGAGCGTGTGGTGAATGCGCTTATCAAGGATATGGTATCCTTGGACATGATTTCTTTTGAAAGACAATTAGACAATTATATTGCTCAAAAAGGGATTGAAAAAACAATCACTGAAATTATATTTTCATTTTTAGAAAGAGTAGGTGTTCTTTGGATAACCAATCATATCAACCCTGCACAAGAGCATTTGGCATCTAACATCATTAGACAAAAAGTAATTTTAGGGATTGAAAAATTGCCTAAGTCATTTGTGAATGCAAAGACGATAGTTTTGTTTATGCCAGAAGGAGAGTATCATGAGATTGGTCTTTTGTTTGTACATTTCTTATTAAAATCAAAGGGTTATAATGTAGACTATTTGGGAACCAATGTTCCATTAATAGACCTAAAATATTTAACTGAATTCAAGAAAGTAGATTATTTATACGCCCATATTACAGCGCCTACAAAAGGATTTAAGCTTAACAAGTTCATGGAACAATTAACCCTGATCAATAGTAATATTCCAATTGTGTTAACTGGGATAATGATGCAAGAGTACAAAGGTCCAGTGGCTAATCATATTCGTATTATGCAGTCTTTATCCGAGACAATGAGCTTTTTGTCCACCTTATAGCTACATATAAAGCTAAGAAAATCAACAGTTTAGCTAGTTTTACCCATTTTGTTTAATAAATATTTGAAATATTTAAACAAAATATCCTTTCTTCTACTTACTTTTGTTTAGCATTATTATTTAAATGTTAAACAAAAAGAAATGTCAAACGCCGAATTTAGTTTACTACTTACCGAAAACGCCGAATTTTTAAGGCCTTTTGCTGTGAATTTAACCAAGGATCATGAGTCCGCTAAGGACTTATTTCAAGAAACCTTGTTTCGTGCCTTCTCCAACAAAGACAAGTACAATGTGGGTACCAATATTAAGGCATGGTTGTATACTATTATGCGTAATATTTTTATAAATGATTACCGCAAGCGTTCAAAGCAATCGGTAGTTTTAGATAATACTCCCAATGATTATATCATTGATCAAACACATACAAAAGTGTTGAATCAAGGAGTTACCAATTTAAATATGCGTGAAGTAAATCAAATGATATTTGAGTTACCTGAATTGTTTAGAATACCATTTAATTTGTATTTTGAAGGCTATAAGTACAATGAAATTGCCGAGGAATTAGGTGAACCATTAGGAACCATCAAAAGTAGAATTCACTTTGCAAGAAAAATTTTAAAACAAAAAATCGCAAGATATTAATCTCATTATGCCTTCCCCAAAAAAACAGGTCTTAGTAATAGGTGCCGGATTTGCTGGTCTTTCTGCTGCTAGTTTTCTAGCACAGAAAGGTTGGCAGGTAACCCTGATAGAACAACATGAAATACCTGGTGGAAGAGCAAGAAAATTTGAAACAAATGGTTTCGTTTTTGACATGGGGCCAAGTTGGTATTGGATGCCCGATGTTTTTGAAAAGTACTTTTCCAAATTTGGAAAAAAAGTTGCTGACTATTATCAATTAAAAAGATTAGATCCTTCCTATCGCGTATATTTTGAAAATACACACTGGGATATGCCTGCTAATTATGAGCAGTTGCAGGATTTATTAGAATCCGTAGAACCCGGTGCCGCTAAGGCTTTGGATGCATTTATGGAGGAAGCAAAATACAAGTATGAAGTAGGTGTTGGAAAATTAGTGCACAAGCCTGGTCAGTCATTGTTTGAGTTTATAGAATGGGATGTAATTAAGGGTATGTTCAAATTGGATATATTCAAAAACATGAAAAAACATGTTGCACATTTTTTTAAGCATCCTTATATTCAATCTATCATGGAATTTCCTGTTTTGTTTTTAGGTGCATTACCTGAACATACGCCTGCATTGTATTCATTAATGAATTACGCCGATATTAAAGGAGGTACTTGGTATCCAGAAAAAGGGATGTTTAGCATAGTAGAAGGAATGTATAAAGTGGCAGTAGAGCAAGGTGTTCAATTTCAATTTGGGGAAGAAGTAAGAAGAATAGAAGTAGTGAATGGTGTTGCAAAATCGGCAAGAACCATACATAAAATAACCGGAGCGCAAAAGGAATATGAATTTGATGTAATTGTGGGAGCAGGAGATTATCACCATATAGAAACAAAATTAATTGACGAAAAATATCAATCTTATACCAACAAATATTGGAATGAAAGATTAATGGCGCCAAGTTCTATTTTATATTATGTAGGACTTAATAAAAAATTAACGGGTGTTCAACATCATAATTTATTTTTTGATACGGACTTTGGTGTGCATGGACAAGAAATATATACGCATCCTGCTTGGCCAAAAGACCCTTTGTTTTATGCCAGTTTTCCATCCGTAACCGATCCAACTGTTGCTCCATCGGGTAATGAAAACATGTTTTTATTAATTCCTATAGCGGCAGGCTTAACAGGTGACACCGAAGCTATAAGAGACGAATATTTCAAGAGAATAGTGGCTAGAATGGAGGAGCGATTTGGTCAATCTATTTCAGACTCAATCGTTTATAAAAAATCCTTTGCTGTATCGGATTTTATATCGGAATATCATTCATTTAAGGGGAATGCCTACGGATTAGCAAATACTTTGATGCAAACGGCAATTTTAAAGCCTTCTTGTAAGAGTAAAAAAATAAATAATTTATATTACACTGGTCAATTAACCGTTCCAGGACCCGGAGTGCCTCCAAGTTTAATAAGCGGGGAGGTGGTTGCTGAATTGGTTAACCAACATTATAACTAGTATTAAATATGTCGTCATTTCAATTATATAATCAAGTTACTGCCGAAGCAAGTAAAAAAACTACTTTAATGTATAGTTCAAGTTTTTCTTTGGCTATTAAATTATTGCATAAGGATTTGCGTCAACCCATATATGATGTTTACGGATTAGTTCGCTTTGCCGATGAGATTGTGGATACTTTCCATGATTATGAAAAGTCTAAATTATTGGCTCAATTTAAATTAGATACATACACCGCTATTGAACAAGGCGTAAGTTTAAATCCAATACTGCATCGTTTTCAACTTACATTTCGTAAGTATAACATTGGGTATGATTTGGTAGATGCTTTTTTTAACAGCATGGAAATGGATTTGAGTAAACAGCAGTATGACGCAGAAGCATATCAAAATTATATTTATGGTAGTGCCGAAGTGGTTGGGTTAATGTGTTTGCATATATTTTGTGATGGAGACAAAGAAAAGTACGAACAATTAAGACCTTCAGCGCAAAGATTAGGAGCGGCCTTTCAAAAAGTAAATTTCATAAGAGATATTAAAGCCGATTTTGAAGGTTTAGAGCGTATGTATTTTCCCAATTGTGATTTTGCAAATTTTAGGGAAGAAGATAAAATAAAAATAGAGGAAGATATACAAGCAGATTTTTCTGCCGCTTTAGAGGGCATTAAATTGTTACCTATAAAAGCAAGATTTGGGGTGTATGTTGCCTTTAAATATTATTATACCTTGTATAAGAAAATAAAAAATACGGAGCATCATTCTATTTTAAAAATGCGTATTCGTATCCCGGATTATAAAAAATTATTAATTCTGGGGGTTGCAAGTGTTAGAAGTCAACTTAACTTATTATAAGCATGGGCACTTTAGAAAAAGTGATATTGGTTGATAATGATGGCAATTCTTTGGGTTGCATGGAAAAGATGGAAGCCCATCAAAAAGGCCTTCTGCATAGGGCATTTAGTGTTTTTCTGTTTGATAGCAAGGGAAATATGTTGTTGCAAAAAAGAGCATCGGGTAAATACCATAGCCCAGGTTTGTGGACCAATAGTTGTTGTAGCCATCCCAGACCAGGTGAAAAGCTTGCAGATGCAGCAAAAAGAAGATTGGTTGAGGAAATGGGTATTGCAACACAAATTGAAAAGGCTTTTCATTTCACATATAAAGCACAATTAGATCAAGGTTTAACAGAGTATGAATTTGATCATGTTTATGTTGGCACTTATGATGGCATCATTTCTCCCAATAGTGTTGAAGTAAGTGATTACCTTTACCTAAGTATAGACGAAATAAAATCTAGAATGACCAAGAATGTAAATGCGTTTACGGTTTGGTTTCAGATTGCGTTTCCGAGAGTAGCTGAATGGTATCAGTTGAATATTGTTAATTAAATAAATTGTTTGTATGTTATTTGTAGCTGTAATGTTGTTGACGTTTGCGATTATGGAGGGAATTACATGGTTAACGCATCGTTTTGTGATGCATGGTTTTTTATGGTATTTACATGAGGATCATCATCAGCCAACTGGACATTTTTTTGAAAAAAATGACGCTTTCTTTTTAATATTTGCAATACCTAGTATGGCTTGTATATTTTATGGAAATTTTGGTGGCCCATTATGGGTGGCAGCTATTGGAACTGGTATTGCCATGTATGGTTTTGCTTACTTTATTGTACATGAAATAATCATACATCAGCGCATTAAGTGGTTTACCAAATCAAATAGCCGATATATTAAAGCCATTCGTTGGGCACATAAAATGCACCATAAGCATATTGGCAAAGAAGAAGGTGAAAGCTTTGGTATGTTAATTGTAGCAAAAAAATATTGGGACAAGGTTCGTCAAGATGAACGCATTCAAGCCAATGGACAATAATTCCCATTCTTTCAATGAAAATGTATTTGATATAATCATTGCCGGAGCAGGTTGTTCCGGTCTTTCCTTGTTATATGCTATACTACAATCCCCAGGCTTAAAAAATCAAAAGATATTAGTGGTTGACAAGTCTTTTGAAAAGTCAAATGATCGTACTTGGTGTTTTTGGGAAGCAGAAAAAGGTGTTTTTGAAGCTCTTGTTTGCAAACAATGGGATTTTGTTTCCGTACATAAAAATGAGTTTGATACCAATTTGTCTACTCATCCGTTTTCATACAAAATGATACAGGGGGTTGATTTTTACAAGCATGTTATTGATTATGCAAAACAGTTTAGTAATGTTCACTGGCAGGAAGCAAACATAAGTGCTATAGATAAAGCAGAGAATAATTTACCTGCATATCAAAATAATAAGCATGTTCAAGCTATTGTACAATGGGATGGGGGCGCAGCAAGGGGTAAAAAAGTGTTTTCAAGTATTTTACCAATAGACGATTTATATTTAATTAGTCAAAGAAATGAAACCGCACCTTTTTTATGGCAACACTTTAAAGGGCATTTAGTGGAGTTTGAAAATTCAGTTTTTGATGCAAGTGTCGCAAGACTAATGGATTTTAATGTAAATCAGCAGGGTGCAACTGGCTTTATGTATGTGTTGCCTTTAACCAATAAAAAAGCGTTGGTTGAATATACTTTGTTTTCAAAAACCTTGTTAAAGCCCGAATCCTATGGACAAGAAATTATAAAATACTTACAACAACATTATGCTGGTCAAGCGTATAATGTTGTTCATGAAGAAATTGGAGCCATTCCAATGACTACACAGCCTTTAGCAGAAAGCAAAGCACCCATATATGTGATTGGGACCATAGGCAATGCGGTAAAAGCTAGCACGGGTTATGCGTTTCATTTTATTCAATGCCAGGCAAAACAAATTGTTAATCATTTGGAAAGAGGTGTTGCAGTGCAAACCGAAGTGCACCAAACCAGGCATCAATTTTATGATGCAGTTTTATTGCATATCCTTTATCATGATTTAATGGAGGGTAGCGAGATATTTAAACGTATCTTTCAAAAAAACAAAGTAGCTACTATTTTTAAGTTTTTATCCAATACCTCTTCTATTTGGGAGGACATTCGCATAATGCGTAGCTTACCAACAAAAATATTTTTACCAGCAGCAATAAAGGTATTGTTACGGCGGGGTTAATTTTAATGCTCATTTACTTTAACTAAATTTGCAATAAGGCCTTGTCGTACAATGGTTAGTACAAGAATTTCCGAAGTTCTAAATCCCAGTTCGATCCTGGGCGAGGCTACAAATGACTTCAACGAAGTTGAAGTATTGATTATTACAGAACAAACGAAGCTCGCTTCGGTTTGTGATGAAATAATCAATACCATTTAACAAACAAAGTTTGTTAAATGAAAGTCTTTGGGTTAATCCAATACGTAAAGTAGCCAGCGTCAGCTGGCAGTCTGGGCGAATGCATTAATAACATTTAACAAACAAAGTTTGTTAAATGAAAGTCTTTGGGTTAATCCAATACGTAAAGTAGCCAGCGTCAGCTGGCAGTTATTTATTATGCTCAAAATAGGGTACCGTATCGTCTGAGACAGTGTCTTCTTGATTCCAATAAGCTAAGGTTACAACTTGGCCAGTAGGTGTATGTAAGGAACGACCAAATACAGCATTGGTGGGGTTGAATCTTAGGTCGGTAACGCCCACCGTAAATGTGCTAGGTGTTACTGGTTCGGGAGTGGGGGGAACGTTGGTTGCTTTTTCGCTTGCATCAGCTTCTCCTTCAGCAACTATAGCAGGGGCCGGAGCCGCTGCCGCTGCTGCTTTTGGCGCTGGGCTTGGTACTACAACCACTTGATATTTATTATGGCTCAATAAATTTTTTAAAAATTGAACGCGCTCAGTACTTGCATTCTTTTCAACAATAGAACATTTGATATTGTCTAAATCTTCAAATTCGTGATTTTTATTAATTGCCATAAAATATTTATTTATAGTACTATTCTTTATTTAGTCTTAATTATTTAATCCTGCTATTTTATAGTCCAAAACTAATGGTGCTAATATAATTGTATACCACACTTGCAAGTCCTGTTACAATTACACCTACTACACATATGTACATGGCTATTTTTGATATAGTTGGAATTGTGATTTTTTCAATAGGGTTTGCATTTTCATCCATGAAAACAGATTTCACCACTTTTAAATAATAGTAAAAACTAATTACCATATTTAACGCGGCAAAAATAATAATCCCATAATTTCCTTTAGCGGCTCCTGCCATCATTAAAAATAATTTACCAAAAAAACCTGCAGTAGGAGGTACACCAGCTAAGGAGAATAAAGCAATTGTCAATACCCATGAAAGCATGGGGTTGGTTTTATATAAGCCTTTAAAATCGGAAATATTTTCTTTACCTGTTAGTGCACTTACTACAGAAACTACTCCAAATGCAGCCAGGTTAGAAAAAATGTAGATAAGAACAAAATACAATAAAGAAGTAGATCCGGCTTGTGAACTACCTGAAATACCAATAAGTATAAATCCTACTTGCGCAATAGAGGAAAAAGCTAGAAAGCGTTTAAAGTTGTCTTGTCGAATTGCAAATAAATTACCAATTAAAATAGTGACCGCAGCCAACAATACCAAAATCAAATACCAGGTGTTTGCAAGTGGTGTGAATACTTTGTATAAGATATTTACCAAAGTAAACAGTACGGCTGCTTTTGAAATTACCGATAAGAAGGAGGTAACCGCTACAGGTGCGCCTTCATATACATCGGCGGTCCACAAATGAAAAGGTACTGCCGAAATTTTAAAGGCAAATCCAGTTATTAATAAAATAAAAGCAAATATTTGTAAGGGGTTGCCATTTAAAAACGCTGGTAATATTGAGAAAGACAATGTACCCGTAGTGCCATACAAGAAAGAAATTCCTAGTAATAAAATACCCGAAGAAAAAGCTGAGGATAAAATTAATTTCATCGCTGCTTCAGATGATTTTCGTTTTGTTAAGTCAAAATTTGCTGCTGCAGCCAATGGAATGGTGGACATTTCTAAACCTAGGTAGAACATTAATAAGTTGCCACTTGAAATCATAAAGAACATGCCTAATAAGGAAGTTAGAGTAAGTAAATAAAACTCAATCAGGTTCTTATTATGCTTTAACCAAGCGAAGGATTGCATAGATATGATAAGTGCAGCAAGATTTAATAAGTTTTTCTCAAATACAATTAAGGTATTGGTATTAAACATGCCATTAAACAATTCACCAGTTTCATGGCAACAAAAGCCTAAGCCTAAATTAATGAGAAGTGCTACATTAATGAAGTTTAAAATACTTTCATTGCTTCTGTCTTTTCCTAATTTAATAAAGAGCAATAAGAATATAAGTGCGGTAAGCACTAACTCCTGTCTTAATTGTATTAATATATTATAATTCATCTTTTTAAATTCTATTTATAATTCGTTTGAATGTAGTTTAAATACATTTTTATTTTGAGACCAATACTTTTCCCATTTGTAATATAATTGCATCGGTACTTGGCATTATTAAATGGTTAATTAAAAATGGGGCAAGGCCAATTACTAAGATGCCTGCTATTAATAGCACAGCTGCTAATTTTTCATTCCATGTAGCGTCGGCTAGTAAGGCATGCTCTGTACTTATTGGCCCCATGATGGCACGGCCCGTTGCACGCAATATATATACAGCCGTTACTACAATAGACGCTCCTGATAATACTGTTGCCAAACGATAGGCCCCATTTGGATTTTGCCATGAGCCCATAAACACCGTCATTTCAGCAACGAATCCACTAAAACCAGGGAGTCCTAAAGAGCATAAACCAGCAATTACAAATACGGTACTAATAAATGGCATGGCTTTTAACAAGCCGCCTAACTGCGCCACCACTCTCGTATGCGTTCTAGTATAAATCATACCAATAGTAGCAAAGAATAATGCAGTCATTAAACCGTGTGAAACCATTTGTATTACTGCCCCATTAATGGAGGTTTTATTTAACATGCCAATACCTAATATCACAAATCCACAGTGACTTATACTAGAGTAAGCATTAATATATTTTAAATCGGTTTGCATCATGGTGGCGAATGCGCCATAAATAATAGCAATGGTTGCAAGTAAAATAATAATCCAAGAATATGCATGTGCAGCATCGGGCATTAAAGCTGCAATGCGTAAACAACCATAACCACCTAATTTCATTGAGATGCCTGCAAGAAACATACTTGCAGCCGTAGGTGCAGATGCGTGTCCATCGGGTACCCAAGTGTGAAAAGGAAATAATGCGGCAAACACGCCAAAACCTAAAAAGGCAAATGGGAAAAAGAACTTTTGAACAACGGCAGGTATACCTATTTGCGAAATTTGAACCATATCAAAAGTATGTGTGTTATAATAAACGCCAAATAAACCTACCATTACCAACGCCGATCCTGCCATTAACATTAAGGCGAGTTTCATAGCACTCTTTGTTTTATCGCCACTGCCCCAAATGCCAATTAATAAAAATTTAGGAATTACTGCAACTTCTAAGAAAAAGAATAAAGTAAATAAGTCCAAAGAAATAAAGAAACCATATGCACCCATGCTTAATAATACCAATAGGAAAAAGTATTCCTTGCTTAATTTATCCATAGTCCATGAAACCAATATTCCTGCTACCACTATAACTGAGGTTAATAAAATCATTGCTAAGGCTATACCATCAATACCAATGTGATAATGAATATTTAATGCGTTAAACCAGGTTTGATTTGATTCAAATAAATAAGCAGTATTGTTGCCCTTGGCTCTTTCGGTTAAAAAGGCATTTAGCAACCAGCCCGCCAAACCTAATTGTGCCACAGCACCCGTTAAACCAATAACTCTTATTTGTTGCAAACCCTTTGCTAGCAGTATAAGTACTGCAGTGAGTAAGGGGATTAATATTAGTAATGTTAAATTCATAATGATATAGTGCGTTGTGGTATACTATTAATTTATTTCCAGATATATATAAATAAGATTGAAAGGATGGCAATACCTCCAAAAAAGTACATGGCATAATTTTGAACTCTTCCAGATTGAAATGCTTTAATACGCTCTGAAATAGTTGCCGTGGTTTTTGCTAATAATAACATAAAGCCGTCAACAATATTTTTATCTGCCCAAGCAATGGGTTGACCAATGAAAGGGAATATTATTTTTTTAGTGATGAATATATAAACCTCATCAACATAAAACTTTTTATAAGCTGCGGTATATAATCCGCCGAAAGCAGCTGCTATTTTATCGGATTTCTCATTTTGGTTTTTATAAAAATTAGCCGCTAATAAAATAGCAAATACCGATAATGCCACTGGAGCGATTGAGAATACGAAATCAATATGCGTCTCTAATATTTTACCGTCGGCTGTAACCAATTCAGAGAATGGAACAAAACCTACCCCCACCGCACATGCAGCTAAAATTAGCAATGGTAATTTCATTACCCAAGGGCCTTCGCCGTGATCATGAGTATGCGTAGCAGGTGTTTCTTTACTCCAAAAGATATTAAAGTATAAACGAAACATGTAAAAACTAGTTAAGACTGCAGTAAATAGTGCAATGCCATAAACGATTTTATTTTCATGGAAAGCAGCGGTTAAAATTTCTTCCTTACTAAAGAAGCCTGCGAAAGGAGGAATACCTGCAATGGCTAAACAAGCAATTAAAAATGCAATATGGGTAATGGGCATTATTTTTCTTAAGCCGCCCATATCTTTCATTTCATTACTATGAACCATATGGATAACCGATCCTGCACCAAGGAATAATAAACTCTTAAAGAAGGCGTGCGTAAACAAATGAAACATAGAAGCCATATATCCCAATCCTGGTTCACCTCCATTTTTTGAAATACCTAATGCAAACATCATGTATCCAATTTGAGACATGGTGGAATAAGCCAAAACACGTTTAATATCGGTTTGTGTACAAGCAATCACTGCTGCAAATAAAGCCGAAGCGGCACCCACATAAGTTACAATGTTTAATGCAGTTGCATCCATAGAAAATACTGGAAACATTCTTGCTACTAAATACACCCCCGCAACCACCATAGTTGCAGCATGAATTAACGCAGATACTGGAGTGGGACCCTCCATTGCATCCGGTAACCAAATATGTAATGGGAACATGGCCGATTTACCAGCACCCCCCATAAATAATAATGTTAAACCCCATGTAAGCATGCTTGCACCTAGGAAGCTTGCACCTGTAATGCTTATGTATTGAGCTGATGATGGGGAAGTGAATCTTTCAATTAATAATCCAATATCCAAAGTGCCTCCGTAAAATCCTAATATTAAAATACCTATTAAAAAACCAAGGTCAGCAAAGCGCGTAACTATAAATGCCTTTTTACTTGCCGCTACTGCGGAAGGTTTGTTAAAGTAATAACTAATTAACAAGAAACTAGAAACACCAACTAATTCCCAGAACATATACACTTGAAAAATATTAGATGATAATATTAATCCCAACATCGAAAATGTAAACAAAGAAAGGAATGCATAATAGGTAGCAAATCGATCTTCCCCTTTCATATAGCCCAAACTAAATACATGCACCATTAATGAAACCGAAGTTACCACTACGAGCATCATAACAGAAATAGGATCTACAATTACACCTAAATCAATTGATACATTAGGAGAAAACTCCAGCCAAGTATATTTAAGTGCTACTATTTTTTGGAATACTCCATTCACTTTGCCGTCAACAAAAAAGTATTGCTTAGCAGCTAAAAAAGAAAGGATGGTAGAAGTTAATAAGCTAGCAGTGCCTAATAGCCCAGCAATGCCGGATAAGTATTTGCGTCCAAATAAACCCAAAATCACAAACGTGAATAAAGGCAATAATGGGATCCAGATAATATAAAAGTAGTTTGACATAGTTAAATTATTGGCGACTTAATGTTTCATTTCGGTTGCATCTTCCACATCAATAGAGTTGTGGCTGCGATATAGGTTAATAATAATAGCTATAGCAACGGCTGCTTCGGCAGCTGCAATGGTGATAATAAAAAGTGTAAAGAATAAACCGTCTAATTTATTGGGGAATAAATATTTATTGAATGCTACAAAATTTATATTCACGCTATTTAACATTAATTCAATAGACATTAACATGGTAATTAAATTACGGCGTGTAAATAAGCCATACATGCCTATGAAAAATAGGAATGTACTTACAAATAGTATTTGGGTTAATGGTATTTCTTGCATAATTAATATTCTTTTGCTCCTTAATTAGTTTTTACTATTACTTAAGGTTTTGGTTTCTGTTTCATTATTAGGACGCATAGCAATTACAATACATCCTACCATCGCGGCTAGTAACAACATGCTCACCACTTCAAAAGGAAGTATATACCCATGGGAGTTGGTACTTAGCATTTGTGTTCCTATCTCAGCAACATTGGTATTAAAAGGTCTTGCACTTATATATTTGAAACCATCATAGTGAACAATAAGGTTGTGAACAAAGGCAGTTCCAAATAAAGCAGCTAATGCTGAAAATATTTTTTTACTTAATACAGGGCTCGTCATTTCTTTGCCAGAATGCTGTGTTAGGAAAATTGAGAATATAATGAGCACCACAATGCCACCCACATATACTACAATTTGAATGGCAGCAATAAATTCCACCTGCATCCAAAAGTATAAGGCAGCGATACCTATTAATGAAAAAAGTAACCAAATGGCTGCACGAAATATTTTTACCGAAGTAACGGCTAAGATCCCTGCGCCCAATATTAAAGCAGAGATGGCGTAAAATATTATTGATGATATATTCATTATTCAATACCCTCCTTTATTTTAGATCCTGGTTTATTTAAAACTTTTGTCAATTTACTTCTGTCAAAAACACTGTGTTCGAAATTGGGTGCCATTATAATAGCGTCACTAGGACAAGCTGCTACACATAAATTACATAATGTACACATTTCAAGTCTATAAATAAATGCGTCAATAGCTTTTTTCTTTTTTCCTTCGGGTGTAATATCAAACTTGGTAATAATCTTAATGGTTCCATTGGGACAAGCCAATTCACAAGCAGTACAGCCTGTACAAGTGTGTTCATTGTTCTCATCATGTGGCATAATAACTTCACCCTTAAAACGATCGGCTAATTTTAAGGTTGCACGATTGTCGGGATATTGCTCCGTGATAATTTCTTTACTATGTGTAAAATAGTATCCAGTTTTGCGCATGCCCTTTAGTAAGGAAGCAACGCCATTGTATACATCGGATATATATTCTTTCAAAAACATTGTCTAATTCATTTAATATTAAAAATGCCAACCCATTATAGCAATCATAGTTACTAATAAGAGGTTAAACAAGCTTATAGGTAATAAATATTTCCATTCTAAATTCAATAATTGATCTACACGTAAACGAGGGAAAGTCCATCTAAACCACA
>JALQXE010000074.1 GCA_023263235.1 Sediminibacterium sp. | reverse complement strand
TTTACTAGCATCAAACAATGTAATAGAATCGGCACCCGAAACCCCATTTAAAAGTCCTTCCCAATATGCAGATACTGAGTTTCCTAAGGGAGTAAGGGCGCCGAGACCCGTTACCACTACGCGTTTTAACGGTTTATTCATTGTATTAATTCAGTAAAAAAATTAAAATTACTTAACGTGTTCTTCTAAGTAAGAAACAGCCATACCAACAGTTGTGATGGTTTCAGCTTGTTCGTCTGGGATAGAGATATTGAATTCTTTTTCAAATTCCATAATTAACTCAACGGTGTCTAAAGAATCTGCTCCCAAATCATTTGTAAATGATGCTTCGTTAGTAACTTCTGCTTCATCAACGCCTAATTTGTCAACGATGATTTTTTTAACTCTTGATGCGATGTCTGACATTGTAAATAGTTTTTGTTTACGGCGCAAAAATATACTTTTTGTTAAAATTGCCATATTTTATTTGCCTTTTTGTTTGCACATTTTGGGCATTGTGGAAGAATTGGGGGTTTTTTATCTGTTTTAAGCCTATTTCTTTAAAAATTTAGCCTTTTTACTAACATATTTAAAGTCAATAAAGCGAACAATTAGTCGTAAAGTGCCTGTTATTCTAAGCCAATTACTTACCCTTCAAAATTCCTCTAATTATATGCTGATCCTCCAAAGGGATATTTTCCTTAGGTATGATAAAAAAGCTTTTCGGACTAAAATAGAAATGAAAAAAATATGGGCTCTCAAAATAATATGTAACCGTATTCCATTCCCAACTCGCCTCACCTAAATTGCCTACTAATGTAGCCCTTTCATTGTTATAGTTAAAGTCCCAATTTTCTTTAAACAGGGTGGTTTTTCTAAAAAACATTTTTGGCAAAACAAACCAAAAAAATGCCATTAACAGGATCCACATAATCGAGCCCAGTAAAAATGGCTCTGGCCTAATCTTTTTCATAAACAATAAGACAGCCGTAATAATTGCATAAACATTAATAAAAATCATTAATGACTTTATTTCTCTTTGTTTTATGAAATGATAGCGAAGTGCTTGTAAAACCTCGGACTTGTTATAGGATATTGGAAAAGACATTTGCTTGTAATAAATATATTGACTGCAAAGATAGTGGTCATGTGCAAAGAATGAACGATTTGGGTATTAAATAAAATGAATGGATTAGGAGTGCAAAATTGCAAATTGACTATATTTATCATGAGGCAATAAAGTGAATAAAAATTAAGGGTTATGAAAGTATTATGTATTGGGGAGGCGTTAATAGATATGATCTGTACCGACAGAGGCAGTAGTTTGTCAAATGGACAAAATTTTTTAAAGAAAGCTGGTGGCGCACCTGCAAATGTTGCAGCAGCCATAGCCGCACTTGGAGCCAAAGTGGATATGGTCGCTAAAGTGGGAAAAGACCCTTTTGGTGATCACCTGATTCAGCTTTTAAAAGAAATGGGAGTGAATACCGATTGGATTATTCAGGATCCCAAATTCTTTACAACCTTTGCTTTTGTGTCATTGATGGAAGACGGGGAAAGAGATTTTTATTTTAACAGAGGTGCTGACGGGCAATTAAGTTCAAACGATTTAGAAAATTTAACATTAAAGGATTACAGCATTGTTCACTTTGGATCTGCCACAGGATTTTTACCAGGCCCGCTACAAAATGCATACGCTCAAATGTTTGCAGATGCAAAAGCAAACAATTCCATTGTGAGCTTTGATCCCAATTACCGACATTTATTGTTTCAAAATAATACTCAAAATTTTATTGACCAGTGTTGGCCATTTATTGAGCAATGTGATTTTTTTAAAGTAAGCGATGAGGAAGCCATTTTAATAACGGGATGCGATACAGTTCATCATGCAGCAGCTGCTTTAAGAAAAAAAACAAAAGCTGTTTTTGCGATTACCCTTGGGAAAGATGGAACTTTGATTTCAGTAGTAGATCATTTGGAAATGATTGGAAGCATTTCCATTACTCCAGTTGATGCTACTGGGGCTGGGGACGCATTTGTGGGGGCTGTTTTGTTTCAATTAATTCATTTAAAGCCTTCGCAATTAACTAACTTATCGCTAGATGAATGGAAAAAAATTATTGCAAATGCAAATAAAGCAGGTGCGCGCACTTGTGAATTTATGGGGGCTATGGAAGCATTCAAACATTTGAACAAATCCATCTTTGAATAAAAAAACCTCCTAAACAATGGTAGGAGGTTTTTTGAATTGAATTTTTTCTTTAAAAACGATACCCCATTCCTATATTAATGCTATAATCTGCAAAAGCAGCATCTCCTCTTGAGAATACTTTGGTATCATTTGTCTTTAAAATATCTGGATAGCTTTGTGGGCGTTCTCTTCTTATCGCAATTGGTGCATATAAATAAAAATTAAACTTTTTGAAATTATAGTTTGCACCAGGCTCCACTGCTAATACATTTCCGGGTCTTCTAAACCCTGTATTGTCTCCAATTAAATCCTTAGCTGGAATGGCTTCATATCTCGCCCCTAATGAAATGGTGAACGCATTTTTTGTAAAGTTTGTACCGGCTCTTAATAAATATTGATCAGGCACACTCATTACATCCGAAGTATATTTAATTGCGGCATCAGTTGGAACGCCACCTCTTGCTGTACTTACACCATTGTTACTTCTTGGGTTAATTAAATAATAAGCATTGCTGTATAAGCTCCAAGTATTGTTGATGCTTCTAAATCCATTTAATTCTAAACTAATACCCCATCCACCATCACCCAACTGAATAGATTGATCTACCGGTCCAACACGGGTAGTTGTTAATGTATTATGAAATACATCAGTTGCTTTGTAATTCCCTGTAGGAAGCTTAAGACCAATACCAGCCAATAAATTTCCTTTATTTTTTGATTTAGGCGCTATTAACCATTTATATGCGGTGATACGAATATCTCCTAATCCTTGTGAAAAAGTTGAAAATCTTGGACTGCCTTTTACATTACTTACATGTTCGTATAACGAAGTCCTTTCATTGTAAGCTAGCGGTAAATTAATGCCCACACTCCACTTTTCATTGATTCGCCTTACTAAAGAAATATCTAATGCGCGGCTATAATTTCTTACATCTGTTTCGTCTTCAACTCTTTGCGTTACTTCTGTTGTTCCATTAAAATGCTTGTATGATTTAAAATAACGGCCGCTGATGTTAAAGTCCCATTTGGGTAATATAATTTTCGTTACCGTGCTGTCATGCATCATCATATTATGCATTGAATGTTCCATGGTGTTTAACCCCCCAACAGTTCTAATAGCTACACAACCCTGTGCGTTGCTTTGTTTGTATAAGAAAGATAATATCAAAATGTAAAAAATATATTTTTTCATAGTGTGTTTGAGTTTTATAAGAACCCATCATTAATTAACACTTGTGTTATGTAAATGATGTTTTTAAGTATTTTGGCAACATTATACAATGAACCATGTAAATGATTACAAGTGTAAGAAAGGGGTCCCAATTAAGGAACCTTAACTACTTGTTGCCAAAAAATGAGGAATTAAAATTAAACCTGAGGTGGCTTTGAAATATCTTGCAAATAGTTAAAACTCAAAAACTGCGTATGGTCAATTGTATGCTTCAAGGTTGCGGATGCAAAAAGCGTATACAATGCAAAATAGTGGTCCTGCGTAAATTCAGAAATAGAAAAATTTAACTGCTGATGGCTCGTTGATTTTTTAGAAGCACTAGTATTCACAATATCAGATAACTGCTTTGCCAAATCCTCTTCATTATTATAAATTTGGGTTCTAGTTATATTTGGAATACAAACAATTTCCAAAGTATCATTCAATATTCTTTTTTTAACAAACTGATAGTTCACTCCCTTATAGTCCATATTGCCCTCTATGGATTCATATCCATCTGAATTTATAATATAGGGCTGATTGAGCGGGATTTTGAAACGCACCAAATCCGATTCCCTGAATTTTTGCTGATCCAATGTAATCTGCATATCGGCACTAGACTTACCGGCATAATAGCGCGCAACCATTCGATAGCCTATGATGTTTAGGCAAAAAAGCGCAAGCAAGGATATGGTAATTAATTTTTTCAAACGATGCTGAATACAAGAAATTATAACCTAAAATAGTGAAAATTCTTTAAAATCTATAAATAAATTCGGGTCATGTAAAAAGGACCCCTAAGGCTTTGTATCTTTGCAACCAAGCAAAAACTATAAGTATCATGAAGTATCTTAAAATTACCCTAGCCAGCATTGCAGTGCTTGCCATTTACTTTATTTACCTATATATCCCGAATCGAATCATCATTTCAGGGAATGACAATTTTGGCCAATCGGCGAACGATCCCCATCTGGGTATTTTGCAAATTCAATACTGGGATAAATGGATACCCTATAAATCAATTGACACACTCAACCGTAGATTTTATTTTGAAAATAGCCGCATGGACGTACAAAATGCATTTATTTCTAACGCCAAGTCAAAATTTGTAGTAGATGATGTAGAGGCGATATTAACCTTTTCGGCAATAGAAGCTGGAAACGATAAAACTTTTGTGAGGTACGAATGTGTCATCAACAACCGTACATTTTCACCAATTGCACGAATTCATAATTATCAAAGTTCTAAAATAATGGAAAAAGAATTGGCAGTGATAATGCAAGCAGCAAAAAAACATTACGCTAAGTAATTGATTAATTCATAGTACCCCTCTCATTAAAGCCAATCATGATTGCTACTTACAAGGCGTTTATATTTGATTTAAATGGAACCATGGTTAATGATATGCCCTATCATATTGCGGCATGGCATAGAGAAATACTTTCCCTTGGAGGAAACCTGAGCCTTGAAGAAATGAAACATCAATGCTATGGCAAAAATGATGAATTATTAGAGCGCGTATTTCCCGGACGCTTTACAATGGATGAGAAAATTAAATTAGGCAATGATAAAGAAGCATTATATCGTGTTGAATTCAAACCCTACTTGAAATTAATCAATGGACTAGTGGAATTCTTAGCAGCTGCATGCGCCCATAAAATTAAAATGGCTATTGGATCGGCAGCAATTACCGAAAATATAGATTTCGTTATTGACAATATGCAAATTCGACATTATTTCAATGCTCTTGTAAGCGCCAATCATGTAGTTAAAAGCAAACCGCATCCGGAAACTTTTTTAAAATGTGCTGAACTACTTGCGCTTTCACCTGAAGACTGTTTGGTATTTGAGGACACCCCAAAAGGGGTAGAATGTGCATTGAACGCAGGGATGAAAGCAGTGGTAATTATTGGCGAACATACAAAAGAGGAGTTCTCAAAATATAAGAACATCATACACTTTATTAAAGACTATTCTGAACTTTCATTTGATTAATTACCATTTTACGATTTTGAATACCATTTTGGAATAGTTTTCTTTTTCATAAAAAACACCAATTTTTTTCCGACCCATTCTCAAAATATCCGCATAGGCGGTATAATCCTGTTTTGCTTTTTTAATGTCTAAAGTTCCGTCTATTAACTTTTGAATTGGCCAATGAGCTCCTTCGTCAAAACTAATTTTTAATGTCAAATTATTTCTTTGTGATTTATCAGCAGCATTAACAAATGCCAATACCGATTTCCCATTTTTGGTGCCTATATTCAATAAAGCGCCTTCACAAACAGGATCAATTAAACTTGTATCATAACTAGCAGGCTCAAAATTTTCGCCACCACTGTTGCTATAGGCAACAATTCTTGACTTGATATCACCTACTTGATTTCTCACATTCATAAGGAGTCGATCATTGCTAATAAAGGCGGCTGATGCTTCATTACTTCCTTCAATATTGAGCGATGTAGATACCTTAAATGTTTTACCATGATCGTCGGTATAATAGCCATGGGAAAAATAATCTCTAAAATTGGGTTTTAGGGGGCCCTCGGAATGATTTGCAGCAATATATATCCTGCCTTTATATTTACCTTCCATGCATTGCGTTGCATGACCAGGTGTATTGGCAAAAGTGCGCCAATCTTTTTCATTTTTATATATTCTACCTTCCATCACGCCATTAGGAAAATGTACTTGTTGGGTGATATTTATTGGTGGACTCCAGCTTATCCCCTCATCTGTTGAACATATATACCACACCTCTCTAATCCCTTTCCCCATCCTCAAATCATGTTCGGAAACATTACCGGTATTATAGAATAAATATATTTTACCATTGGGATAATCAGGATCCAATAAATCCACTACAGGAGCTGCATTACCCACCTGCCATTGATCATAGGAAGCAACCACTTTTAAAGGTGACCAAGTGCTTCCGGCATCATCACTTGTTTTTAAAACAATTTTAATATTCCCAAAATCAGCACCACCATTTACACGCCCCTCTGCAAATGCAAATATTTTTTTATTGGGGAGCTGAACAATTGATGGGATTCTAAAAATTGCATACCCTTCTTTACCGGATTCAAATACCGTAATCTCTTGTTGTGAAAAGCCGCTGTTTAGAATTAAAAGGGATAACAAAATTATGAATAAGATACGCATAGCAAATAATAAATTTAATTACTTACCAATACAAAACTTAGAGAATATAAAATCCAATTGATCCTCATTGGTAATTTGCCCTGTTATGGTTCCTAAATAATGTAAGGCTTGGCGAATATCTAAAGCCAATAGATCTCCTGTAACATTAAGTTGCAATCCCGTTTCAACATCATTTAAAGCAAGTGACAATTTTTTCAAAGATGCAACATGTCTTGCATTGGTTACAATGGTGCCTTCCTTTTGAATATCATCGCCAGCAGCTTTTTGAAATAATACATTTTCCAATGCTTTTATATTATCCTTTTCTTTTGCCGAAATAAACACTACTTTCTCTAAAGCAGGATTGATTAAAATTGAAGCGTCTTTTAATAAATCTTTTTTATTGCCAACCAAAATTAATTTGTCCGAACTCACTTCGGACTGCCAGGATCTCACTTGCTCAATACTTTCATCATTCACATCAAATAAAGCAATAACAATATCTGCTCCTAAAATTTTTTCCTTGCTCTTGTCAATACCCATTTGTTCAATAATATCCTCCGTAGTGCTTCTAATACCTGCAGTATCTATTAATTTAAATAACACGCCTTGAATATTAAGATACTCTTCCACTGTGTCACGAGTTGTACCTGCAATTTCACTCACCAATGCTCTATTTTCATTTAATAAAGCATTGAGCAATGTAGATTTACCGGCATTCGGTTTACCAACAATAGCTACTTGTACACCATTTTTAATAACATTGCCCAACTTGAAAGAATCCAATAAGGCCTGTGTTTTAATTTGAAGTTGTTGTACTAAAACTTCTAACTCTTTTTTGTTTGCAAAAGCAACATCCTCCTGCGAAAAGTCCAACTCTAATTCAATAAGTGCCGAAAACTTAATAAGTTTTTCACGCATTAATTGCAGGTCGGTTGAAAAACCACCTTTTAAATTATGCAAAGCAGTTTTTCTTGAAGCCTCGGTATTACTTGCAATTAAATCTGCAACTGCTTCGGCTTGCGTTAAATCTAATTTGCCATTTAAAAAAGCACGTTGTGTAAACTCGCCGGGCTTGGCCATGCGTGCACCAGCTTGTATCATAAGTTGCAATATAGCATCTTGAATGAGTGGAGCGCCATGACAAGAAATTTCTACCACCTCTTCTCCTGTATAAGATTTTGGTGCACGATAAATACTAACTACTACTTCGTCAAGTACATCCTTGCCATTTAATAATTTACCAAAGTGTACAGTATGGCTTGGCTGATGCATTAAACTTTTCTTTGAAAAAACTGAAGCAGTTATTTCAATCGCTTTAGCACCACTTAAACGAATTACAGCAATGGCTCCTAATCCGGGAGCAGTTGCCAAAGCAACAATAGTATCATTCCAGGTACTCAAATTTTCACGCATGCTACAAAGATAATTCCTAATCAATGGAATAGTACCTAAGTAATCAACTTTCAACGATGGGGTTGGTTGGATAACAAAAAAGGCAGCCAAATGGCTGCCTTTTTTGTTATATAGAGAACTAAACTCTAGTCTTCAGTAACTTGGAACACAATAACCTGTCTGTGACGATAAATTACTTTATGTCCATTCTGTTCTGCAGGTGTCCATTTTGGACCTTTTTGGATTACACGAACTGCTTCTCCAGCGGTACCATAACCTGGGTCGTTTTCAGCTTTAACGTCTGAAATTGATCCATCTCTAGCCACAATGAAGGATACAGTAACTCTGTAATTTCCAGCAGGTGCTCCGTTTTCAACAGGCAAATCTCTGTTCAATGTTCTTGAAAGGAATTTAGCCCAAGCATCATTACCACCAGGGAATGTAGAAGGAATTTGAACTGAAGTGAAAACCTTATCAGTTTCTTCTTCAGGAGGTCCTGTAGGACCTGTACTCACTTCCACAGGTGCGGCAACAACGTCCACTTTAACACCCTCTTGGTCGATACTACTAATTTTTACGTCTTCTAATTTTTCTTGTTCTTTAACCTCGTCCTCTTTCTTTACTTCCTCGTCTTTTACAATCTTAGGAGGTGTGAATTTGGCCAATTCCACTTTTGGTGGTTCTTGCTTTGGAGGTGGAGGCGGTGGAGGTGGTGGCGGCGCTTTCTTTTCCTGATTATTCACGTCCGTTAAATTAACGTCCTGTACAATAATTTCAGCTTTAGATTTTTTTGCGCTGTTAGACCAAATAGCACCACCAGCCAAAAGTACGGTAAGGGCTATCATAGCAATTAACGCTTTTTTAAGACGCTCATTGTATGTTTTTCTTAGCTCATAAGCACCATACTCCTTATATCTTCCCTCAAAAATGAGGTCAAGAACATCGGCGGTTAATATTTTATTTATGTCCATTGTAAATGCTTTTAATTGCTTGAAGATTTTGCTGACGCGTCAGAAATTTTAATCAATTGCTCTTCTGTATCAAAAATATCGACTAGTGCGAATTTTTTAACAACGTTGATTGACATTTCATCTAATATATCAATTACGTTTTTGTAAGTGCAATATTGACTTGGTTTTATCACAACAACTAGGTCATGCTCAGGATCGTTTGGATCTTGTGCAATACTTCTTACATACGCTTTCTTTTTCATGATTACATCACGAATGGAGTTTTCTCCATTATAAGAAGCGGATAAAAAGTTTGAAGCATCAGGTTTTAACTGACCCTCATAATAGTATATATGATTATCTGCACCCATTAGGATTGTTAAAGCACCTGATTCCTTTGCTTTATTTTGTTCCTCAGGTTTTACTTTATCATCAATCAAATCTCTTTTAAAAATAAAATACAAAAATTCATGCCACAAATCATAAGGGAAAATTTGTTTTT
>JALQXE010000007.1 GCA_023263235.1 Sediminibacterium sp. | reverse complement strand
TCGCCTGCAAAGGCCAAAACGATAGAGAAGATTTTAGGGGATGATTTTGAAGTGAGGAGCTGTTATGGTCATATACGTGACCTTGAAAAGGTAGATATGGGCATAGATTTAAAAAACAAATTTGCCCCAAGATATACGGTTCCCAGTGAAAAAGAAAAAGTAGTAAAAGAATTAAGATCATTGTCCAAGAAAGCAAAAGAAGTATGGTTAGCATCGGATGAGGATCGTGAAGGTGAGAGTATAAGTTGGCATTTAGCTGAAGTACTTGGCTTAGATCCTAAAAAAACAAAACGCATAGTTTTTCATGAAATCACCGCACCTGCAATAAAAAAGGCTGTAGCACATCCGCGTTTAATAAACATGGATTTAGTAGATGCTCAACAAGCCAGAAGAATTTTAGATCGTATTGTTGGTTTTGAATTAAGTCCCGTGCTTTGGAGAAAAATTGGAATGCAAAGAAGCTTGAGTGCTGGCCGTGTACAAAGTGTTGCAGTTCGTTTAATTGCAGAGAGAGAAAGAGAAATCAATCAATTTATTCCCGAAAGTGTATTTAAAGTAAGTGCCCTATTTACTGCTTTAGATATCAATAAAAAGAAAGTTAAGTTTAAAGCAGATGGACCTCAAAAATTAACAACCGCAGGTGCTGCCGAAAATTTCTTAAACGAATGTAAAGGAGCAAAATATACGGTTAAAGATATCACTATTAAAGACGGGAAACGTACGCCATCAGCACCTTTTACAACTTCTACACTACAACAGGAAGCTTCCAGAAAACTAGGTTATAGCGTAAGCAAAACCATGTTGCTGGCTCAAAAATTATATGAAAGTGGTAAGATCACTTACATGAGAACAGATAGTATTAGCTTGAGTGAAACAGCAATGGATGCCATTAAATCAGAGATCCATTCAAGCTTTGGAGACAATTACTACCAACCTAGAAAGTTTAAAAATAAAAACGAAAGCGCACAGGAAGCACACGAAGCCATTAGACCTTCTTACATGAATGAATCCAAGGTAGATGATGCGGATACCAATCGTTTGTATGAATTAATTTGGAAACGCACCATTGCTTCTCAAATGAGTGATGCGCAATTTGAAAAGACGACTGCAAAAATTGAAATTTCAACCAATAAAGAAACTTTAACAGCAAGTGGTGAAGTGATGAAATTTGATGGTTTCTTAAAAGTATATTTGGAAGGTAAAGATGATGATGAAATTGAGGAGGAAGACGAAAATGCAGAAGCTATTTTACCTCCATTGTCCAAAGGCCAAGTACTCGACTTCATAAGCATGACTGGCCTAGAACGCTTTAGCAGACCGGCTTCCAGATATACCGAAGCGAGTTTGGTGAAAAAATTAGAGGAATTAGGTATTGGCCGACCTTCTACATACGCTCCAACAATTACAACTATTATGAAGCGTAATTATGTTGAGAAAAAAGAGAAAGAAGGTGTTAAAAGAGTATACCAAATATTATCACTAAACAATAAGGACGAGATTACTACCGAAAAAGCATCTGAAATAACAGGTGCTGAAAAAAATAAATTATCTCCTACCGATTTGGGGTTAGTAGTTACCGACTTTTTAAAATTGAATTTTCCTAAAGTAATGGACTTTGGCTTCACCGCAAAAATAGAAGGTGAGTTTGACGAAATCGCATTGGGGAAATTAAAATGGAGTAAAATGTTGGAGGAATTTTACAACCCATTCCATGAAACCATTGAGCATACTTTAGAAAATGCAGAACGTGCTAAAGGGGAAAGAGAATTAGGATTTGATCCTGTGAGTGGCAAAAAAGTAATTGCCCGTATGGGTCGATATGGCCCAATGGTACAAATTGGACATCAGGACGAAGAAGAGAAACCAAAATTTGCAAAATTAAAACCTTCACAAAGTATTGAGACCATCAGTTTTGAGGAAGCAATGGAATTATTTAAATTGCCAAGAACCTTGGGCTTATTTGAAGAAAGTGAAGTAACTGTAAATATCGGTCGTTTTGGCCCTTATGCGGCGCATGACAAGAAGTTCTACTCCCTTAATAAGGAAATGGATCCTTATACCGTAGGCTTGGAAGAATTGACTCCTATGATTGCTGAAAAACGAAAGGCAAAGGATGAAAGAACAATCAAAGTATTTGAAAAAGAAAAAATTCAACTATTAAGAGGTCCTTATGGTCCTTATATAAAACAGGGATTGCGCAATTTTAAGTTAACAAAAGAGCAACAAGAAAAAGTTGAAACTTTAACAATAGAAGAAGTAAAGGAGATAATTGAAGAATTGAAAAAGAATCCTCCCCGTAAAACAGCCAGAAAAAAGAAAGCATAACTGAATAAATGAATTAGTGCATTAAAAAAGGGATATCAAATGATATCCCTTTTTTGTATGAAACAATTTATGAAAAAGATTAAACCAAAGATGGCTTACTCATTGATCTTACATAGTTAAAGTGGGCTTTGATAGCACTTAAAACAGTAGGATATTCAATATAATTTAATTTAAAATCGGCACAAGCTTTTTTAACTATTTTTGAAATAGCAGGATAATGAACATGAGAGACTTTAGGAAATAAATGATGCTCAATTTGGAAATTTAATCCACCTACCAACCAGCTTACAATTTTACTTTTTGTTGCAAAATTGGCAGTAGTCATAATTTGATGCGCTGCAAATTCATCTGGCATTTTGTTATCAGGCTGCATGGCTAATGGGAAGCTTGTGTCTTCCACTGTATGTGCCAATTGAAAGACAATGCTCAATATAAATCCTGCAAATAAGGTCGCTACTAAGAATCCAACCAGCCAACTTACCCAACCAAGCATATAAATTGGAATAATTACAAATGCGGCAATATGATATAATTTAACTGCCCAGAATTCTACATGCTCAGCAATGCTCATATCACTCAATTTAATAGATCCAATTTTTTTAGAAAAATACTTTTTATAATCAGCGAAAAAAATCCAAAAAATGTACAACAACATATATAAAAACCAAAAATAAATATGCTGAAAACGATGCATACCAAGGTATTTTTGAGTTGGTGCCATGCGCATAAATACGCCTACTTCAATATCATCATCTACTCCGTCAATATTAGTATAGGTGTGATGTATGGTTACATGCTTCATGCCCCACATATACCTACTTGCTCCTAATACACTAATTGAAGAAGATGCTAAATGATTTAACCAAGCATACTTACTAAAACTACCATGGCTACCATCATGCATTACATTAAATCCTATGGCCGCAATTAAGCCGCCAAAGAAAATACTTTCAATGATTGCCCATACAACAGGTGGGGTAAAAAATACCAGGTGTATGTAGGTAATAACAAATAAGGATATTAAAATAATTGCTTTTGAAAATAATTTATAATTTCCAGTTGCTTTTATTTCATGTAGATCTAAGTATTCTTTTACTCTTTTTTTTAATTCTGTATGTAAAGAATTTATCTTTACTGGAAATTTTGGGGTCGCAATTGTTTCTGTTTGCATGTATTTAGAATGTTGCCTAAAGATAGCCATTTAGGGATATTTAAGCCATTAATTACCAATAAATTATGATGAACGTAGAATATTTGAAATTATTATGTGGAAAGCACCTAATTATATCCACAGTCTTGGGATAACTAATGCCCAACTATGTGAAAAAAAATGCGTTGATTTGGGTATTATAAAGCACAAGAAATCCTAAATGGTCAACGAAAAAGAAATAAAAGCACTATTTACATTAATCGACGATCCGGACGAGGAGGTCTTTAATACCATACAAAACAGGTTATTAGTGTATGGTACTCCAATTATTCCTGATTTAGAAAATTTATGGGAAAATACATTAGACGAAGCAACATTGGAGCGTATTGAATTAATGATTTATAAACTAAGATTACAGGATTTAAAAGATGCATTTATTGAATGGAAATCAGGTTCTGATCCTTCTTTATTTGAAGGCGCCTTGCTCTTAACAAAGTTCCAATTTCCTGAGATGTCCTTGGATACCCTAAGACATCAAATGGAAAAGATAAGACGAAATATATGGTTAGAACTCAATAATTATTTAACACCACTAGAGCAAGCCAATGTGCTTAGAAATATTTTATTTAACTACTATCAAATAAAAGGTGTTGAAGTGAATTATGAAAAACCAGACGAGTTTTTAATTTCTGCTCCATTACAATCAAAAACCGGGAATGCTTTCTCAAATACCATATTATACGCAGAACTTTGTCGTCAGTTAGAAATACAAGCTTCGTTTATTAATATTCCAAAGCAGTGTATTGTAGCTTTTTATACGCCAGATTGGGATCCTGCAGAAAATTATCCTCACCCGCAAGAGTTCATTCAATTTTATGTGGAGGGCACCACTGGTCATCCTTTTTCTCAAAAAGACCTTGACCAATATTTTACAAGATCCAACATTGAGCCAAAGAATCATTATTATAAACAACTTTCAAATGTGCGAATCATCAAAAAACACATTTTAGAATTTGCAAAATGTTTTTCAAGCCCCATATTACAGTACAAGCAAAAAGATTTAACAGATATCGCTAATTTGTTAGAAGATTAATGGAAACGCTTGTTACACATATTTACCACAGCCCTATTGGCAGAATTAAAATTACCGCCGACGATCACTGTATTACTGAACTCGTGTTTCTTGAAGGCGATTCAATATTTGAATACTCGGAATCAGAAGAAAATCTACCAGAGGTTATTCATCGTTGCGTAGACGAACTAATTGAATATTTTTCAGGTAAACGAATTGCCTTCAGCGTTCCCATTCACCAAGAAGGTACTGATTTTCAACAACGCGTTTGGAAAGAATTATATGAAATCCCATATGGTAAAACGATAAGCTATTCGGACCTCGCAAAAAAATTGGGAGACCCCAAATGCATAAGAGCAGCAGCTGCTGCCAATGGAAAAAATAAAATCGCCATTATTGTCCCTTGTCATAGAATTATAGGGACAGATCAATCTTTGGTAGGTTATGCTTGGGGAAAAGCAAGAAAAAGATGGATATTACAACACGAATTTAGACTTGCTTTGGGTGTTCAAACCCTATTTTAGATATTGCAGAAACTTATTGAAATTTATTTTAAAATTTTCCCATCAAACCCAAATGGCAACAAATTACTTGCTGAAGAAATGATCATGACTTGTCCCTGCATACCTGCTAAAATAATTTTAATTGGGGCACCATATCTAGTTTCAAAATCTAATAAGGATTGTCTACACATACCACAAGGAGAAATGGGCTCATTTGAAGCCTTACCCACTGGCTGGTAACTAATAGCCATTGAATGTATTATCAAATTAGGAAATTGACTACCTACGCTATTTAATAAAGCTCTTTCGGCACATACACCAACTGGGAAGCTTGCATTTTCCTGATTGGCCCCAATCACAATTTGTTCATTTGAAAGTCTTGCTGCCGCCCCCACTAAAAAATTAGAATAAGGTGCGTACGCATTTTGAGTTGCCTTACGGGCTGCTTCCAATAATTCTTGGTCCTCTTTTGGTAAGGACTGAATCCCCTCTAAAACCTCGTATTCAAACTCAAATTTTTGATGCATTTTAATTATTTAATAAGACTAAATATTCTATTCCATCTAATAGCGTTACTATAACTAAACCAAATTAATGCAGCCCTTCCTACAATATGCGTTTCGGGAACAAAACCCCAAAATCTGCTATCCTGGCTACGATGACGATTATCCCCCATCATCCAGTAATAATTTTGTTTAACAGTATAACTGTTGGTTATATTTCCATTAAGCATATATTTGCCATCTTTCTTTTCTAATGTGTTTTGCTCATAGGTACAAATCAAACGTCGGTATAATTCTATTGTACTATCATTTAAATTAATAACATCCCCTTTTTTAGGAATACGAATCGTTCCAAAATTATCAGCGGTCCAGGGAAAATGAACAATATCATTTGGAAAAGTAATACCTACTCTATTTTCAATATAAGCATTCACCGATTTAATGATTGGTAACTTTCTAAGATTACTAGCAGCTGTTGCTGTCATATTAATCACATAAGTATTTGGGCTATCAGGCATTACTTGGAAATCGGCATTGGCTTCATTTGGATTGATCCCAAGATTTTCTTGAATATATTCTTCAGGAATTTGTGTTCCATTGGTTACAACAACATATTCAGTTTGTGCATTAGGGGCTACAAATGCTGGACTCCCATTTACCCATAATTGCCCATTTTTAATTTGTATTAAATCACCTGGTATGCCAACACAACGTTTAATATAATTATCGGTCTTGTCTATTGGATGCACCAATAAAGGAAATTCAGTTTGAAGTTTTACCCGATCTCCATTAAATTCGGGGCTTCTTAAAACATCGTAGTAGGGCATTTTACTGCCAAATTCTGGCAAATTAATAATGGTATCCCCAGCTGGAAAATTAAACACGACTACATCGTTTCTATTAATCTCTCTAAACTTAGGCAAACGAGCATAATCCAATTGTATCCATTTTAAATAAGAAGGTGTAGTTGGAGCACCTGGCAATGTATTATGAACAAATGGAAATGATAAAGGGGTTTGAGGTACGCGTGCACCATAAGTTAGTTTATCTACAAATAAAAAGTCATTCACTAATAAAGTTTTTTCCATACTCTCGGTTGGAATCACATAAGCTTCAAATAAAAATGTTCTAATTAAAGTAGCAGCAACAACAGCAAAAACTGCAGCATCAATCCACTCTCTTGAGGCAGGTTTGTGGTAATGCACTAACGCATCGGCTCCATACCATTTGGTAGTAGCTGCGGTTCCTAAATAGGGTAAATAAATAAATGGCACCAATACTGTTAAAGTATGATGTATGAAATTTACTTTTTTAAAGTGCATCACAAAAATGATAGAAATCCATAAGGATACAAATTGACCCACAATAGGAACTAATTGCAACCAAAACCAAAATTGATTGATTTTACATATTTTAACTACTTCCCAAGTATTGTAAATTGGAATAAGCGCTTTGGCATTATCTACCCCTGCTTTTTTTAATAAAGTATACATTCCAAAATGCCAACCCAGCCAATAAATAATCAATAATACAATACCCATGTTTTACTATGTTTTTACGATAACAAAAATATCCCTTTGTGAGGGATATTTATAAAAAAGATTGTTAATTACCTTATAACTATATAAAAGGTTGAATTCGCTGATAATTTTGGATATTTAGCCCTATTTATACTGGCGTAATACTTCCTTAACTAAATTCACAGATCTAGCAACGTCTGGGATGGCTAAAGCAGTTAAATTAGGCGCATAATGCATAGGTGCATCGGCACTTGTAATTCTACGAATAGGCGCATCTAAATAATCAAATCCTTCCTTTTGAATGCGATATGATAACTCTGAAGATACAGAAGCAAATGGCCATTGTTCTTCAATAATTACTAAACGGTTTGTTTTCTTTACACTTGTTAAAACGGTCATCCAGTCTAATGGACGAATGGTTCTTAAGTCAATCACTTCTGCACTAATGCCTTCCTTCTCTAATTCCACTGCCGCACCTAATGCTACTTTCATCATTTTATTGTATGATACAATGGTAACATCTCTACCTGCACGTTTTACATCTGCTTTTCCTATTTCAATATAGTATTCTTCTTCTGGTACATCGCACTTATCACCATACATTACTTCGCTTTTGAAGATGCTGAGTTCTCTGTCGTAAAGCCGAAGGTCCTCGTTAAGTCGATTGATTGTTCGGTTGATTTTTCGTTCCGCCAAGATGCCCAGTTGAGTTCGCCCAATGCTCTCCCACACTTGAGAT
>JALQXE010000006.1 GCA_023263235.1 Sediminibacterium sp. | reverse complement strand
CCATCTGTTTCATCTGTTATTTCATTAAGATTTAATGGACAAGGATCAAAATTAAATGCAAATTCTAAATCAAGTTTATTATAAACAAATTATAGCTCTGATTGAGTTAGAAAAATATTGAAAAAAGATATTCTATGTCACAAGATACGCACGCTGAACACCATGATGTAATTGCAGAAATCAAGAAGGTTACCATAATTCTTTCTGTATTAACAATTGTGGAATTGATTTTAGGTTTTTGGATGATTGGTATTGCTTCACCTTCTTTACGTTTAGCAATTAAAGGTGTTATTGTTATTTTAATGATGGCAAAAGCATTTTATATTGTTGCTTACTTTATGCACTTAAAGCATGAATTAAAAAACTTAATCATGACCATCATAGTGCCTTTGGCATTATTTATTTGGTTTATTATAGCTTTCTTAGCCGATGGAAATTCTTTCAAAAACTTACGTAACAATTACGATCGTAATTTTAAAGAAAAGTCTTCTATTAAAGTAGAAAAGAAAGAAGAAGGCGCACATGGAGCAGCTGGTAAAGAGACGCATGATGCAAAGCCTGCTGAACATAAGGAAGCAGAAGGCCACAAATAATTTAAATTAAATTTTTATAAATGAGTCTCTTAACGGAGGCTCATTTTTGTTTCTTAACTTTGGGTATTAAATAATTAGCATGTCTAAAAAATCGGTTTACGGATTAATTATTGCACTCTTCATTCCCATAATTTGTTATTTATGGTTAAAGTCGGCGAGTGAAACTGCAGTAACTATGCCTGGGCATCCATTTGAGCCAGACACTGTTATGCAGTCCGTGGTAAAAGGAAAATTACAGAGCGATACCGTTTGGCATACCACAAAAGATATTCGTTTGGTAAATCAAATGGGGGATAGTGTGAACTTGTATGATCAAAGAGGCAAAATTATTATCCTCGATCTATTTTTTACAAGCTGTGGTAGCATTTGTCCAAAGCTTACTACCAATATGTCCAAATTGCAGCAATCCTTTTTAAAAGGTGGGGATACACGTAAAAAAATAGTGGATACTTCTATTATTCAGTTTATATCCATGACCGTGGATCCTGCCAGAGACAGTGTGCCTGTAATAAGAGAGTATGCCAATCGCATGGGCGTGATTTCCGACAATTGGTGGTTGTTAACGGGCAACAGAGATTCTATTTATAATTTTATATTTGAGGAGTTAAGATTAGATAAATTTAGTGATGAACCCGTGAATCCCGATTTTGTGCATACAAGCCGCTTTGTGCTCATTGATAAAAACATGCAAGTACGTGGTTACTATAATGGCTTGGATTCTGCTTCTTTATTAAAATTAGCGAAGGATGTAGGTTATGTAATGTTGGAGAAAGATAAGAAAAAGAAGAGCGAGATATTCCGTAAAATTATCGACTTAAGCTGGTTATGGTTAATTATAGCAGTATTGGTAACCGGCTTTGTTTATTATTTTTCAAGTACCAGACAAAAAAACTAATGCTATTGGTTATGAATTGGGAAGAATTTAAAGTTAAATACAAGCAAGAAATTAGAGTTGGCATAATTGTGTTTGTAGCCTTGATGTTAATGAAATTTGTAAAATATCTTTTAAATAAAAATTAGTTCAAATGTTAGCACCTACAATTCAAAAGAACGACAAAAAAGCAAAATTGTTAATTGGTATATTTTCGGCAGTAGTTTTTTTGGCGGTAACATTTTTAAGCAAGTTCACTTTACAAGTAGAACTGCCTTTTGACAAACATATTTTTGCCTTGGCCAATGCAATCATTAATTCTTTGGTTTGTGTTTTATTATTTGCGGCCTTGTTGGCAGTTAAGAATAAAAATTTTCAATTGCACAAAAATCTAATGCTTTTGGCAATGATGTTTTCAATTTTATTTTTGGTTACCTATATTGCACATCATTTATTTGCCGGAGAAGCACGTTTTGGAGATACTAACTTTGATGGTACTGTAGATGCTGCGGAAGCTGCAGTAGTTGGTAATAGCCGTGCATTTTATTTAATTCTACTTACAACGCATATTATTTTAGCAGCTACGAGTTTGCCTTTTATTTTATACACTGCATACCTAGGTTTAACAGGTGACTATGCCGATCATAAGCGTAAAGCAAAACGTATGTTGCCTATTTGGTTTTATGTTGCGGCAACAGGACCATTGGTATATTGGATGATTAAGCCTTACTATAATTAATAGCCTAGCTCAATAGCAGGATCCCAAAATAATTTTTCAAAGTCCACTACGGTTTCGTTGTGGACTTTTATTTTTTCTTTTTCTAAGAGTTCTTGCATTTTTGTAGGTGTTTCAAAATGCGCTTTTCCAGTGAGCATGCCATTGCGATTTACAACGCGATGCGCAGGTACTTTTGGTTTTACACCATGTGAAGCATTCATAGCCCATCCCACCATTCTTGAACTTCCCCCTGTACCTAAGTATTTTGCGATGGCGCCATAACTGGTTACGCGACCCTTGGGTATTAAGCGTACTACATCAAAAACGTTTTGAAAAAAGTCCTTAGTCTTTGGGGTGTATTGCATCATTAACGTTTTTACTAAGGGTTGCTCTTATTAATTGTGCTCTTGTTTTTATGGGTTCAGGAACTGCCTCATAGTTAAATGGACAGTGAAGGCATGCATTTCCACAGCAGTAGCCTCTTGCCTCATGATAGGCTGCAGTGAATACCCAGTTTCCTTTAGGGTCAATATAGTAATCTTCATCTTTAATCATGCTGTTGCTTGCTTCTATCTTATTCTATTCCATGGCTTGTTTACCCTTACGTGCTAAACTATCATGTGTCTCGGTTATTTCAAACTCGGCAATAATATCTTTTAATTTTTCATCCAATTCAATAGGCAATTCCTTGTCTAATTTAAATTGAATGTAGTGAATGCGATTACTACTTGATATATTTAAACCTTCATAATAAGTTTTAATAGCGCAACGATCGTCCCATTTATCAGATTGCATAAACGCTGTTCCATATAAATCATCGGTTGCCGTAATTAAACTTAGACCATACAATTCAATCACTGTTTTTGTGAATAAATATAAATTGGGGCTATCTGTTTTTAAATGAACTGTACCTGTTTTATGATCAGTGCCTTCTTTTTTTAAAAACTGTTGGTACAATCTTAAAAATTTAGGGTGCGTTAATCGCTTTTTTGCTTTGGATAATCTCAACTGAGGATCGGGAAAGGTGATCCATATTTCATTTACTTCGTCCTTTGCAAAGTACTGTGTTACCTGATCTATCTGTGTTCTTACAAATGCAACATTTTTTAATCCGTCTCTATTGGCAATGCTAGCGCCTTTCCAAATTCTATTTCCTTTTAAATCCAATCCAACAAAATTTTCATTGGCAAACATACGTCCCAATCCCACTGCATATTCACCACGTCCACAAGCGAGTTCTAAAACCAAGGGCTTTGTATTTGTGACGCTGTTTTGTGACGCTTGTGTAATAGCCAAATTATTCAATTCTATATTTACGGTACCTTTTTTTAATTCAGAAAAAAATGCATTCCATTTGCCTGGCATATCATGGGGGTATTCCAGCACATTCTCATACTCTTTAATAGCCGCAAACTTGATTAATTTCTTTTGACCCATAACGCAAATATACTTCCTAACTAATTACTTGTAAGGATTTAATGTTTCATTAATGCTACTGCTCTTTGAGCAACAATAGGTGCAATGGCTACACCCATACCACTCATGCGGACTGCACAGTATATATTAGGCTGCACTTCCTTTATGATTGGTTTTTTGATAGCACCCATACCCATTGTTCCACTCCATCTTAATTCAATTTTTGGTTTTTTAGCACCTTTGGGTAAAATACGCTTCATCATAAAATCCTCTAATGTTTTTTGAATGATTGATGAAGTTTCTAATGAAGTAGTTTTTTCGTTTTTAAAATCTTTATTACGCGCACCACCTAATAATAATCGGTTGCCAACATTTCTGAAATAATAAAATCCTTCATCAAAATGAAAAGTACCTTTAAATTTTAAATTAGGTATGGGCTCAGTAATAAATACCTGACCTCTTGCAGGTACTACGTCTAATGCGGGGAGTAATTGTTTTGCAAAACCATTGGTACATATTAACAACTGCTTTGTTTCTAATACTGCTTCTAAATTTGTTTTGATGGTCACGCCTTTTTTGTGTGACTTAAACTTTTTCACTTCGGTATTAAATAATATTTGTACACCTTTTGCTTGCACTGCTTGTTGTAAAGCCAATACTAGTTTTGCTGAATTTAATTGTCCTTCAAATGGACTAAAGGCCAATGCATTTATTTTTTGAAAACCTAGTTGCTTTATTTTTTTTGTTTCGTTGGAATAGATAGGAAGATACTTTCCGTTTTTCTTTGGTGTTTTTAAAACGGGTGCTAATACTTTATTTAAGTAAGCAATGTCTGCATCCAATTTATTGATATCGTAGGGGCCGCCTTCTTCAAATAATTCATAGCCACCAAACCGATCATAATCAATTTCTTTTTTATTAAATACCTTTTGAATGCGCTGTAAACCATCATAACGCATTTTCACAGTTTCCAACATATTGGCCTCGCCCATTAATTGTACATCATACATGAGCTCTGAAACACTTCCAAAACAACTAAATCCTGCATTGCGGGTACTGGCACCTGATGGAATTACCCCACGCTCTAAGATGGTAATGTTTAATTTTGGGTTTTTATGAATGAGCTCATAAGCCGTCCATAGGCCCACAAAGCCACATCCAATAATTACTACGTCCTTTGGAGCATAATAGGTAGACTGTTCCCAAACTGATATTGTCATTGAGTTAGATTTAGTCCACAAATATCCTCATTCCCCGCCAATACGCCTAAAATGTTCCTTTTTTTGTTGCTTTCTATATAATTGAGGAAATTGCGTACACAAATGCGCAATTTATTTATTTTATATATTTTTCTTTTGACATACTCATTTCAGGGTAATGCGCAAACCTCTCATGCACAAGAGTCTTGGTGGGATTATTTAAATCAAAATAGGTATTCGGAAAAATGGGGGAGTTGGTTGGATCTGCAATTAAAATTAATTGATGGATTCACACATGCTAAGAATGTAGGTGAGTATACAGCGGGTGCTTCATATTTTGCTAAATCAAATTTAAAATACACTGCCGCATTTACTTATGTGGATGGCTATCCTAACAATGCACATATTAATCATATTGCTGAATTGCGCCCTTGGGCCATGGTTCAATTAAATACCAATAATGCATCTTCAAAATGGATTCAATGGTTACGCGTAGAAGAAAGATTTAGGGAGTCTGTTCAAAATAAATTACCTACAGGTGAATACGACCCTAGTACTCGTCTCAGATATTATGTACTCGCGCAGTTTCCCCTTAATAGTAAACATAAGTTCGAAAAAGGGTCCCTCTCTTTTGTCACCTCCGAGGAATTGTATCTGAACTTTGGAAAAAATATTGTGTACAATACTTTTGACCAAAACCGCTTTTTTCTGGGTTTTTATTATTACATCAACAACTCCAATATTTTACAGCTAGGCTATACAAATCTTTACCAAAAATTCAATGTACCCAATAGGTATTTGCAGTCAGATGTGCTGAGAATTTCGGTTTTTAACAATATTGATTTTAGAACCCGATAATGAACATATTTGTAATTTGTTTAATAGCCGATTAGTGCTGAATTTCTTATATTTAGTATACAATTGTATGCTATGAAACCAATAAGAAATTTATTGCTACTTGTTTTTTTACTTCTGTTAAGTACCAATTTTGCGTTTTCACAAAAGCAGTTTAAGGCTTTGTTAGTGACAACTACAAGGGGTTGGCATCACGAATCGATACATGCTGGTGTTTTAGCTATACAACAATTGGGGGTAAAGCATCATTTTCAAGTAGACTTATTAGAAGACCATAATGGCTTTAATGAAAAAACATTGGCCAATTATCAGGCAGTGATTTTTTTAAATACAACAGGTGATATTTTTAACGAACAGGAGCAAAAAGCCATGGAAGCTTTTATTCAATCGGGTAAAGGTTTTATGGGTATTCACAGTGCCTCTGATACCGAATATGACTGGGCTTGGTATACAAAATTAGTAGGAAGGATGTTTAAAATTCATCCTACTATCCAAAGTGCAAGATTAAATGTACTAGATACTAGTTTTCCTGGATTAGAAGGTTTTTTAAATCGCAAACAATGGACCGACGAATGGTATGAGTTTGGACCTGATAAAGTGGAAGGCTTAAAAACCGTTTTATCAATTGATGAAAATTCATACAATCCTAAAGTACAATGGGGAGATAATATTGGAAATGGTATGGGAAGCTTTCACCCAATTGCGTGGTATCATTATTATGATGGTGGCCGTTCCTTTTATACCAATCTTGGACATATGCCTTCCGATTTCTCCGATCCTACTTATTTAAGCCATATAGCAGCTGGAATTATCTGGGCGGCTACTGGTAAAAAATAAATGTAAATTTAAATTTTGTTTATGCACTTTAATAAATATCATTTTTTATGTAGCATTACTATTTTTTTACAACTGAATTTATTGTTTGCTCAAAAAATGAACACCCAGGATTTAACAACATCATATCCAAACAAGGATTGGTTATTAGACAACCATAATTATCCCGCTAAAATTAATACTAACAATAAAGAAATTGTCATTGAAAATGGATTAGTAAGAAGAACCTTTTTAATAAGTCCGAATATTGCTTGCATAGATTTTACAAATCTAAGTACAGGTCAACAATTAATAAGAAGCATTGAGCCAGAAGCAAATATTGTAATTGATAAAATTAATTATGCTGTGGGAGGATTGCATGGCCAAAAGGAGAAAGCCTATTTAAATTTAGATTGGGAAAAGCAGCTAACTGCTAAAGATGAAGATTTTTATTTTACCCATTATACAAGTACTTCAATTGATAGTTTTGTTAAATACAATGCACAAACTTGGATGCCTGACGCCTATAGGGCATCCGTAAAAAAATTCAAAGGCAAACAATTGATTTTACATTTTACATCCAAAATTCCACAGTTAAAGGGTATTGAAGTAAGTGTACATTATAATATTTATGATGGATTGCCTTTACTAAGCAAATGGGTAAGTGTTAAAAATGGACCTAATCAAATAAAGTTAGATAGAGTTGTTAATGAGGTGTTGGGATTGGTAGAAGAAGAAAGTGCAGTGGTTGGCAAACCCGAAGAAATGAAAAAACAGCATGGCATTTATATTGAAACCAATTATGCTTTTAATAATTCCATGCGCTACGATATTAGCGATCATACAACACATTGGGACATAGATTCAACATACACTTCACAAGTAAATTATAATTATCAAACACCTTGCTTATTAAGAGTATACCCCGATAAAGCACCTGGTATTGATTTAGCACCAAATGAAATATTTACATCGGTTCGAACTTTTGAATTATTAATGGATAGTTATGACCGCACCCGAAGAGGATTAATGATTAAAAAAATGTACCGAACAGTTGCACCTTGGGTTACACAGAATCCAATTTTCATGCACTTGGTAAGCAAAAGCGATGAGGAAGTAAAAACTGCTATTGATCAATGCGTGGCCACCGGTTTTGAAGCAGTGATTTTAAGCTTTGGTAGTCATTTAAATATGGAAGATACCAGTGTGCAAAACATAAATAGATGGAAGGACTTGGCTAATTATGCACATCAAAAGAAAATTTTATTGGGAGGATACTCTTTGTTTAGCAGCCGCACCATTGGACCAGAACATGATGTTATTGATGCAACCACTGGTAAACCAGGGGGTGCCTTTTTTGGTAATGCACCTTGCTTTGGAAGTGTATGGGGCTTGAACTACCGAGACAAGATTGTTCACTTTTTCAAAGAAACAAAATTTGATATTTGGGAAAATGATGGACCTTATCCTGGAGATGTTTGTGCATCTACTGCTCACCCGGGACATAAAGGTTTGGATGATTCTCAATGGAAACAAATGAATATCCAAAAAGGTTTATACCAAACCTTAAATGCAATGGGGGTGTATATAAACGCACCGGATTGGTATTTTTTAGACGGCACGCACAAAATTGCAGTTGGATATAGAGAAGTAAATTTTTCGCTATCTCGTGAACAGCAAATTATTTTAAACCGTCAAAATATAATTGATGGAACCAAAGAGAAAATTCCTTCTATGGGTTGGGGTTTTGTACCGCTTACAAAATATCAAGGAGGCGGGCCAGAAGCAGTTTTGGAACCCTTGCAGGATCATCTAAAAGAATACCAGCAATTAATGATGCAATATTTTGGTGCTGGTATACAAGCATGTTATAGAGGGCCACGTTTATATGATGCTGAACCTACTTTAAACATGGTACGCAATACAGTTGACTGGTATAAAAAATACCGCACCATTTTAAATGCAGATATCATTAGTTTAAGAAGAGCCGACGGAAGAGATTGGGATGGGTGGATGCATGTGGATCCAACTGGTACCGACAAAGGATTTGTAATGTTATTTAATCCCAGCAATACATCCATTACTAAAAGTATAACCCTACCTATGTATTATACAGGCATAAAGGCTACAGTAAAATTATTAGATAGTGAAGGTATAGCTACCAATCATTCCATTAACACTGAACATAACATTCAAGTTTCGGTGACTATTCCTGCAAATAGTTATAAGTGGATGCTAATACGTTAATTGAAAAATACTTCGTCAACAAAAATCCAAGCAGGAGTTCCCTTACCAGGATGCCAGTTAGGCAATTGTTTTAAGTTGCGCAATGTAAACTTATAAAAAGGGTAGGCAGTCCCCTTGTCTACTTTTACTTTAAAGGACTGTAGCTGATTAATATTGGTTTCCTTTGTATAAGCTTTTGTTATGCTAGTGAAATCCTGTGATTGTAGTGGCTTATAGGTTTTACCATCCGTACTTGCTTCTACGGTGATAGATTGAATTGGAAATATATAACTGCCTGTATTAATGAGTGAATTAAAAATTACTTCATTCATAACGGTAGCTGTTGCAAACTGCATTACAAATTCCATATTGGTTTTATTATAGCCCAACCATTTTCCATTTCCAAAGTTCATTTCTCCCAATTCGTGATCTATAATTGTATTACCCCCTTTGCCTATATATTTAGCATCGGGTTGTGTAAGCAATATTATGCTGTCTGCATTTAAAGAGGATTTATAGAATGTTTGTTGTACCACATCACTTGATATCCATCCTTTTTTAAATACTTTTGTTTTTACAGTAGTGTTTTTATAAAGCTTTAAGGGTGCGGTATAAGTAGGACTATTAATACTGTCTGGTTCAGAGTCGTCAATGGTATATTTGATTGTTACCCCATTTAAATAGTGCTTGATGGGTACTGTTACATTGTCTGTTATAATGGTGCTATCCTGTTGTATAGTAGGCTTGTTTAATTTCATAATAGAATCTTCCAAGTTGTCACCTACATTAAATTGAATGGATGGAAATTTTGTCATTAAACTGTTCAAATCCTTTTTATATAAGCCGCTCGCCCATAACTGAAGCTTTTGTAGACTTCCTGTTTTTATTATAGCTTCTAACTTATTATTTTCTACATTCATTCCAGCTAGTGATAAGGACTTTAATTTTTTTAAAACGCTCAAACCCTGTATTTCCTCGATCTTTAATTTAGTATAGTTCAAATTTAATTTCTCTAAATTGGAAAAGCTGACTATGATATCAATATCCTTTTTTTGCAAAGGAATATTTTGCATATTGAGTGTAATAATTTGGTCTTTTATAGTTGATAGCTTTTCTAAAAATGCTGTTTTATAAAAACTACCTTGAAAAAAGCTTACGTTTATTTTATCTGAGCCGTAATAATCATATTTAACTGTAACATAATTGCTATTGTACTCCTCCAGGCTTGGCTGGGCGGTAGCTGAATTACTGGTTGGAGCTATGTACTGACTTGCTAAAATGTATAAACTATCTTTTTTATTAAGGGATTTTAAGGATTTATTTAAATCACCTCCTAATTGCATCCATTTGGTAATAATTGCCAGCTCCTCTTTAGTGAGTTGTTTATTGTCAATAGGGGGCATATGCTTTTCATTATTCAAAGGCAAGTGAATGCGTTCCAATATTTGATTTCCATGTTCGCCTCCTTTTTTAATGAGCTCAATGCTTGTTAATTGTAAACCCCCTTTTATTTTATCGCCACCATGACAGCTTACGCATTTATTCATTAAAATGGGTTGTACCGCTTTTTCATAAACCGTTAATAAGGAATCGGATTTATTAGTGGCGACTTCTGCTTTCAAGTTTTTTGGCATTGATAATACTTCTTTCCCATGAGTAAGCTGACCTCCTTTGTGTGTGAATATAATGATCACTAAGATATAACCTAAGCCCAAAAGTTTTCTAAACAATGGGTGTGCTATAAAATATTGTTTAGGAATGAGCACAACGATCCATGCTAAATAGGCAATGGTGACGCCACCCCATTGATGAAGTAGCAATATTTTTTTATCATAATTTCCGCCGTTTGAAATAAATATTCCTAATACTGCAACAATTGCAGCCAATATAGCATGAATAATAAAAACCTTTCTTTCAAAACTTGCTTCTACATTGGGTTTGTAATTTACCATCATATACAAACCAATGAGTAAGCCCAATACTATGGGGAAGTGCAATACAATAGGATGCCATTGACCCATCCATGAAAGCCATGGACCTATCTGTAGCTTATTGCTAAAAATGGAGATTAATAATAAACATGGATTAATGACCCAAAGCAGATGCTCTAATAGTGACTGGCTATTTATTTTTTTCATCCTAGCTTATAATTTCTTTTACAACATTACCAGCCACATCGGTTAAACGATAACGTCTTCCCAAATGTTTAAACGTAAATTTTTCATGGTCTACACCCATTAAATGCATTACCGTTGCATGAAAATCATGCACATGCACTGGAAGTGAATTAATATTATAACCAAACTCATCTGTTTCGCCATATACACCTGGTTTAACACCACCACCCGCCATCCATATGGTAAAACATCTTGGATGATGGTCTCTTCCATAGTTGTCTTTGGTTAGTTCACCTTGACAATAGTTTGTTCTTCCAAATTCCCCTCCCCATATTACTAGTGTTTCGTCCAATAAACCTCTTTGTTTCAAGTCCTTAATTAATGCAGCCGATGGTTGATCCACATCCTTACATTGTCCAATAAGTTCATTGGGTAAATTATTATGTCCGTCCCAACCCTGATGGTATAGTTGTACAAAACGAACACCACTTTCAGATAATTTGCGCGCTAGTAAGCAATTGGCTGCATAAGTACCAGGCAATAAACAATCTGGTCCATACATTTTTACAATGGACTCTGGTTCATTTTGTAAGGAAGTAACTTCTGGTACTTCCATTTGCATACGATAAGCCAATTCGTATTGTTGAATTTTTGTAACTATTTCGGGGTCTCCAATTTCTTTATAAGATGCTTCATTTAAAGCCGATAATTCATCTAGCATTTTTCTTTTATCGGCACGGTCTATAAATTCCGGGTCACTCAAATATTTTACTGGCTCCTCGCCACTACTAAATTGAACACCTTGGTGTATGGAATCTAAAAATCCGTTGTTCCATAATTTTGAATATACCCCTTGGCCATTTCCTTTACCCTTACTCAATAATACCGTATAAGCCGGTAAATTTTTATTTTCACTTCCTAATCCATAACTGATCCATGAACCCATACTGGGACGGTTTCCTACTTGTGCGCCTGTTTGAAAGAAGGTAAGTGCTGGATCATGGTTGATGGCTTCGGTATATAAGGTTCTTATGATACATAAATCATCACTAATACTAGCTATATGTGGGATGGTCTCACTAAAGTAAGCACCTGTGTTTTGATTCTGTGTAAAATTAAAGCGTGTGCCAGCTAATGGAAATTTTGTTTGATTGGCCGTCATGCCTGTTAAACGTTGACCTCCTCTGATGCTTGCAGGTAAATCCTCTCCATGCATTTTTTGCAGCATAGGCTTATAATCAAATAAATCTAGTTGGGATGGCGCGCCGTTTTGAAATAAGTAAATGATTCGTTTTGCTTTTGGTGCAAAATGGGGGAGTACATTATTAAACAACTCTTCTTCATTGCTTGCATCAAATATTCCAGGGATCATTAAGGACCCTAAAGCCATACCGCCTAAACCTAAACTTAGCTTAGATAAAAACTTTCTTCGGTTTTGATTTAACCCGTGCTCTATAAATTCTTTCATGCCTTATGATTTAGTAATGGCTTCCTCCAAATTATATAATAGCAAACAGGTTTTCATCAACGCTGCTGCTTCTAATTCATTCTTGTCTTTTTGTGCAGTTTTATATTCTCCTGCTGATAATGTTTTTTGAATCAGTCCCTTATTGGTTTTTAAATAAGTTTCTTGTTCTTGATAGTATCCCACTAACTTCTCTTTTTCGAAAGACTTTGGCTTTCTAATTAAAATCTGTTCAAATGCTTTTTGGATTTTATCATCTACTGTTCCTGCTCCATTGCTTAACTTTTGTGCAAGTACTCTTGATGCTTCTAATACAGTAGGATCATTAAGCATATTCAATGCTTGAAGTGGTGTATTGGTACTAGTTCTTTTTGCCTCGCACTGATCTCGATTGCTTGCATCAAACATCATCATACTTGGAGGAGGTGCTGTTAGTTTAATAAAAGTATACATCCCCCTTCGATACAATGCTTCTCCATGATCCTGTTTATAGGTTGCTAATTGACCTCGGCCGGATGTGGTACTTTCCCATACACCTTTAGGTTGATAGGGTTTTACACTAGGTCCTCCAATGGTATTATTTAAAAGACCACTTGTGCTTAATACCCAATCACGAATGAATTCTGCTTTTAATCGAATACGCGGCGATCTTGCATAGTAACTGTTGTCAGGATCTTTCTCTAAATGTTCTTTTTTAATATTACTAGACTGTGTATAGGTAGCACTAGACATAATTTTTTTAACCAGGTATTTTATATCCCAACTGTGTTCCATAAAGTCAACCGCCAACCAATCTAACAATTCGGGGTGGGTGGGAAGTTCGCCTTGTAAACCAAAATCACCAGAAGTTTTTACCAATCCCTTTCCAAAAATATCCTGCCAAACAAAATTTACAAATACGCGTGCTGTTAATGGATTCTTTTTATCAACTGTCCATTTAGCCAATCCTAAACGATTTCTTTCATATTGAGTAGTATCAAATGGCATTACTGAGTTTAATGCTGCTGGCTTTACTTCGGCAGCAGGTGCATCGTATCTACCTCTACTTAAAATATAGGTTGGTCTTACCGTATCACCCATCACGGATACTTCTAATTGATTGGTGTCTTTGGTATTGATGTAGGTTAATAAATTTTTTCTATCCTCGGCGCTTATAAACAGCTTTGGTGTTTTAGCAGGTGTTGAAATACTTACGTCTCCTTCATATCCTTTTTCTTTACTTATATTAAAGAAGCCATACAATTGATAATAATCTTTAGCAGAGAATGGATCGTATTTATGATCGTGACATTGCGCACATTCAATTGTCACACCTAATATGGCTTTGCCATAGGTTCTTGTTTTATCAATATTATTAGTGACTCTGTATTCTTCTTCAATCACTCCACCTTCTTCGGTGTATTTATGGTTTCTCCAAAATGCGGTTGCTAAAACAGTTTCCTTATTACTGTTGGGCATGAGATCTCCTGCAATTTGTTGTTTTAAAAATTCGTCGTAATGCATATTTTTATTAAATGCATTAATTACCCAATCTCTCCAAGGCCATTGAGTTCTAATATTATCATCTTGGTATCCATAAGAGTCAGAATATCTTGCAAGGTCCAACCACAATACCGACATTTTTTCACCATAAGCCGGTTTGTTCATGAGTTGATCAATTAATAAGGCATACCAATTTTCACTCTTATTATTCATCCAAGATTGCAGTTCCACATAAGCAGGTGGTAATCCATTTAAATCAATATAGGCGCGTTTGATTAAGTTTTCTTTTTCAGCCTCTTCATTAGGTTCTAATCCTTTTTCTTCCATTTTTTCTGCAATAAAATAATCTATCTCATTTTTCACCCAACTTTTACTGCTCACTTTTGGAAGTGCCGATTTTTTAGGAGCAACAAAGGCCCAATGCTTTTCATATTTAGCCCCTTCCTTTATCCATTGTTTAAATAAATTAATTTCTTCGGGGGTTAATCTACCCAAATGGCTTTCGGGTTGTGGCATTACTACATTTGGATCGGTGGACTCAATCCTTCTTATGAGTTCACTTTTTTCAGGGCTGCCAGGTACAATGGCAAAATGCCCTTTGTTGTTGGGTAGTTCGGCGTATGCTCTTTCAGGTAAATCCAATCTTAAACCCGCTTTCATTTTATTAACATCAGGACCATGACATGAAAAACACTTATCCGATAATATTGGACGAATGTCTTTGTTATAAGAGATAGGTTTTTTTGCTTTGGCATTATTCATCCATAAAAACACGCTAATGCCTCCCACCAGTGCCAAAATGACGATGAGTACAAAACTTAGTTTATATTTTTTAAAAAAGATCACTACTATACTTTTGAAAATTTATAAGGATATACTTTTCCCGAAGCCCATTGTGCAACATAAATATTTCCATCGTCGTCTACGCATACATCATGCGGATGATTTAATATTTTTTCAGTTTGCGACATGGCTTGTAATTTTCCATTCACATAAGTTGGTTCGCTTCCACCTAAATTAGAAACCACTTTGTTGTTTTTGTCTAATATGGTAACGAATCCAGTATGTTCTGTATCTAAATTAGGTGAACGCAGAACTGCTGCATATAAACAATCGCCTTTAATCACAGGACGACACATACATGCGCCTGGCAAATGAATAACCTCTATTAATTTTCCGTCCATGCTAAAACGCTTAAATGCGTTTCGGGTACGATCCGTAATAATCAGCGTAGGCTTGCCATTGCGTGTGTCAACACAAATACCATGCGCGTTGTCAAAATGTGCATCACCTTCCCCTCGGCCACCAAATACATTTTTTAAATTTCCTTTTTCATCATAATGCATAATATGCTGTGCGCCATATCCATCGGCTATATAAAATTCTCCGTTTTCTAAAACGGTTGTTTCGGTTGGAACAAATGCTTCTGGTTTTGCATACGCTGGAACATCTTTTGGTGCATCAATCGTAAAAATTATTTTACCATTTATGGTTGTTTTGTACACCTGATGTTTATTGGTGTCGGTAATAAATAAATAATCATTTTTGCCATCATGCTGCACCGTTAATCCATGAGCGCCCGGAAAATCGTGTCCCCAGGTTTCTAAAAGTTTACCACTCTTATTGTAAACAATGATATTGTTTTTTGTTTCATTAGTTAACAATACAATACGACCTTTGCTATCCTGTATCATTTCATGACAATCATTCACGGGTGTTTGGTCTGCGTTTAAAGTACCCCATTGAGTATCGAGGGTATATTTCATATGGTTATGTCCATACACGGGTGTAGTTGGGTTCATATTAAATTTGCTTGTAATGAAAATGCCCATGCTGGACATGGCGCTGTCTTTCAAAAAGGTTCTTCTTTTCATGGTATTGCAGGCAATCGTTAAGGCCTTACCAAATTTATTGAAATGAGGGCATAAATTGGAATATTATATAACATTAAAACAGCCTATTAATTCATAAAAAATTTACATTATTTCTAATATGCGTCTCTTTTAAAAATTTATATAATATTGATTATCAATTATTTAAAAATTTATTAGATCGAAAATCTAATAATGTATATTAATTAAATATAATTCAATGTTTTAATTATATTTATACTCCTTGTGATAAATACAAACAAGTTTAGGCGTGATTGAATTTTTATGAGAATGTGAATAATAGATAGATATTTAACAATCATTAAAATATAAATGCAAAATCTAAAAAAATTATAATTGTATTCCGAGATTTCTAGTTTCTAACATCAACTTTATTTTTGAGGTGCTATTTTCTAGGAAACCTCCTAAGGAATATCTGGACGCTATAGGTAAGCCAAAAAAATTTGATAACATTGAGATTGCTCAATTTGACATACCTATGAATATGACTTGGGAAGATGCTTGTGCGGTATGCGATTCACTTGGAGAGGGCTGGAGGTTACCCACTTTAAAAGAATCAAAGAAAATGTACAAACATAGAGATATAATAGGAGAATTTATTTCAGAAATTTAAGAAGATGAAGAGGCGGAACTACTTTATTACTGGTCTGCCGATGATTACCCAGCCGACCCTGATGGGCAAGCATATTATGTAAGATTTGACAATGGACATTATGATTTTGCTATTACATATCAACTTAATCTTAATGTAAGACCAGTAAGAGATATAGCTTATCGAGGTAAATAGAAAAACGGTCGAAATAAAAAAATTGTTCAATTTTGAAGTGACTTCTATCTTTATTTTACGAAATAATTATTTACAGTATTTCTTTATCATTTCATAAGCTTCTTTGTAACCTAATTCTCCGGCCTTACTGAGATCTAAACAGCCACTATTTGTTAAGCCTAATAAAATTTTAGTCATTCCTCTGTAATAAATTGCATCTGCGTATTTTGGATCAATTTCAATTGCTTTATTTAAATCAATTAATGCTTCTTTATAATTTTTCAACTCATATTTAGTTGCACCTCTCATGTAATATGCATTTTCATCTTTTTGATTAAACTGGACTGCTTTATTGAAATCTGTTAATGCTTCAGAAAAAAGACTCAAATTGTATTTTGAAAATCCTCTCATATAGTATATATCTGTATATTTGGGGTTTGCTTGTAATGCTCTATTAAAATCTTCAATAGCTTCTTCGTCATTATCTAAAAAATAGCTTGCCTTACCTCTTAAATAGTAAGCAAATACATTAGTATTGTCTAATTCAATTGATTTATTAAAATCTTTTATTGCATCAGAATAATTTTCTAATTCTAAATTTGATTGACCTCTTAATAAATATCCATATGCACTACCTGGTTCAATTTCCAATGATTTATTTAAGTCTTTTCTTGACTCTTCGTATTTTTTTAAATTAAAATATATCACACCTCTTTGTAACAATGACCTAGGATTTTTATTGTCTATTTCAATAGATTTATTTAAATCTAATTCTGCGCCTACATAGTCATTTTGTAAATTTTTGATATATCCACTCAAATTATATACTTCAGCGCTATTTGTATTGCTAAAAATTATTTTTGATAAATCTACTAGCGCTTCTTTATATTTATTTGTACTCATTTTCAAAAGTGCCCTATAATAATAAGCGTCTAAGAACAATGTATCTAGTTCAAGGACTTTATTTATATCTAATTTTGATTCGATGTAATTTTTTAGATAGTATTTTGCACAACCCCTGTAATAATATCCATATAGTGACTTAGGATTAAATTCAATATTTTTATTTAAATCAATTATAGCGCCTCTGTAATCTTGAAGAAAATATTTTGAAAGGCCCCTAGCTAAATATGAGTAATCGTTTTTAGGTTCAAGTTCTATATTCTTTGAATAATCTCCAATTGCTTCTTCAAATTTATTTAATTTACGGTTTATATCCCCCCTTTCTGAATATAAAAAGGCCTCTTTGGGTTTAAGTTCGATTGATTTATCAAATTCAGTAATTGCTTCTTTAAATTTATTTAAAGCATCAAATGTTCGACCCCTAAAATAGTAAGATTCAAAATCTGAAGGTGTAATTTCTATAGCTTTATTATAATCATCGACACTTCCTATTGAGTCACGAATCATGGCTTTTGAAAGACCCCTCCAATAAAATGACTTTGGCACGTAAAGTCCTAATTCAATACATTTATTAAAATATTCAATTGCAACTTTATAATCTTCAAAAATATATTTTATCCGTCCCATTCTATAATTAGCAATAGGTGATTGCTTGTCTCTGAATAATACTTTATTCACATCTAAAAGTGCTTCGTTGTATTTTTCTAGATTCATGTTTGCTTCAGATCTATATAAATATGATTCAGTATCATTTGAATCTATTAGTATTGATTTGCCAAGATAATTCACAGCTGCGGCATACTCCTTTGCATCTAATTTTTCCTTTCCTTTATTTTTCCACTCTTCTGCAGTTTGCCCAAAACAATTAGAAATCAAAAATAAAAAATACAGTAAGGTTGTAGTCTTTTTCATATTCATAAATATAATTTTAACTCGTAACTATATCTTATAACTCATTTTATAAATTTAAGATAAGAATGGTTATTTGATATCTAAAATTATTTGCAGTATTCTTTAATTAAATCATACACATAAGGTTTACCAAGTTCGGCAGTCTTTTTTAAGTCTAAACAAGCTTCTTTATTTTGTCTTATTCTATAATAGGTATTACCTCTGTTATAATAGGCGTCTACAAAATTCCGATTTAATTCAATTGCTTTAGTATAATCTTCAATGGCACCATTATAATCTTTTTTACTAAAATCTTCTTTTGCAATACCTCTATGTAAAAAGGCCTCCGGATAATTTGGTTTTAAGGCAATTGCATTATTGTAATTTACGTTTATTTCATCCATACTAAAGGACTCACGATTAGGCAGCGTTTTAATTTTGTACATTTCAACACCCCTTTCAAAATGAGCTTCTGCAAAATTGGGGTCAAGTTTAATTGCTTTTGTAAAATCATTGTATGGTCCGAGATATTCTCGCCTTCCCCAATTTCTAGATAGCACACCTCTATAATAATATGCGCTAGCAAGCGTTGGATCAAGTGTAATAAAATTTGAAAAATCTTCAACCGTTGAAGCACTTGAGTTGCTATAATCCTTTAATGCATAATTGGACAATCCTCGGTAATAATAGGCATATGCATATTTTGGATTCAATTTTATAACATTGGTAAAGTCTGCAACTGCTTCATTGTATTTTTTCATGTTGTAGTTTAGCAATCCCCTGTAGTACAATGCATTGGTTAAATTTGGCCATGATTTTTCAGCAAGTACTAATAGCAAATCGTCCAATAAACGATATCCGGTTTTGATGTACAATTCTTTTAATTCTTCTTTTGAAAACTTCCTGTAAAAAACATTTATATTAAGCTCTAAAACATGGGTAAAGTCATTGATTGCTTCTAAATTATTATTTATATTCTTATTTGCAAGCCCTCTATAATATAAGGCGTCATTATACAGCAATCCCATTTTAAGCTGTCTAGAATCGGCTGTATCTATAAATTTATTTTTTTCAAAATCTAAGTCATTAAATGGATTTGATTTAATGGAACTTGAAAAGTCATCCATAGCAGCTCTATATCCAGCAGTATCATATTTTACTCGACCTCTTTTAAAGTAGGTTTCATAATTAGTATTGTATAATTCTAAAGCATACGTATAATCATTAATCGCACTTTTATAATCTTTTAAAATGTATTTTATATCACCTCTGTCAATAAACCCATCAAAAGACTTTGGATCCAATTCAACATTTTTAGTATAATCAATGATAGCCCCTTGGTAATCCTTTAAAGTAAATTTTGTGTACCCTCTATAAAAGTATGCATCTGCGTAATTTGAGTCAACTTCAATGGCCTTAGTATAATCATCGATGGCTCCTTTATAATCTTCATTACCATATTTTGTATTTCCACTTTTTACCAGCTTTTTTGCAGATTGACTGTAACTATGCGTGATTATGAGTATGAGGTTGAATAGAATGATTGTTTTTTTCATAATTTAAATTACAAAAATCAACGATTTATCATTCTAGTACATTGATCATTTTTAATATTTTACCAAATCCCAATAAAAAAGCATCCCCAAACGGGAAGGCTTTTTGTAGCTGTAGGGGGAGGGATCGAACCTCCATGAGGCAGTTAGCTATAACACAAAGTTCAGTGGTCGACCCTGGTCGCCTATTGCTAGACGGCTCTATGTTACGTTTATCCCGTTATCCTCACCCCCGAGACAAGGGGGCATGTCTGCCAAAAATTTCATCACCCCACAGTATTAAGAACTTATCATTTGAGCTTTTTACGATTTGTTTTCCCTCATTTGATATATCAAAACTAAGGTAATAGGCTATATGTTGCAAATATTTTAATTAATTATTTTAAAATATAGAATATTATTAATAAATTAGCTTATTATTTAAAAATATTTAAAAATGGAACAAAAAATTACACAAAAATTAAATATTGATAAAAGCTTAGATAAGCTGGATTTGCAAATTATTCAAGCCATGATGCAGGATGCCGAGGTTTCGTATGCCGACCTAGGTAAGCAGTTCTTTGTATCGGGCGGTACCATTCATGTTCGTATTAAAAAGTTAGAGGAACTAGGTATTGTTCAAGGTAAAAGACTGGCCGTTGATTTAAAAGTTTTGGGCTATGACATTATTGCCTTTATTGGCATTTATTTAGAAAAGAGCTCCATGTATGATAATGTGGCGCAAGCACTTAAAGCCATCCCGCAGGTGGTGCGCGTGAATTATACCACAGGTAATTATAGCATGTTTGTGGAGATTGTTTGCAAGGACATTCAACAACTTCGTTTTGTATTGCATGATGAGTTGCAAAAAATTAAAGGCATTGAAAGAACAGAGACCTTGATTTCCCTGGAAGAAAGTTTTTCAAGAAATGTAAGAGTTGTATAGGTAAAGCTTTGTAAATTACATAGGACAGAATTCACAAAAGAATCATTTAAACAAAGCCAATGAAACCGTGTAATTATAATGATGCGCGTAGAGGGTTTTTAAAAAAAGGAGCAGCCATTGCCGCTTTATATTTAACGCCCAGTTCACTTGTAAAAGCATTTGCAGTGGATACTGTTGTGCCCATGCCCATTGCTAAAGAAAAATTATCCATTACTATTAATGGGAAATTAATGCAAATAGAAGTGGATGCGAGAATTACCATTTTAAATTTATTAAGAGAGGAGTTGTCATTCACAGGAACTAAAAAAGGCTGTGAAATGGGACAGTGTGGTGCTTGCACTATTCATTTAAATGGCAAGCGAATGAAGTCCTGTATGCAGTTGGCAGTAGCCAATCAAAATAGTAAAATCACTACTATTGAAGGATTGTCTAGCAATGATCAACTGCATCCAATGCAAGCTGCGTTTTTGAAGCATGACGCTTTTCAGTGTGGCTATTGTACTTCGGGACAAATTATGTCTGCAGTTGCTTGTGTGCGTGAGGGGCAAGCAAAAACACGTGACTCCATTAAAGCATATATGGATACAAATATTTGTAGATGTGGTGCATATCAAAATATTGTAGATGCAATTGAAGAAGTTGCAAAAGCAGGAACTAAAATTTAATCATCCCTTATAAATTCAACATGAACACAAATAAGTTAAATACAATTTTTTGGGAAGATGAGAGAGTAGATGGTGTAGATAAAGTAACTGGTAAAGCAAGATATACTGCTGAACATAATCTTCCCAATTTAGCATATGCTGTTTTTGTAACTAGTACTATTGCTAAAGGTAATATCAAAAGTATGGATGTTACAAAAGCGCTAGCCATGCCAGGTGTGTTAGATGTTATTTATTATGCAAACTGTCCTGCCGTTCCCGGATATAATCCCAATGCAGCGGAAAGACCTAAAAATGTTTCTGAGTGGAGAGGACATAAAGTTTTGTATGATAACAAGGTTCGTTTTTTTGGACAACCTATAGCTTTAATTGTTGCCGATAGTTTAGAAAATGCAAATGCGGCAATACGTTTTGTTAAAGCAGAGTATGAGAATGAACAATTTGAAACCAATTTTGATAAAGCAAGATTGGATCCTGCAAATTTAAAAGCACCCATTAATTATAAAAGAGGTACTGGTAATACTAAAGCGGTTGCTGCCACTGCCGATGGAGAATATAATATTCCTATTGAAGTACACAGCCCTATGGAATTACAGGCTACTATTGCTTATTGGGAGGCGGATGATAAGTTACTTTTATACGATAAAACACAGGGACCTAAAAGTACACAAGGTACCGTTGCTAGAACATTTGGTTTAAATGAAAAAAATGTGAGGGTGGTTGCCGAAAATGTAGGTGGTGCATTTGGAAGCAGTTTAAGATCCTGGTCCAATGTACCTGCAGCTATTATTGCAGCTAAAAAATTAAACAGACCGGTGAAGTTAGTGCTTACGCGTCCTCAAATGTTTAGTTTAATTGGTTATCGTCCACAATCTTGGCAAAAAGTAAACATTGCTGCGGATGCTGAAGGTAATTTTTTATCCATCAATCACGAAGCTATTAGCAATACATCACGTTACGAAGATTTTAGAGAAGGTATTGTGGATGTTTCAAAGTTTTTATATGCTTGTGAAAATGTGACTACAAAATATAGTCTTCTCCCTTTAGACTTAAGTACACCAATTTGGATGCGTGGTCCTGGAGAAGCAACAGGTTGCTTTGCATTAGAGTCGGCAATTGATGATTTATCTTATCAATTAAAAATGGATCCTATTGCTTTAAGACTTAAAAACTTTACTACCATTAATCCGGAAAATAAATTACCGTTCTCTGATATTAATTTAAAAGCTTGTTATGAATATGGTGCTGAAAAAATAGGCTGGAAAAATAGACCTACGGTTCCTGGCAAACTAAAAGAGAATGGTTGGCTTATTGGTTATGGAATGGCAGTGGGTGTTTTTGGCGCAGGCAAAGGGGCCGCTTCAGTTAGAATAGTATTAAGCAACGATGGTAAACTTTTATTAGAGTGTGCGGTGAGTGATATGGGACCTGGTACGACTACTTCTATGACTAAGATTGCTGCAGAAGCCATGCAAATGCCTATTGCAAAAATAAAATTCAAATTAGGAGATTCCGATTTGCCTCCTGGTCCATCACAAGGTGGTTCAGGTACTACTTCTACAGTAGGTTCTGCAGTGGACTTGGCATGTAAAACAGTGCAACAAAAATTAAAAGAATTGGCTATTCAGTATGCACCAGTTTTTGCAGGACAAACTGCCGATGCCTTAGAAGTAAAAAATGAAATGGTGTTGCTTAAAACAGACAGCACTAAAAATATTGACTTTGTAGGATTACTAAAGTTGGCAAATCAAGAGAAGATAGATTTAATCATTAATTCAACAGGTAAAACACCGGAGCAATTAAAATTTACTAGTAATTCTTTTTCATCACACTTTGTTAAAGTGGCAGTAAATGCAAAAGACGGTAAAATTAAAGTCCTTGAAGTAGTAACTACTGGAGATGCTGGTAAAATTATTAGCCCTAAAACAGCGCGCAGTCAAATGATAGGAGGTGTTGTAGGTGGTATTGGAATGGCATTATCGGAAAAGTTAACTATTGATCATAATACCGGCCAAATCATTAATGCAAGTTTTGGCGACTACCATGTTCCTTTGCATTCTCAAATTCCAAAAACAGATGCATGGTTTGTTAATAAACCAGATTTAAATGTAAATGATATTGGTGCGAAGGGAATAGGAGAGATTGCACTTATTGGTTTTGCTGCTGCAGTTGCCAACGCCGTTTATAATGCAACGGGCAAAAGAGTAAGAGACCTGCCAATCACACCTGAAAAACTAGGCTTTAAAACAGTTAAAGCTTAAATGATTTTTTGATTAACTATATACTAAAAGGGGCGCATCATTGATGTGCCCCTTTCTCTTTTATTGTATCCTTATCTAACCACAACCAAACTTAAATTTTATAACCATCATCGGCTACTAACTGTGCACATATTCTTCTGCGAGCTTCCTTGGTATTAAATGGTTCCACTTTGGTAAAGCGTTTTAGGCCAATGTGCATCATCCTTAATTCATCGCCTTCGGCAAATGAGTTTAATGCATCTTTTCCCGCTTTGTTAATAGCATCGGCTGCATCATATAAATAAGTGCGAACAATATCGGCTTGAATTGCAGTTGCTGCTTCACCTTTCATTGCAGTTAACTTTTCTAATCTTAATAGAGCCGACTCTGCATGGTATGCAATAATAGACATATCCGCGATGTTCATTAAAATTTCTTGCTCCTTGCTTAATGTCATCATTAATTTTTGTACTGCAGCACCAGCAACCATTAAAATACATTTCTTAAAGTTAGCAATGTACTTTTTCTCTTTTGCAAATGCACCTTCTTCCTCTGCACCAAAGTCCGGGATACTCATTAATTCTTGTTGTACACTTAATGCAGGTCCCATTAAATCTAATTTTCCTTTCATGGCACGCTTTAATACCATGTCTACGGTAAGCAAACGGTTAATTTCATTAGTGCCTTCATATATTCTGTTAATACGACTATCACGATATGCTTTTGAAATACTGTATTCGTCACTATATCCATTTCCGCCATGTACTTGCACCCCTTCATCTACAACAAAATCCAATACTTCAGAGCCAAACACTTTTAAAATAGCACACTCTATAGCATATTCTTCGGCAGCACCTAATAAAGATTCAGAAAGGTTTTTACCAGCTGCTGCTAATTCAGTTTCCATTTCGTCTATGTTGCGTGATACACGGTATAAAGCTGTTTCACCCACCCACATTCTAATGGCCATCTCTGCCAACTTATGACGAATGGCACCAAATTTTACAATGGGTAATTTAAATTGCTCTCTTGTTTTAGCATATTGAATGGTTGTAGTGATGGCTCTTCTTGCTCCGCCTAAAGTAGCTGCACCTAATTTTAATCTTCCAATATTTAAGATATTGAATGCAATTACATGTCCTTTCCCAATTTCTCCTAATACATTCTCTAGTGGTACTTTACAATCTTGGAAATACAATTGTACTGTACTTGAACCCTTGATACCCATTTTATGTTCTTCAGGTCCTTGAGTAAATCCTTCCATGCCTCTCTC
>JALQXE010000132.1 GCA_023263235.1 Sediminibacterium sp. | reverse complement strand
ATATTATTAGATTTTGCGAAAGATATGTGGGCCTATATTTCGATGGAATATTTCAAACAAAAAATCAATAAGAATGAAGTAGGCAGTAGTGCTATGCCACATAAAGTAAATCCGATTGATTTTGAAAATGCAGAAGGTAATTTAGGAATTGCAAACGCCTTATTAGAGCATTTAGCTGCTAAATTACCCATTAGTCGTTTACAAAGAGACTTAACCGACTCTACAGTATTGCGCAATATAGGTGTACCAGTAAGTCATATTGCAATTGCAATTAATTCTTTAGAAAAAGGCTTAGCCAAATTAATTTTGAATGAAGCAAAAATTGAAGAGGACTTGGAAAATAATTGGGCTGTGGTGGCGGAGGCCATTCAAACCATTTTACGTCGTGAAAAATATCCTAATCCTTACGAAGCATTGAAAGATTTAACAAGAGGTAATAGTAGGATTGATAAAAAATCCATGCACAAATTTATTGATGGATTAAAAGTGTCGGCTACCTTGAAAAAAGAATTAAAGAAAATCACTCCTCAAAATTATACCGGCATTTCTGCTGAATATTAACAGGATAGTAAAAAAAATTATAATTAAGCGAAATTTGCGTTAAATAAAAATTAAATGGTGCCTCCTTCATTTGGTGGCACTATTTTTTTTCGTGGTTCTTTCTTATTCAGCAAATTATGTATTGGATCCATGCCGTCTTTTTCAATAGCCATTGTTAATACTTGTGCAGTAGCCGCGGCATCTCCCCATGCACGATGCCTGCCTTCAATACGAATACCTAAATCTCTAGTTAATGACCCCAAACCATATTTAGCTAGCCCTGGGAAAACCTTTTTACTCAAACGAATTGTACAAAGTTTTTGAGCTGACCATGCATAGCCATGTCGATTTAATAAATAATGTACAAACCCATAATCAAAGCTTACATTATGTGCTACAAATACCCGGTCCTTTAATAAATTAAAAATTTGCGGTGCCACTTCTTCAAATAATGGTGCTGTTGCAACCATATCGTCACTAATACCCGTCATGTTTACTATAAAGGGGGGTATTTTTTGCTTTGGATTAATGAGGGTCACATACTTTCCGGTCACTTCGGCCCCATTATGCAAAACAATCGCAATTTCAGTAATGCCATGTGAATGGGGCATGCCGCCAGTGGTTTCAATATCTACAACTGCAAATTCCATTAGGGGCCAAGTTCGTACATTTTTGTCAAAATAAGCTAGTGGCTTTTCCTTATTTTTGTGGCTCAATTTAGGCAAAGAAAAAAAGCATGGAACTGAGTAAAAATTTTATACCTGGAGAAGTAGAAAACAAATGGTATCAGCATTGGATAGAGAAAGGTTATTTTCACAGTGAGCCCAACAATAAGCCGGCTTACACAGTGGTGATTCCTCCCCCCAATGTAACAGGTGTTTTACACATGGGACATTGCTTAAATAATACTATTCGGGATATA
>JALQXE010000065.1 GCA_023263235.1 Sediminibacterium sp. | reverse complement strand
TGATAAAGTTATATTCATAAATGCGAGCAATAGTATATCCTGCGAGTCTGAGTGGTTCACAAGTAGCACCTGCTAGTAAAAGTAGTATGCAAAGAGCTTGTGCAGCAGCTTTATTGCATCATGGAAAAACTCAAATTTTTAATCCCGGTCATTCAAACGATGACCTGGCCGCTATTGATGTTATTCAAAAATTAGGGGCTAAAGTACAATCTCACACAGATCATTTAGAAGTGAATTCAAATGGTGTTCAGCCAATTGGTCCTGAAATGAATTGCGGAGAAAGTGGTTTAGGAATAAGAATGTTTACGCCTATTGCAGCATTAAGTAATCAGCCAATCACTATTCAAGGGAAGGGAAGTTTGGTAAAAAGACCAATGCATTTTTTTGATGAAATATTTCCTAGTCTGGGTGTTCAAATTCAATCCAATAATGGCTATTTACCAATTGCTATTCAAGGTCCTCTGAAACCTGTGGATATTACTGTTGATGGATCATTGAGCTCTCAATTTTTAACTGGTTTATTAATGGCATATGCTTCGGCAGGTGCATCAGATTCTACCATACATGTGAATCAATTAAAAAGCAAACCCTATATAGATCTAACATTGGCAGTGCTAAAGCATTTTGGATGGGAAGTGAATCATCAACAACATGAACAATTCACCTTCAAGTCAAGAGTAAAAGTGAATGAAACCATTCAATATACTGTAGAGGGTGATTGGAGTGGAGCGGCATTTTTATTAGTGGCGGGTGCAATTGCAGGACCAATAACTGTTAAAGGATTACAATTAAATTCAACCCAAGCTGATAAAGCGGTGATGAATGCATTGACATCTGCAAATGCTGCAATAACTTTTAAAGAAGATAACATTATAATTGGTGCAAATGAAGATGGTTTGAAGGCATTTGATTTTGATGCAACAGATTGTCCGGATTTATTTCCTCCATTGGTTGCTTTGGCATCTTTATGTAAAGGTGTTACCACAATAAAGGGTGTAAATAGATTAGCGCATAAAGAAAGCGATAGAGGCATCACCTTGCAAACAGAATTTGCAAAGTTGGGAGTGACTATTATTTTGGAAGGGGATTTAATGAAAATAGAAGGAGTAGAGAAAATACAATCTAAAACAGTGTTTTCTCAACATGACCATAGAATTGCGATGGCATGTGGGGTAGCGGCTTTAAGAGCTACCGGTCCAATCGAAATCACTGAGGCTGAAGCCATTAACAAATCTTATACCGACTTTTTCGAGCACTTGCAACATTTGGGTGCTAAAGTTGATATACAATAAATTACTTAACTTGTAAGTAGCATAACATTATGAATCAGTTTGGAACCTTATTTAAATTGCAAATTTTTGGAGAATCGCACGGCGCTTGTGTTGGTGTTGTAGTGGATGGTTGTCCTGCAGGCTTACCATTAAAAGTAGAAGATTTTGTGGTAGATATGGAACGAAGAAAAGGAGGTAAACAAAAGGGAACAACGCCTAGACAGGAAGACGATATGCCTATTTTCAAGTCGGGCTTATTTAATGATATTACTACAGGAGCACCTTTGACAATGATTTTTGAAAATAATAATACCCGAAGTGGGGATTATGAAAAGCAAAGATCGGTGCCAAGACCGGGACATTCAGATTTCACTGCTCACCATAAATTTGGTGGCTTTGAGGATTATAGAGGTGGCGGACATTTTAGTGGCAGATTAACTGCAGCTTTAGTAGGGGCGGGTGTTATTGCTAAAAAATTATTGAAAGAGATTGAGGTTGTAGCACATATTGTAAGTATTGCGGGAGAAACTGATCTGGAAAAAGGTTTACAAAAAGGGATTGATCAAAAAGATAGTGTTGGTGGAATAGTAGAATGTACTGTTAAAGGATTGCCCATTGGATTAGGAGAACATTTTTTTGATTCAGTGGAGTCTTTAATTAGTCATGCAGTATTTGCAATACCTGCTATACGTGGAATCGAATTTGGTACTGGCTTTGCTGCAGCTAATATGTTTGGAGCAGATCATAATGATGCTATCATAGATGCATCAGGTAAAACTAAAACCAATCATGCTGGTGGGGTAGTAGGTGGATATACCAATGGAAACGATCTTGTTTTTAGAATTGCAGTAAAACCAACGTCCTCAACACCAAAAGAACAAATTACCTGGAATTGGGAAACCAATGAACAAGAAACATTTTCAGTGAAGGGGAGACACGATTTATGTATAGCTTTAAGAGTGCCTGTGGTATTAGAAGCAGTAACTGCTATCGTGTTAGCTGATTTAATGATGCGTGAGCAAAAAATTCCTAGAATTTTAAAATAAAAAAGAAAAAAATGATGGAAAGCGAATACATATACCATGTAACCACAAGAAAAGAGTGGGAAGATGCGCAAAAAAATAATGAATACAAGCCAGTAGGCTATGATCAAGAAGGGTTTATACATTGTTCAATTGAAAGACAGGTAGCTGGCGTATTGGACAGATTCTACAAGGGTAAGACTGGTTTAGTTAAGTTAAAAATTGAAAAAGTTAAAGTTCAAAGGCCGGTTTTATTTGAATTAGCAACTGATCTAGATGAGTTGTTTCCACATATTTATGGACCTTTGAATTTGGATAGTGTAGTTGAAGTGATTGATATTAACTAATAATCAATGAAGTTGAAGATTATCATATTATTTTTCTTTTATGCACCATTGGTTTCAATGGCGCAAAATATTTATTCAAATACATTGACAACCATCAATTATTTGGATTCAGTTAATATTAAAAAATATAAAAGAAAAATAGATACCAACAGAATTACCATAGAACTCAATAGAGTTACCGGTATTGCAAGCTTTTATAGTAAAGGTTTAGATGGTACTTTGACTTCTACTGGAGAAAGATATCGCAATAAGAAATATACTGCCGCCTGTAATTTGTTTAAATTAAACACACTCGTAAGAGTGACTAATATGAAAAATGGGGCAACCATTTTAGTAAGAATCAATGACCGTATGCATCCTAATATGCTGAGAAAGGGTAGAGTAATAGATTTAAGTGGGGTTGGGGCACATCAGTTAAAAACAAAATCTTCTGGAATAGTAAAAGTTACCTTAGAAGCAATTGGCTATAGTACAACAAATCCTGTCAATTAAAAATACAGTTATGAAAAAAGTAATTTTGGTATTGTTTAGTGTAATCTTGACTTCGGCAATTTTTGCTCAAGACTCAACCATTAAGAAAGGGGCTATTGGCTTTAGAGTATCTTATTTAGATTTCAAGAAAACTAATTTAACAGAAGGATTGACTAAAGGCGTTCCAGCTTTTGGTGTACAATATTTTAAAGGGATCACTAGTAAGATTGATTTTATGGTTAATCTAGATTATGCCTCTTTAAAATATCCCTATTATACTTCTTTAAAAGTTCCTGCAGCAAAATCTAATCAAAATTATACGGCATTAGATGTTAATTTGAACTATAAATTTGCAACAGATAATAAAAATGTAGTGCCATTTGTTACTGCTGGTATTGGAGTGGGAGCAGATCATTTTTCCTATTATACAGCCTATGCACCTATTGGTGCTGGTTTGCAGATTAAGGCTAAATATGGCTCATTTGTAAATATCATGAGTACTTATAGAGCAGAAGCTTCTTCATTAACAAAAATGCATTATAGTCATAGTATTAGTTATACATTACCTATAAAAGGGAAGGATAAGAAAGCGATTGAATTACCACCTGCACCTATTAAAGTGGATGGTGATGACGATGGAGTTTCTGATTCAGAAGATGCTTGTCCAAATCAAAAAGGTATATCAAAATATAAAGGATGTCCCATTCCAGATACAGACAATGACGGCATCAATGACGAACAAGATCAATGTCCTTCTACTGATGGAATTGCAAAATACAAGGGATGTCCAATTCCTGACACAGATAAAGATGGTATCAATGACGAGCAAGACAAATGTCCAACTACAAAAGGTTTAGGCAGATATGAAGGATGCCCAATTCCTGATACTGATAAGGATGGGGTAAATGATGAAGAAGATAAGTGTCCAACTATCGCTGGTATTGCAGCTAATAATGGATGTGCAGATTTGCAACCATTAGTCGACGCAGCAAGTTCTAAATTAAAATTTGCAACAGGAAGTAATCAATTGACTAAAAAACAAACAGCTCCATTAAATTCATTAATTCAATTGATGGCAGATAATGCAAATATTCAATTAGAAATTGGAGGTCATACTGACAATACGGGTACACTAAAAATAAATGATAAACTTTCTTTATCAAGAGCAAAGGCAGTGATGCAATATTTGATCAAGAAAGGTGTTGATGCTAAGCGATTATCAGCTAAAGGTTTTGCATTTAATCAGCCAATTGCAGATAATAAAACCAACAAGGGTAGAGCATTAAATAGAAGGGTAGAGATCGTCGTGAAGTATTAAACTACATTCACTTCTCTTTCCAATTGGATGCCAAATTTGTCTTGGACAGATTGTATAATTTTTTCTGAGAAATTATATATCTCTGTGCCTGTTGCGTCATCATAATTAACAATCACTAGTGCTTGTTTTTCATAACAACCCACTGCACCATTTCTTTTACCTTTCCATCCAGCTTGTTCAATAAGCCATCCAGCGGCTAATTTGTATTCTGTATTGGAAATAGGAAAAGCAACCAACGAAGGGTATGCTTCTTTCAAAGCATTATAAACTTCTAAACTAACTGTGGGATTTTTGAAAAAACTACCTGCATTTCCAAGTGTGGAGGGGTCTGGTAGTTTTTCTGATCTTATTTCAATAACTGCATCAGATATGGCTTCAATACTTGGCTGTTTAATTTGTTTTCGATGCAGAACATCTCTAATGGCGCCATAGTCAGTATGTAATTTTGGTTGCTTTTGTAAACAAAATTGTACTTCAGTAATGATGTACCTATTCTTTTCTTGTTTGAATAAGCTTGTTCTGTATCCAAAATGGCAATCTTTATTTAGGATAGTTGTCCATTGATTCATTTGGGTGTCAAATGCCGTAATTTGGGTAATACTGTCTTTGGCTTCTACTCCATACGCGCCAATATTTTGTATGGGTGCTGCACCAACTGTACCAGGAATTAAACTAAGGTTTTCAATTCCACCCCAAGATTTTTGAACACAGTATTTTACAAACAAATGCCAATTTTCACCGGCTCCAACATTAATGATTATATCAGATGGGGTTTCTCTTACTAGTTCAATTCCTTTAATCTCCATTTTGATCACTAATCCATCAAAATCTTTTGTAAATAATATATTACTCCCCCCACCTAATACTAAAAATGGTTTTTGTTGATGCTTACACCAACTTAATGCATCGTTTAATTCGTCCTTTCT
>JALQXE010000014.1 GCA_023263235.1 Sediminibacterium sp. | reverse complement strand
CCAGGTCTTGCGCCGCTAATACTATCGCATATTTGAATAATTGGAGAAATCACAAATTTCATCTCCATTTCATCATGATGTGCACCAATTGCATTTACAATACTTGGATGCTCGTTGTATTGTTCTGCTAATTTAGCGCCTAATAATGCATGAGATAATTCTTGTTCAACATCTGGTACTTTACCAATATCGTGTAATAAACCAGCACGCTTAGCCAATTTAGGATTCATACCCAACTCAGCAGCCATGATACCGCAAAGATTGGCTGTTTCACGAGAGTGCATTAATAAGTTTTGACCATAAGAGCTACGGAAACGCATTTTACCTACGATTCTTATTAACTCCTTATGTAAACCGTGAATACCCAATTCAATTACGGTACGCTCTCCTATTTCCACAATTTGCTCTTCCAATTGACGACGTGTTTTTTCAACCACCTCCTCGATACGCGCTGGATGAATACGACCGTCGGCCACCAAACGTTGTAAGGACAAACGTGCAATTTCACGACGCAATGGATCGAAGGAAGAAAGTAAAATTGCTTCCGGTGTATCATCTACAATTAAGTCAACACCAGTTGCCGCTTCAATCGCACGAATGTTACGACCTTCACGACCAATGATTTGTCCTTTCATTTCATCGGACTCCAAATTAAATACAGTAACCGTATTTTCAATGGCAACCTCCGCTGCAGTACGTTGAATAGATTGGATGATAATTTTACGCGCTTCTTTATTGGCCTTTTGTTTCGCGTCCTCTATAATGTCTTGTTGTAAAGAAAGGGCCTGTGTTTGCGCCTCATTCTTCAAGCTCTCAATTAATTGTTGCTTCGCATCTTCGGCACTTAAATTGGCTATTTTTTCCAATCTACGAATATGCTCTTCTTGGTGCTTTTCCAATTCGGTGCGCTTCACATTCACTAAATCAATTTCACGATTTAATTTTTCTTTAATTACATCGTTGTCCTTGATTTGTTTATCTAATGCAGCAACCTTCTGGTTAATGTTTAATTCATTTTGTTTGATGCGATTTTCGGCCTCACCAATTTTTTTATTGCGCTCTAAAATTTCACGATCATAATCGGCTTTTAATTGCACAAAACGTTCCTTAGCTTCTAATTGCTTTTCTTTTTTAATGGTTTCAGCTCTAAGTTCCGCTTCTTTTAAAATACTTGCTGCTTGCGCTTCCGCATCTTCAACTTGCTTTTTGGTATTACGGGCAAATACAAACTTGCCTACCAGGAGACCGCCAACTAGCGATGATGCTCCTATGATGATCAATAATATTGATTGGTCCATTGTTAAATTCTTGTTGTTTAAAAAAAATCATACTGCCCCTTTTGGTTTGAAATTTATGCTAATTCGTTGAAAATCATCTAAGCCGTTTCGTTAATATACTATACTGCAAGACAATCAATTACGATTAAATATAATTCGTCCAAGGTTCAGCTACGAAGATAAAGAATTTAGGGAATGTTTTAAGGAAAATGACTGAGGATCTGTCAATTAAGTGCCCGAAATAGCCTTTTCAATGCTGGCAGTAAGGCTATCGATCTGATTTTGAAGACTTTCTAACTCATAAAGATTCTGGCCATTGGACTGTTGTTCGGTTGTAAACCACAATAAAACCATGGAAATGTAATCCTGACTGTCCTTGCCTGCATATAAGTTCTTGAATTCCACCATTTTTTGGTTAATCAGGGCTGCCGTCTTGCGCACAGCTTCCTCATCCTTAGGGGCAATCCTCACCCTGTAGGTACGATCAGCAATCGTAATATTTACTGGGATCATTTGGTTAGAATTAGCTTCTTTGCTTTGTTCGGATGACATGATGGATGATTAAATGTGGAATTAGAATAAGGTAGTTTAAGGATTAAGATTACTTATACTATGATCAATTTCTTTAATGTATTGGTCAATTTGCTTTATAAGTTTGGCTTTTTGAGCTGGATCCATGGAAACACCTTTTTGCATCATAGCCGCGGTTAATTGCGCTTGATTTTCTTTGAGTTTAACTTCCAATTGTTGCTGTGCAGATTGTTGTTGCTCAAGCCCTGCTTTTAGTTGCTGATTTTCTTTTTCCAACTGCGCATATTTCTTTAATAAGGCAGATAGCTTTTCCTGAAGATTGGCGATGGAATTATTTAAATCAACCATTGTAGCTGCTTATTTGAATTGATAATTGAATATAGTTATTTTCTAATTTCAGCTTGAATATTTTTTTCAAAAAGTTGAATTAATTTTTTCATCATGGCGTCAATTTCAACATCGGTTAAGGTTTTATCGGGCGCATTAAAAACAAAATTAATAGCCACCGATTTCTTTCCTGCACCTAATTTATCGCTTTCAAAAATATCAAAAACTCGGGTTGCTGTTAAGGCATCAATTTTTGCCTCCACAATACTAGATTGAATTAAAGCAAATGAAATTGCTTTGTCAATCACCAAGGCTAAATCTCTTTCAATAGAAGGATATTTTGATACTTCTTTATAAATTACTTTTTTACTTTGGTAGGCACTCAAAATTGCAGCTAAGTCAAATTGAATGTATTGCACGCCCTGCTTAATCCCAAAGGCTTGTAGTTTTTTTGCGCCCAATATTTCAATGTACCCAAGTACTTTCTTATTCCAAACAAATTCGGTCATACCATTGGTCGCCGTTTTTTCTTGAACCCCCTTTATTCCTAATAATTCAAGCAATGCAATAGCTGTTCCTTTCGCAACGAAAAAATCCTGTTCAGCAGCCTTGGTTCTCCAACCATCTGCAGCTTGTCGGCCCGACAAATAAATAGCCAATTGTTCAGACTCAAAATATTTTCCTGCATTGGATTTACCATATACTTTTCCTATTTCAAAAAATGAGATAGTATTGTTTTGTCTATTTAAATTATAAGCGATGGTCTCCAAACCTGTCTCTAACATACTCGGACGCATGACGTCCAATTCTGCGCTTAAATTATTAAGCATCTTTACCGAACTAGCCAATATTTCCTCACTAAAATATGCGCTATTCGTAATGGAGTTGGTTAAAATTTCAGTGAAGCCTCGGCCCACCAAATAATTGGCAATTTTTTCCTTGAACTTTTCTTTTTGCTCCAATGGATCAATGGAAGGACTCATGGTAATTGCACTTGGAATTTCTATGTTATCCAAACCGTCTATGCGCAATATTTCTTCCACCAAATCGGCGGGTAAACTAATATCTGGTTTGTGATAAGGTACTGCTACCTCTATACTATCTGCATTTTCCTGTAACAATTCAAAACCCAAACTGGTTAATATTATTTTTACTTTTTCAGATGGATAGTGTTTGCCACTTAGTTTTTTCAAATATGCATAGGTTAATACCACTATTTTTTTAGTAGCTGGCGCTGGATACACATCTACTACTTCGCTACATTGACCACCCGCTAATTCCTGAATCATTTTTGCAGCTCTTTCCAAAACATTTACTGTACCAGCAATATCTACCCCCTTCTCAAAACGAGTGGCAGCGTCGGTTCTGAGACAATGATGTAAAGATGTTTTTCGAACATGTATATTTTCAAACCAAGCACTTTCTAAAAAAATAGAAGTTGTGGTAGCAGTAACGCCACTTTTTATACCCCCAAAAACACCTGCAATACACAATGGTTTTTCGGTATCACTAATCATTAAATCATTGGCTGCTAATTTTCGTTCTGTACCATCTAAGGTTACAAACAAAGTACCGGCAGGATATTTTTTCACCACCACCGTTGCATCCTTAATTTGATGGGCATCAAAAGCGTGCAATGGTTGTCCAGTTTCATGTAAAATATAATTCGTGATGTCAACAATAATATTAATACTTCTTACGCCAATGGCTTGCAAACGATTCTTTAACCAACTTGGTGAAGCTTTTACTTCAACACCTTCTATCACTAAACCACTATAACGGGCGCAAGCTTTTTGATCCTCTATAATTACTTTAAAAGGTTTTACGCCTGGGTCTTTAACCAATGTAGATTTAAAAGGACTAACAGCACTAGTAGGTGTTTCATGATAAGACAAATACGCACAAACATCCTTGGCTACACCATAATGACTCATGGCGTCCATTCTATTTGGCGTAAGACCAATTTCATAAACCCAATCCTGATAATATTCATAAAGATCCGCCACCGGCGTACCCACTTTAATATTAGGATCTAAAACTATAATTCCGCCATGGTCATCACTCACTCCAATCTCATCTTCGGCACAAATCATACCCTCGCTTTCCTCGCCTCTAATCTTAGCCAATTTCATAGTAATTCCCCCCTCAGCCGATTTTGGATAGATAGTAGTTCCTACCACTGCAACTACAACTTTTTGACCCAATGCTACATTGCTCGCACCGCAAACTATATTTAAAGGACGATCACCCCCCGTATTAACTTTGGTTAATTTTAATTTATCCGCATTAGGATGTTGGCTCAATTCAACTACTTCCCCAACCACCAAACCAGCCAATCCCCCTTTAAAATTTTCGATTTTTTCAAGAGATTCCACTTCTAAACCTATGGAAGTTAATATGGTAGATAACTGTTCTGGGCTAATTGTTTTGGGTAAATATTCACTCAGCCAATTGTAACTAATGGTCATATAAGCACTTTAAAGTATAGCTTCAAAAATAAGCAATTTTTTGGGCCTGATAGAAGCTAAAGTGAATAACCTCATTTTAGGGGTGCAAAACAGGTGTATAACCTCAAAAACATGTGTATTCTCCCTTATTTCATTTGTGGATATTCAAAATTGAAAATAAATTTCTTCATCTCCTTTTTAGAGCTGATTTTCGTAGTAAGAAAACGAAGATTTATATGGCTATTCCAAACATCAATACCAACTCCAAGACTAGAAAAAAAACCACAAATGTGGACATAAGTTCTATGATGTATGGCAAAATACCGCCACAAGCAAAAGAATTAGAAGAAGCGGTTTTGGGTGGTATCCTATTAGAAAAAAGTGCTTTTGATACGGTAACAGAAATTTTAAAGCCAGAATGTTTTTATAGTGATGCGCACCAAATGATATTTCAAGCCATGCAAGGTTTGCAAATGGAGAACCAACCCATTGACATGCTCACTGTAGTGGAGGCATTAAAAAAGCGCGAACAATTAGATCTCGTAGGGGGTGCTTATTATATTTCAAAGTTGACCAATGTGGTGGTATCCACTGCCAACATTGATGCGCATGCGCGAATTGTATTGCAAAAATTTATTCAAAGAGAATTAATAAGAATTAGTGGAGAAGTAATAGCGAATGCATATGAGGATAGCACGGATGTATTTGATTTACTAGATGACAGTGAAACTAAGATGTTTAATATCACCAACAATTACTTGAAAAAGAATTTCGTTGATATTCAAAACGCCTTAGCCGATGCGGTGAATAGAATTGACGAATTAAGAACCAAGAAAGATGAAATTTCAGGTGTGCCTAGTGGCTTTAATTCTTTAGATAGAATCACCTACGGATGGCAACCAACGGATTTAATCATATTAGCGGCAAGACCTTCGGTGGGTAAAACAGCATTTGCATTAAACCTTGCGCGTAACGCTGCATTGCATCCTACCAAACCACAAGCTGTAGGTTTTTTCAGTTTGGAGATGAGCGCTTCGCAATTGGTACAAAGAATTTTGAGTGCAGAGAGTGAAATTAAAATGGAAAAAATTTCCCGTGGTAAATTGGAAGACTATGAATACCAACAATTACACAGTAAGGGTATTAAAAAATTAGAGACTGCACCTATTTATATTGACGACACTGCCGCTCTAAACATATTTGAATTTAGAGCGAAGGCAAGAAGACTAGTAAATAAACATCAAGTTAAAATTATCATCATTGACTATTTACAATTAATGAGTGGTTTAGGTGATAGAAATTCAAATCGTGAACAAGAAATTAGTAATATCTCTCGAAGTTTAAAAGCTTTGGCAAAAGAATTACAAATTCCAATCATTGCACTTTCACAGTTGAGTCGTGCGGTAGAAACAAGAAAAGAAAGTAAGATGCCTCAATTGAGTGACTTACGTGAATCAGGTGCAATTGAACAAGATGCAGATATGGTAATGTTTATTTACCGTCCAGAATACTATGAGGTAATGAGCAATGAAATGGGAGAAAGTACACAGGGTGAAACCCATATTAGAATTGCAAAACATAGAAACGGTTCCTTAGATTTAGTAAAGCTAAGAGCACGTTTAGATATTCAAAGATTCGAAGAATGGGATGGTGATTCAGGAAGCTTACCTGGGCTTCCAAGCAATTACAAATCTACATCCAGTTTAAATGAAGGAGGTGCTGGCGATGGCGGCCGCTTTTTTATTCAAGGCAGCAGAATGAATGGAGGTGAATTTGACGAAGGCATTAACGAGGATAGTCCATTTTAATTGTTAAGCCTTTATCAATTGAATTAAATCATTGCCAATGCCGGTTCCTTATTTTTACGAAGCTCAATTATTAAGCAACCCTTCGGTTTACACATTAAGTGAAGAAACCAGCAAGCATTGTGTGCAAGTATTAAGGATGAAAGCAGGTGATCGAATTGATTTAACCAATGGTATAGGACAATTATTTGAAGCAACTATACAAAATGCCGACAAAAGAAATACAACCGTACAAATTTTAGCAGAAAAAACAATTGAACCCAGTGCGCAAAAAATCATTTTGGGGATTTCTCTTTTAAAAAATGTAACAAGGCTTGAATGGTTGCTAGAAAAGGCAAGCGAAATGGGCGTACATACCATTGTTCCTTTAATTTGCGACCACACCATACATGAACGTTTTAAAACGGAAAGGATGCAAAATATTTTGCAATCCGCTATGATACAAAGTCAGCAAGTATGGCTCCCTGTTTTATCGGAACCAATTGCTTTTAATCAATTTTTATTATCCTATACCGCTTCACAAAAATTAATTGCACATTGCGCACCACAGGAAAAAATAAATATTAAAAATTTAGCAGTTAGCGATGATTGTATTTTATTGATTGGTCCCGAAGGCGATTTTAGCTCAAAAGAAATTGAAATGGCAGTATCGCAAAATTACGAAGCCATACACTTAGGACCCACTCGTTTAAGAACCGAGACCGCCGGACTATTCGCATTAAGTGTTTTAAAAAAATTCTAAATTGCAACCATGAAACTGTTAGCCGTTGATACACCACAGTTGGTAACTGCATTTTTAAATTTTAATGCAACTGCGAATGCGCTTAATCCACATTATATTCGTCCATTGGACAATGAAGTGGAGGCTGTATTTGATCCGAAAAAAAATAAACTGTTTAAAGAAGGGGATGCAAAAAGATGGATTGTTCAAAATCATAAAGGAGAAACCATTGGACGTATTGCTGCTTTCTATTATACCAAATACATTAATAAAGGCACAGAATTTCCAGTTGGCTGTGTTGGCTTTTTTGACAGCATTAACAATCAAACGGTTGCTAACTTATTATTTGATACTGCCAAAGCATGGTTAACAGAAAATGGAATGGAAGCCATGGATGGACCTATTAATTTTGGAGATCGAGATAAATGGTGGGGGCTTATGATTGAAGGATTTGACAATCAACCTATGTATGGAATGTCTTTTAATCCAGATTATTATGAAAACTTATTTACACAATATGGTTTTAAAAATTATTACAATCAATACTATTACCGCAATTATTTATTAGATGAATTGCCGCCTCGATTTAAGGAGCGTTATGAAAAGTTCAAATCCAAGCCCGATTATACAGCTAGACATTTAAATAAAAAAGATTTAAATAAATACGCACAGGACTTTGTGACTATTTACAATGCGGCATGGGCACAACATGGCGAGGCCAAAGCCATCACATTAGAGCAAATTTTGAAATTATTTAAAACCTTGGCGCCTGTGATGGATGAAAGAGTGATATGGTTTGCATATTATAAAGAAGAACCCATTGCCATGTTCATTAATATCCCCGACGTAAATCAGTATTTTAAACACTTTAATGGGAAACTAGGTTTGTTGCAAAAGCTGCATTTATTGTGGATGAAATGGAGGGGCACTAATAAACAACTCACCGGATTGGCCTTTGGGGTGGTACCCAAATATCAGGCATTAGGAATTGATAGTTTCTTGATATATTCTTGTTCCTTGTTATTATTATCCATCAAAAAATATGAACAATATGAAATGGGATGGGCTGCAGATTGGAACCCCAAAATGCTAAATATTTACAAAAGCTTAGGTGGTGCGCAAAGTAGGCATATGGTTACGTACCGACATATTTTTAATGAACAATTACATTCTTTTGAGCGTCATCCGGTTATGGAATACACCGCTCCTAAATAATGATTTCAACCCCTTTATAATGTGCATAAATGGGCATTTAATTTTAAGGGGATAATGTGTATATTGCGCGTCTACTATGGATAATTTTGTTGTTTCCGCCCGAAAATATAGACCCCAAAACTTTAATACGGTTGTTGGCCAGTCGCATATTACTACTACTTTAAAAAACGCCATTTTAAATAACCATTTGGCGCATGCCTTTTTGTTTTGTGGACCAAGGGGAGTGGGTAAAACAACCTGTGCAAGAATTTTAGCCAAAACCATAAACTGTACAAACATCACCAAAGAAGGTGAAGCATGTAATAAATGCGACAGCTGTACTTCGTTTGAAAAGGGGGCAAGTTTAAATATTCATGAACTAGATGCTGCGAGTAACAACTCGGTAGATGATATTAGAACACTTGTGGATCAGGTACGTTTTGCACCACAAGCAGGAAAATACAAAGTATATATTGTGGATGAGGTACACATGTTAAGTGCAAGTGCGTTTAATGCATTTTTAAAAACATTGGAAGAACCACCAGCACACGCCATTTTTATTTTAGCCACAACCGAGAAACATAAAATTTTACCTACTATCTTAAGTAGGTGTCAAATATTTGATTTTAAAAGAATTACTTCCAATGATACCGTTGAACATTTGGAAGAAATTATTGGCAAAGAACATATTAAGGCTGAAAGAAACGCATTGCAACTAATTGCTCAAAAAAGCGAGGGCTGTATGCGTGATGCTTTAAGTATCCTAGATAAAATTGTAAGTTTTTCTAATGGTGAATTAACATATAAAAACACCCTTGAACATTTAAACATTTTAGACGAGGAATACTTCTTCAAGTTATTAGAGTTCCTAACAAAGCAGGACCTAACCAGTGCGATGTTATTGTATGATGAAATTAACCAAAAGGGTTTTGAAGGGGATATGGTTTTGTCGGGATTAGCAAGTTTTATCAGAAACTTATTGGTTTGTAAGGACCCAGCAAGTGCAGTATTATTAGAATCAATTGAAGGCTGGAGGGAGCAATACGTAAATACTGCAAAACAAATAAGCACACCTTATTTAGTAAGTGCCTTAAATATTTTAAATGAGGCTGAAATTCAGTTTAAAGTTGCACGTAATAAAAGGCTACACGTTGAAATGGCAATTATTAAATTAAACTTTTTAGCACAGGCCATTGAGTTAAGTTTGGAGAACGACCAAATAGTAAAAAAAAAATTAGTTGACGCACACTACCCTATTCGTTTAAAAAAAATTGTCCCGCTTAGTAATATTGTTGTGAATGCAGAAGCCAAATTGGTGATAGAAACCCCTTTGCCCAAAGCAACGCAAGCCGTTCCTGCAACAGCATCAAAAATTGAAGAAAACCCAACAGCAATTTCACCAACAAATAGCGAACCCACTAAGCAGGCTTCGAATCCGGCACCTTCTAAAGTGAATACTGCAATCCCTAAACCCCTGCCTATTGATCAAAAAGAAGGCGGAGCAAATAAAAATTTATTAGCAGTGCTTCAGCAGAAGTATGGCAAGGATTATAATATTCAGGAAGTAAAAGAATCGGTACCATTAAGCTTAGACTTATTACAAAAGTGCTGGGACGAATACGCTGTATATTTAGAAACCAACGCAAAACATGCTTCAGCTGGTACATTCAAAGTGGCGCAATTAAAAATAGAAGACGAATGGCATTTCACCGTCACGGTGGGCGCCCTTACTGCACAGAAATTTGTTGAGCAGGAAAGAATGAACGTTTTAGAAAAGGTTTGGGATATATTTCAAAACAGAAGCATCCAATTTGATATCATTGTTGAAGCGGGGGAACAAGAGGATGTGCCATTACATATGCGCTTAAATAGCAAACAAAAATACGATCGAATTGCCGAGCAGTATCCTTTAGTAGCCGCACTTAAAAAACGTTGTAATTTAGAAGTGTATTTTTAAAAGAAATCCTTTTATTTAAAGTTAAGCGTCATTGTTTCAATGATTTAATCAGTTAATTACAACTTTACTTTACTATATCCTTTCTGCTTTAAATATTGAAATACTTTTTGACGGTGGTCACCTTGTATAATTATTTCTCCGTCTTTTACTGACCCCCCTGTACCGCAGTGATTTTTTAATGCTTTCCCTAATGCATTCATATCGTCCTCTTTACCTTCAAAACCATAAACAATAGTAACCGTTTTACCGGCCCTATGCTTGGTTTCTAAAATAACTTTTAATGGTTGTTGATCAGCCGATAGGGTTTCCACAATTTCGGTTTCTACCAAAGGCTTAAAATTCGGATTGGTACTATATACAAAAGGTGAATTTTGTTGTTTATTATTTTTGCCCATAAATATTCAACTAGGAATTAAAAGAATTTTGCTTAATCAAGTTTTTGGAATTAATTAACGCGGACACTAATGATCACAAAATCTGCTTTATTTTGCTGCAATAACATAGTAAGATTAAACTTGGTGGTATTTGAAATTAATTTACCCGTTAAATACACTGTTGTCCCCACTTTTCTGGCAGCACTTTTTTCAAAACCTAGAATACTATTTTTATTGAAAAAAGATTTCAATAATTCGTTCGCATCCTTTGCACTATATTGTTTTTGTCCAACTAAATCGGGCATATTAACTTCTACCTGATTATCCCAGAAAGTAAGCAGGTTATTGAAATTAGCGGTTTGCAAATTTTGAACCACCGCCTCGGTTTCATTTTGTGCCATTAGGCTAGTGCTTCCTATAATAAAAAGCAATAGAAGCATAATTTTGCGAAATTGTCTCATTTTTAATGGCTTGTATTGAATAAAAACAGCTTAAAGTTTGTAATGTGCCTACTATTTTGAAACTTTGGGCTGCTATTATCATAAAATTAAGCAATCGAAGTAATAAAAAATATAAAAAGATGTCAAAAAAAGTAATCCTAGTAATTATGGATGGATGGGGTTTAGGAAAAGTTCCATTGTCTGATGCAATTCAACAAGCGAAAGTGCCATTCGTGCAAAGTTTGTATAATCAATATCCCAATTCCACTTTAATAACTTGCGGTGAAGAAGTTGGCTTACCGGATGGTCAAATGGGCAATAGTGAGGTTGGACATTTAAACTTAGGTGCAGGAAGAATTGTTTATCAAGAATTACAAAGAATTAATGTAGCTATTCGCGAAGGTGAATTAGCCAGCAATCCAACTTTATTGGCATCTATTCAATATGCGAAACAAAACAATAAGCCCTTGCACTTATTAGGATTGGTGAGTGACGGTGGTGTGCACGCTCATACCACTCATTTAAAAGCTATTTGTGATATATGTAAGAAAGAGGGTTTAACCAAAGTATTTATTCATGCATTTACTGATGGTAGAGATACGGATCCTAAAAGTGGATATGCTTTTGTTGAAAACCTAGAAGCACATTTAAAAACATCGGTTGGTAAAATTGCAACTGTGAGTGGGAGATACTTTGCAATGGACAGAGACAAACGCTGGGAAAGAGTGCAATTAGCATACGATACATTAGTGAATGCAAAAGGACCAACTGCCAATTCAGCACTGGAAGCCATTGAACAAAATTACAGCAATGATATTACCGACGAATTTATTAAACCAACCGTAATTATTGAAAATGGCGCCCCTATTGCTAGTATACAAGCTGGCGATGCTGTATTGTGTTTTAATTTTAGAACCGACCGCTGTAGAGAAATTACTGAAGTATTGTCTCAAAAAGATTTTCCTGATTTTGGAATGCAAAAATTGGACTTACATTATACTACTATAACAAAGTATGATGAGACCTTCAAAAATGTAAATGTAATTTTTGAAAACGACAATCTAGTAAATACTTTAGGCGATGTATTGGCGCAAAATCATAAAAAACAAATACGCATCGCAGAGACTGAGAAGTATCCACATGTTACCTTTTTCTTTAGCGGTGGCCGTGAAGTTCCTTTTGAAGGAGAATCACGCATTATGGCGCCTTCTCCAAAAGTAGCCACTTATGATTTGCAACCCGAAATGAGTGCGAGAGAATTAACAGATAAATTATTACCTGAAATTAATGCCGGCAACCCCGACTTTATTTGCTTAAACTACGCCAATGCCGACATGGTGGGCCATACTGGCATTTTTAGTGCAGTAGTAAAAGCAGTAGAAACCGTGGATGCATGCGTTCAACAAATTGTTACGGCGGGTCTAAACAATGGTTATACCATATTTTTAACAGCCGACCATGGAAATGCCGATTATATGATTAATGAGGATGGAAGCCCCAATACAGCGCACACCACCAATCTGGTACCATTCTTTATTATAGATAAAGAATGGAGAGGTACAATTCAGCCTGGTAAATTGGGCGATATTGCACCTACTATTTTACATATGATGGGCGTAACTATCCCTAAAGAGATGACCGGAAAAGTGTTGATCTAAAGTAAATAACTTAATTTTAAACCTTAAACAAAACTAGTTGTCTAAACTTTCAAAACACAAAACATGGTAAAGAAAATTTTAATTGTATTGTTAGTATCCCTTGTAGTTATTCAATTTATTCGCCCCACAAAAAATACATCTGGTGACAAAACTAAAGACATCACCACCTTATATAAAATGCCCGACAGCGTTCAAATGGTTTTTAACAAAGCATGTGCCGACTGTCATAGCAATAAAACCAACTATCCTTGGTATGCATCTGTACAACCCCTTGGATTTTGGTTGGACGATCATGTGAAAGAAGGAAAACGTGAATTAAACTTCAATGAATTCGCATCTTACCGTATTGCAAAGCAAAATCATAAATTAGAAGAAGTAATTGAGCAGGTAAAGGAAGGTGAAATGCCATTAAAATCATATACACTAATACATAAGGAAGCGGATTTAACTGAAGCCGAAAGAGTTGTTTTAACTAAATGGTGTCAAAGTATTATGGATACATTAAAAGCAAACTACCCTGCTGATAGTTTAAAGTTGAAACGTCCACCAGCACCTGCCAATACAAAATAGTGCTTACTTAAAAATGAAAATTAACAAAGCCACTTATTTAATATCTAGTCCAGGTTACGAACAGTGCCCTAAATTAACACAACCAGAATATGCATTTATTGGTAGAAGTAATGTAGGAAAATCCTCCATTATTAATGCTTTATGCAATCAAAAGAATCTTGCTAAAACTTCGGGAACACCAGGAAAAACACAGCTTATCAATCATTTTGAAGTGATGAGCTCTTCAAGCAAAGGACCTTGGGACAAATGGTATATAGTGGATTTGCCAGGATACGGATTTGCTAAAGTGTCCCAAAGCAGTAGACGCAGATGGGAACAAATGATTGAAAATTATTTAAGAAAAAGACCCAATCTAAATCGCGTTTTTGTTTTAATTGACAGTCGTCATGCACCTCAAAAAATTGATTTAGAATTCATTGAACAAATGGTCAAATGGGAAATTCCATATACACTCATTTTTACAAAATCCGATAAAGAAAAGCCAGGCGTAGTAGCAAGAAATGTACAAGCAATGTTTGACACTTTAAAAGAAAAATTACCTTATTTACCTCAAGGCTTTGTAACCAGTGCCGAGAAAAAAGAAGGGGTTGAAGAGGTAGTGGCTTGCATTGACCAATACAACCAATTATACGCTGAAGATCAACAGTCATAATATTTAAGATTCCTAATCGTCGCCCACTTCCCAATAAGTGGGCGACTTTGTTTATATTTGTCCCTTACCTCAATAGATTATGAAAATTTTATTTAAATACATAAAGCCCTTTAGAAGCTTAGTCATAATAGGTTTTATTTTAGCCGCAATTAATCAAACTTTTTCCATGTTTGACCCCATGTTATTTGGAAGATTAATTGATGAATTTGCTAAAACACCTTTTATTGATTCGTTTGGACATATCAGAACCCAACCCGAATTTTTGAAAGGCGTTGGTAATATTTTATTGTTATTGGTGGGTACTGCTATGGTAAGTAGAATCGCAAAAGCATTTCAGGATTACACCGTAAATGTGATTATACAAAAGTTTGGTGCTTCTTTGTTTACCGACGGATTAAAGCATTCCATGCAACTACCCTATCAAGCTTTTGAGGACCAGAGAAGCGGTGAGACTTTATCTATTTTGACAAAGGCAAGAGCAGATTGTGAAAAGTTTATTAGTTATGTAATTAATGTAGTATTTGGTATTGTTGTAAGTATTGTATTTATTTCAATTTATGCAACCAAATTGCATTGGTCCATTATGCCTATTTATATTACTGGCGCAGGCACCATTGCATACGTAACCAACTTACTAAGCAAACGCATAAAGTCCATTCAAAAAAATATTGTAAAAGAAACTACTACCCTTGCAGGTACCACTACGGAGAGTTTGCGCAATATTGAATTGGTAAAAAGTTTAGGTTTAACCAATCAGGAAATAGCACGACTTAATAACAATACTTATAAAATTTTAGCACTTGAATTAAAGAAAGTAAAAAACATTCGATCTTTAAGTTTTATTCAAGGGACGATGGTGAATTTCTTACGACAAGTAATCACCTTCACATTAATGTGGTTAATATTCAAGGAAATTTTAACCGTAGGACAATTAATATCCTTACAGTTTTATAGCTTTTTCATTTTTGGACCATTACAAGAAATAGGTAGCATTATTATGAGCTACCGTGAAACCGAAGCATCATTAAACAATTTTGATGCATTAATGAAAAAAGAAATTGAAATAAATCCCGCAGAGGCTACTGCTATTGGCAATATTGAACATTTGAAATTTGAAAACGTAGGTTTTCAGCACCAAACGGCCAACTTTAAAGCGATGGATGATATTAGCTTTGAAGCCAAAAAGGGTGAAACCATTGCCTTTGTGGGCCCATCGGGTGCAGGTAAAAGCACATTGGTAAAATTAATTGTTGGTCTCTATCAAACACAGGAAGGACAAATACTTATTAATGGTGTAAATAATAAGCAAATTGACATGAACGATCTAAGAAACCAAATTAGTTTTGTAACACAGGACACTCAATTATTTGCGGGCACTATTAGAGAGAATTTGGCATTCGTGGCACCCAATGCAACTGAAGAAGAAATGCTGGTTGCTTTGAAAAAATCTAGCTGTACAAATATTTTAGATAAAGGGGGCAATGGTTTAGCAACAGTAATTGGTGAAGGTGGATTAAAATTAAGTGGTGGTGAAAAACAAAGATTGTCTATTGCACGCGCGCTATTAAGACATCCACACTTACTTATATTTGATGAAGCAACTTCAAGTTTAGATAGTTTAACCGAAGAATCCATTACCGACACAATTCGTGAGTTATCGGCCGAGCGTGAGCAAATCACCATTATGATTGCACACCGTTTAAGTACCATAATACATGCAACAAGGATATATGTACTAGAAAAGGGGAAAGTAATTGAGCAAGGCAATCACGATGCATTACTTGCTGAAAAAGGCTTGTATTATGCCATGTGGAGGCAACAAATTGGAGAAAGAAAAGCAACTACCTAGCATATTGTAGCTAGTTTAGCATGAAATTAAAATTTATAACACCTATGTTTAGTTTATCATAATTAAGCATAGGTGTTTTCATTTAATCTCTTTCGAATTTCTTTTTAAGGTATTCCATAACGGAAGGATCCTCAAGTCCTTCCATATCACTCAGTTCAATTTCTATGGCCTTTGTGCTTAATCTAATTTCAATAAAAGAAAGCAGGATAGACCAAGAAAAAGCAATTAAACTAGCAGCAAATACGAACTGCGCAATTTTCTGAGATTCTATGTAAATAAAAAACATAGATACAATGGCAAACAGCAAGGAAGCAACACCATAGGTTTGCATGTTTCTAATAAGTTTAAGCCTATATTTTAAGTTCTTAATTTGAGTGAAAATTAAATGTCGCTCCTCCTGTGTTTGATATTTGTCATGCAATACCCTCACACGGCTAGACAGTGCCAAAAACCGATTAGTATACGCCAGCATAATTAAACTAATTGCTGGAAAAAGAAGGGCAGGTATATTCACAGTTAATTCCATACCACAAAAATATAAAGTATTTTTGTGCTTTCGGAAGAAAGCATGGAAAAAGAGCTATTTAAGAAAATACAGGCAGGGCTACCCCAGGAACCCGGGATTTATCAATATTTTGATGAAAACGGACATTTGTTATACGTGGGTAAGGCTAAGAATATACGAAAAAGGGTGAGCTCCTATTTTCTTTCCAACCATCAACATACTTTAAAAACCATTGAGTTGGTACAAAAAATCAAGGATATACAATACACAATTGTAAATTCTGAACATGATGCATTCATATTGGAGAATGAACTCATTAAAAATTATCAACCAAAGTACAATATCAATTTAAAGGACGATAAAACCTATCCTTATATTGTCATTAAAAAAGAAAACTTTCCTAGGGTATTTTTAACCAGACGGAAAATAAATGATGGCAGTACCTATATTGGACCCTTTACCAATGTTTTAGCCGTAAGAGAATTAATTGATCATATTAAGCATACCATTCCATTAAGAACCTGTACCCTCCCTCTAAGTAAAAAGAATATTGAACAGGGTAAATTTAAAGTGTGTTTAGAATATCATTTAGGCAATTGTTTGGGACCCTGTCAGGGATTTCAAACTTTGGAAGCCTACAATAGTTCAATTGAACAGGTACAACATTTATTGAAAGGAAATATTAAACCTGTATTAAACAACCTAAAGGAGAAAATGCTGGAAGAGGCCAATGCAATGGCATTTGAAAAAGCTGCACTCACCAAAAGGAAAATAGAGGAACTGGAGCATTACCAAACAAAATCGGTTGTATATACCAAACAGCAACATGCCATGGATGTGTTTAGTATCGCGCATGATGCCGATCAGGCCTATGTTAGTTATTTAATGGTAGAGAATGGAAGAATCATTCAAACCCATATACTTCCTTTATCCGTGCCTCTGGAAGAAACTGCTGAAACTATTTTGATTTTTGCTATTCATTATTTTAGGACGCATTTAGAAAGCCGTGCTAAGGAAATTATAGTTCCCTTTGAATTAAGTGAGAAAGTATTTGATGTTAAGTACACTATACCACAATTGGGAGATAAGGAACAATTATTAGCCCTTTCTCAAAAAAATGCCAACTATGCATTAAAGGAGTGGAAACATAAACAGGCCTTAGTCAGCGTAGAAAAGCCATTAGACAATGAAGTATTATTAGAAATGCAAGAAGCTTTGCACCTTTCTGAAATACCCAATCATATTGAATGTTTTGATAACTCCAATTTCCAAGGAGCCTACCCCGTTTCGGCCATGGTGTGTTTTAAAAATGGGGTACCTAGTAAATCGGATTACCGAAAGTTTAATATCAAAACGGTAATAGGTATTAATGACTTTGCAAGTATGAAGGAATCGGTGGGTAGGCGCTATAAGTCCGTATTGGAGAAAAATTTACCCCTGCCTCAATTAATTATTATAGATGGTGGTAAAGGACAATTAAATGCTGCATTGGAAGCTTTAACTGAATTAGGCATACAAGAAAAAGTAACCACCGTTGGTCTTGCCAAAAATATAGAAGAACTATTTTTTCCTGGGGATAGCAAGTCTATTATTTTAAACTGGCATAGTGAGGCACATAAACTTATTCGAAATATAAGAGACGAGGTACACCGCTTTGGCATTCAGTTTCATCGCAGCAAAAGATCCAAAGGTGCACTGGAAACCGGTCTTGATAACATTGTTGGTATTGGCCCAAAAACAAAGGAATTATTACTATTGCATTTTAAATCGGTTCAAAAAATTAAACATGCAAATGAGCATCTGTTGGCACAGCTTATTGGCGAAAAAAAAGCCGCTTTGTTGAAAGCGGCTTTTAAGAAATAATTTTATTAATACACCCAACGATCTTGGTCAAAATCGTCAATTCTCTGCTTAATTTTTTCAGCAGCCTCTAAACGCTTTTTAGGATCCTTGTATAATTCAAATAAATCTTTATCATTAAAATTATTATAGGAAGTTTTTGTGATACGACTATCAAAGTATCTTGCTTCTAATAAATCGGACCAAGATATCATTCTCTTTTGATTGGTTGGATTGTATACATCTCTATTCGCTAAATAATTCCTGATTTTTGGATATGGTACCCAGAACAATATTTTACGAACAACCGAATCCACTTCACGCGTTCCCCCACTTCCATCAGGAACTGATACCGATTTTTTAATCATTGCAATTGGAGCAATTCCCAAAATACGATAATGCATTCTACTAGTTCTATTGTCAAAAATATATTGTGCTTTTATTCTAAAAGTATAAATCGAAGAATCTGTAGGAATATCTGCACCAGCATATGTTGGATCACGGAAAGAGATATTTTCTACCGTACCGTCGTCTTTAGTTCTAGCCTTCGTAACCATTGGTCCAAGTAAAATGGTAAGAATACTGTCCATTTTTAATTGGGTAGTAAAACGATCATTACTTGGGGCGTAGGCTTTTACATTTACAGTATCTGATTCTAAAATACTAGTAAGTATTTTAAAGAAATTACGTTCACCTGTTTCATCTACGCTTTCATATAAGAAGTGTCTATTTTTTTTCTGACGACCATCTATATCCTCCCAAATAGTTTCAGTAAACAAAACATCTTCTTTTCTTAATTCAGGATATTTTGGTGGGATTCTATTGTTTACTTTATTGTTAGGCATTAAAAAGAAACTAGAATCCTGCGAAAACCCATTATTATCCTCCTGACTTTCCTCCATTTTTTTGGTAAGCTTCTCAACAACCTTGGTGGAAGGTGCGGGTGTTTGCGCAATAGCTTGAACGCCTATCAAAGAGGCGATTGTTATTGCTAATAATTGATAATAACCGATATATTTACGCATAAAACATTTTTTAATAACCTAGCTTTTAAAAATGATAACACACTATTTAAGTGTGAAACTAATTTTACTTTTTAATTTGTGTTCAATATTCGCCGCATCAGAGAATATAATATCTGAGATAACAACCTGACTTCCTTGTGTACATCTACTTGTTAAATCAGAAGCAGCGCTAAACGAACTTACCGTTTTTGATTCAGTATTGGTGAAGCCTTTTCCAGAGCACTGAATAATAAATGATTTAACCTTATAGTCAATTCCTTTAAATACAAAATCTTCTGGCAACACCGCTTTTAATCCTGTTTGTAATTTAAATTCACTAGCTCCAATTGAACCACCTTGACCAGAATTTTCATTTAATGTTCCATATACATAAGCCGACTGTGGATCTGGTAATTTTTTCACAGGTATATTCACAGTAGTAGTTGTTTTGCCATCAGATACTTTTAAAACAGCAGTTCCTAAAGCATTACAATAAACACTATACGTTCCATTACCTGTTTTTTGAACATCGGTAACACCCGCAACGGCAGTTACTTGAATAGATCCTGCTCCACCAGCAGCACCCGAAATAGATATTGGATTACCACTAGGTGCACCGGCATAAAAGAAACGAGTTGCATCGGCAGAAACATTTAAACCTGTAGGAATACCTACTTTAAATTTAACATCTGTAGTTTTAGTTTCTTGTTTTCCAGTATTAGGATTAATATAAGTTGCAGTTACACGTTTAGTATAATCCCCTGGATTAGATGCAAGCATTTTATAAACGCCATTACCATCAGGTCCGATGGGCACACTTGCACCGTCAACAGTTATTGTAGGTTTAAAATCTTTGTTATAACCACCTAATCCTGCAGTAATTACTACTTCGTCACCCGACATCACCACGGTTGCATTCGCACTTGCAATTACACCAAATTCGTTAATTGGAATGATGGTAGAATTGATTTGTGCATAACAAAAATCAATTAACTGTGTTTGCGTATTTCTAATGTCATTTTGAAACTTGGATAAAATAGCCAATGAAGCCACTGTTGGTGTCATATGAAAATAGCTATTAGCCCATTTTTGAGCAGGAGTCATTGTGGCCATTAGCTTTGCATCGTCTTTATTAAAGGAAGTAGGCAAAGTTGTAAAATTTGGTAAGGCAGCTACTTTTTTATCCAAGGAGTCAATGGATGCTAAGTTGGCCTTATACTTGTTTAACATAGCATACAATTGCTCGCCTTTAGTTTGTCCTTCTTTTCCATTTAAAAACATTCTAGTGGATGCTTCTAAATCATCTTCCTTAAACTCGCCATTAGGTATTTTTTGTCCAGATTCTTTTTTCAAATCCGATTTCAACATTTCAATGTAATCATAAATACTATCTGAAAGATCTCTTACTCTTTCAGCCTTTGGTTTCCAAACTGCAATTCTATCTGGATATTTTTCCATGTTTTCTGGCGCATCAAAACCATTAATAATATTTGTACTACGCTCTTTTAATCCACTGTTTGATTTTGCAAATCCTTCATCAATTGTTTTAAAAGCATTCAAAATTTCACTCGAAACGTTTAGGGCAAGTATAGCTGTTAATACCAAGTACATGATATTAATCATCTTCTGCCTGGGTTCTTTAGGTAATGACATCTAAAAAATGTTTTAAATTATTATTTTATTACTTTCCTTTGATTGCATGAATCATATTGCTATACACTTGATTCAATTCAGTCAAATTGTTTGCTAAAGAATTTAATTGATCCTTTGTACGAGCTGCTTCACCAGCTGAGCTTGTCATTGTTTCAGACAAATTCTTTAAGCTACCATAAAAATGATTTAATTCATCTAAAGTTTTGCCCATTTCATCAAACT
>JALQXE010000194.1 GCA_023263235.1 Sediminibacterium sp. | reverse complement strand
CAATGGATTGAGCAAACCCATGGTTAAAACATAGAACACAGCCAATGAAAAACAACCAAATCTTTAAATACCTCATATGTGGAGAATAGCGGGTTCGAACCGCTGACCTCTTGCATGCCATGCAAGCGCTCTACCAACTGAGCTAATTCCCCTTAAAGGATGCAAAGCTAAGCGCAAATGGGGGAATAATGGCAGCAAATTTGATGAATTCAAATAATTTTATTGTATTTTATATAAATTTATAAAGCAATCCATTGTAACCGCCAAAGCCTAATATTAAAGATATATGAAAAAGAAAGAACTTACAGAAAACGAAGAAGTGATTAAAGACATGTCGAAACTACTCTTGTTTTGGATTGGCATTATAATTTGTATTTTATCTATAGTAGGCTTTTTTGTGAGTTCTGAATGGATATCAAGTAGTTATCAAAAATCTTTTTCTGACTATAGTGGCAATGATTCAAATGCAAGTTCATTTTTATTAAATCTAGAATTGTATTTTTTAAAAGTTGCCGGTTGGTTAAAGGAACTCCCAATATGGACTAAAATAATAGGTGTAATTGGGGGTGGTATAATTGCTGCTTCCAATCACGAAGATTAAAAAACGAACATAAAATAAAGCGTATAGCAACAATATATAGTTCACCAAGAGTGCTCATAAAGAACTTTAAAACTGCAAATAAATAGGCTTTATCGCATCTGCTTGCTTAAACTGAATGGCAATGAGAATGCAAATAAAAAGGTACAGAATTTTAACTGGTACAGGCGTTTTTATAAGCAACGCTTGGTAAGCCTTTTCAATTCGGTTTGGGATAAAGTGCAAAGCAAATCCAATGCCAATTAATACAAATACGCCATAATAGTTATTCATAAATTCTGCATAGGAAACCGGCTTAAATTGGAAGATTATTTTTTCTATAAAAATCCAACTATTGGCAAATGTAGATGATCTGAAAAAGATCCAACAAAAACACACAAAGTGAAAAGTAATAATAATCCCAAAGAGTTTTGTGATATTTGTTTTAGGTATAAACCTGCCAAAAATTTTATCAAATAGTTTATCCAAAACGAGTGCTACTCCATGCAAGGCTCCCCAAAAAATAAAGTTCCAACTAGCCCCATGCCAAAAGCCCCCCAATAGCATAGTGATAATTAAATTAATATTTGTTTTAATCTTTCCTTTTCTATTTCCACCCAACCAACGGATGTATAAATAATCCTTTAACCAACTTGATAAAGATATATGCCATCGCTTCCAAAATTCTGTTATAGAACGGGATTGATAAGGTGACAAGAAGTTAATATTAATTTCAAAACCTATCCATTTTGCCATCCCAATAGCCATATCCGAGTAGCCAGAAAAATCACAATAAATCACCATCGCATACCCATATAAGGCCATTAAACATTCAGCACCTGTATGTGCACCTGGGTTGTCAAATATCAGGCGCACAAAATTGGCATTAATATAATCACTGATGATTACCTTTTTAATAATACCGGCCGTAATAAGATACAATCCTTCCCCTATTTGTTCTTTTGTTACACCTGGCTGCTTGTGAATTTGAGGCAAAAAATCTTTGGCTCTTACAATGGGCCCCATCATGAGCTTTGGGAAAAACGACAAGAAAAATAAATAGTCTATAAATTTATTGAGTGGCTTTACTTTTCCATCATAAACATCCAAAGTATAACTCAAGTTTTCAAAGGTATAAAACGATATTCCTACTGGCAATGCTAGCTTTAATAAATTAATTTCCGTGTGACCAATATCGTTCATCATTCCAATGAAAAAATCGGTGTACTTAAAAGTAAATAGTAATAATAAATTCAAAAAGATACTTGTCCACAACAATAATTTTCGTTTTAATCCTTCTGGCATCAAATAAATTAATTTACTTAATTTAAAATCAACAACTGCCGCAAGGATAATAAAGCCAACATACCAGTTACATGCTTTATAAAAAAAATACAATGAAAATAAAGTAAGAAAATATATCCGTGCTTTACTTGTCTTAAAAAAAAGGGCATACCCCATTAAAAAAAAGCAAAAGAAAAATAAGAAAAACCCGCTATTAAATAAAAGTGGATTTTTTTCACTATAAACAAATGACTCCAATATTTTATGATAGTCGATACCTGTCATTATTTAATTTTATTTTGCTCGTAATAAGCTTTACTGGCCATTAATTTATCATAAAAAATATCTGCTACCTTTTTAGCACCAAGCCCACTAAGATGGGTATAATCCATTGCCGCTAATTTTGGTATATTTTGTGCCCAATTAACAATGGTATTTTCCCCGCCCATTGATGTATAAAGATCCCAAAAAGCAACCTTGTTTTTTTTAGCTATACTTCTTTGCGCAGAGACCATATATGGGACTGCAGGCTCTGTAATCCAAATGCCGTCTTGGTTGTAACCTATGTCACTTGTACTCACTAATAGTATAGGTGTATTGGGAAATGCCGCCTGAATTTTTTTTATAAGCTTTGTTTGGGCATTTTCAAACCAAGTAAATTTAACGTCCCCATGGGAAACTGCATTTAAACCATAATGAACAATGATTAAATCATATTCGAAATATGTATTAAACTGCTTCATTACGTCCTCCGTAATTTTATTAGTTAATAATCCCGAGTTACCTCTAAATCCATAATTGTCTATATAAATACCATTGACATCCTCAATACTAACGCCATAAATTGGCAATTGATTATCCTTGCTCGTGATTTTAATAGTTTGAATAGGCTGTTTACTAATTGTAGTTTCATTTATTGTTTTTGCATTAACCAATGAAATGTCTTCACTAGCATTGTCTCTTCCAATTAAAACGGAAGGATTGGGTGTGGCAGCTTTGCCTGTATATAATTTCACTAAATTTAAGCTTCCTCCATTCCTAAGTGCATAACTAGTAGTTGCTGTACCATTAGCATAAAATACATGACCTGTTAAACCTAGTAAAGTATTATTTGGACTAGATATAAAATTATTATCTACCCAATTCTTATTAGACTTGAAATTGATGTTTAAATAATCACTCTCAACAATAGATTGCATCGGTAAAAAACCAATTCCACTGCCTCCGTATGCTGCCTGAAACTTTTTCCTTATCTCATCGGTAACATAATCACCTTCAATAAATGAATCCCCAAAATAAGCTATGCGCATTTTCCCAGATTTCGATTTCAAAGCATCTAATTTTGCAAAAAAATGTGTGATGGATGCATTTGAATCTACCCCGTAATCAATGATCATAGTACTTTCCGATGGTTGCTTATAATTGCTATTAACAATTACCGTATCGATATCCATTATTGGCAATGACAAAGGCTTAATAGACTGCTTTTTTCTTAAATCAGCCAGCAGATCAATATTTTTTAGCTTTAAAAAAGGTATGGAACTTAAATTAAAATAAGAAGATACTAGCAATAAGATAATTACTGAACCTACAATTAGGAAGGGTGTAAACAGTTTATCTTTCATCAAATAAAATTCTATGGTTATTTTGATAAACTACTTACAAGTTAAATCACCTCTAATTTTAATTTTCTTCAACTCTTTTGAGTAATCAAAATTTTTATGACCACTATAATTTATTTTTTGCAAAAAGGTATAATAATCCTGTGTCGGATCCTTATACCTTTTATCCTGCCATTCCTTATAATAATCTACACAAGCCTTCCAATTTTTATAGGTGATATAGGTAGCAGTTCTTCTAAAACCAAATAAATTATTTTTTGTTTTGAAGATGTTAGATTTCATATGGCCAGATTCATATATAGCTTGCTTTAAAACAATATCTGGATTTTTAATGCCAATACTTTTTATATAACAATATACTTCATTCTCTGTAGGAGGGTCCGATTTAAAACTACTAAACAGGATCACTAATAAGAATAAAAAATATCGCATATATGAAGATTTATTATTTATCATTACTTTGATTGCTCATCCTCTTTTTTAGAAATCAATGCCATCATTTGCTTTAATGTTTTGTCCATCCCATCTGCGCTGCCGTCTAAAAAGATAACATTCCCCTTTCCATATTCTGCAAAATTCTTTATGGCCTCTGTCCACATGCTAAATAAAATTACATTGGTATCTAAATTCGCTTGCTTCATTTCTTCAGCAGCCTCACTCATTCCCTTTGCAACTTCTTGTCTGAATAAGGCTACTCCCTGGCCTCTTAATTGAGCAGCTTCCTTTTCCGCTTGAGCCGAAATTTTTATGGCATTCCCTTCTGCCTCAGCAGCTTTGGTTTTTGTAATAAGTAAAGCCTGGCCCTCATTTTCTGCAGCAGCTTTTAAATTATTACTCGCCACCACCTTACTCATACTATCCATTACTTGCTGGTCAAATGTGATATCATTTATTTGAAGGTCTTGCAAATGATAACCCCAATCCTCAAGACTATGGTCAATTTGATCCTTCACATAATCTACAATTTCTCTTCTCGCAGTGAGCACTTCAGCTTGCTTTTTAGTAGCCACAAATGCCCTTATACTCCCTTCCACAGTTCTCACCAAAGCCTGCATTAAATCCTTGTTGCTTATAAATTTAAATGCCACTTTTATAAGCGTATCCTCATTGGCGTTTTGAACAGAGTACAATAGCATACTTTTAAAATACACATTGGCTTGGTCAATGGTTACCGCCTGGAATTCCATCTCCAAACTTTGATTTTGGATACTTATTCTTTTATAAATATTTTCAATTAATGGTATTTTAAACCTTAATCCTGGCGTTAAAATACGACGGTATTTACCAAACATGGTAATAACGGCAATTGTACCTTGGTTTACTGTGATTAAACTTGAAAAAATGATAAAGGCTACAACGCTTAAAAATATTATACTTCCCATAGGGTGGATTATTTGATACCACATAAAGTTACGATTAAATTTAATCTAACACTGTTAATTAATGCACCCATTTAATTTTATATAAGTATCATATCGCCTACATTATCAATTAGATAATAAATTGTGTATAAAAAAATAGCACCCGATTGGATGCTATTTATATGAATTTAATAGTAGACTAAATTTCTCCTTTCCCATCCAACCACAACTTTACCGCTTCCGTTGTTACAGATTTAGGACGCTCTAATGGGAATCCTAAAGCTCTGTCCCATGTTAAGCTCGCTAATACCCCAAGCGCGCGGCTCACTGCAAATAATACAGTATAGAATTCGTATTCAACTATGCCATAATGTACTAATAAAGCACCACTGTGTGCATCCACATTTGGCCAAGGATTTTTTACTTTTCCTAATGACTCTAAAATAGGTGGTACTGTTTCATAAATATTCCAAACAGTGTTTACCAATTTATCATCAGGTAAATGTTTTTTACCAAAAGCCATTTGAGCTGTGAAACGCGGATCGGTTTTTCTTAATACCGCATGGCCATAACCTGGTACTACTTTTCCAGATGCCAATGTTTTTTGAACATAGTCCACAATCTGTTCTTTGGTTGGATTATCTGAACCAATTGCTTCCTGCATTTCAAAAATCCATTTAATCACTTCCTGATTCGCCAATCCATGTAAAGGACCCGCTAAACCATTCATTCCAGCAGCATAACTTAAATAAGGATCGCTGAGTGCAGAACCTACTAAATGTGTAGTGTGTGCAGATACGTTACCACCTTCATGATCGGCATGGATGGTCATGTATAAACGCATGAGTTCTTTAAAGCTTTCATCGTTGTAACCCATCATGTGCGCAAGGTTACCAGCCCAGTCTAGTAGGCCGTTTGGATGAATATGTTCGTTATTTTTATACTTGCGACGATAAATGTATGCAGCGATGCGCGGAAGACGCGCAATTAAATCCATGGTGTCTTCAAATACTGGACTCCAATAATCTTTTTTATTGATGCCAGTTGCATACGCTTTTGCAAAATTACTTTCGGTTTGAAGTGCCATCACACCTGTAACAAACATGGTCATTGGGTGCGTGGTAATAGGAAGTGCATCGATGGTTGCAAAAACATGATTTGGAACATGACTTCTGCGCTGCCAAATATTGGTAATGGTTTCAACGTCTTCTTGATTGGGAAGTTCGCCTAGTAACATTAAGTGAAAAAGACCTTCTGGTAATGGTTCGCCACCACCTGGAGCTTTTGGTAAACTTACTTGCAATTCAGGAATAGAGTAGCCTCTAAATCTGATGCCTTCTTGAGCATCTAATAAAGAAGTTTCGGTAACAAGTCCGGTAATGCCGCGCATACCTTGGTATACTTGTGAGAGTGTTACTTCACCTACTTTTTTTGACCCGTGGGTTTTAATAATTTCTTTGATTTCAAGTCCAGCAGCTTCTGCCTTCGCCTTAAATTTCTCTTTCAATAATTCCATTGCTACATCATTTATAAAAATCGTGCGTAAAGGTAAGCACAACTTGCCTTGTATAACAAAAGAAAATCAAAGAAGTTTAGGCCTTGGAGTCATTCTTATTTAGGGGCCTTCTTATAGAGGTATAAAATCACAAAAAGGAAGATAAAATTGGGTATCCAGGCCGCCATAAGGGGCGGTAAATTGCCTTTTGTAGCAAAAATGGTTGAAAAACGGTCTGTAATGATAAATAATGC
>JALQXE010000170.1 GCA_023263235.1 Sediminibacterium sp. | reverse complement strand
CAATAAGACGCTTTTGAAAATCATCCACCTTTACATCCGAAGCTTTAAATTCTACAAATGTGCGATTCTTGTTAGGTAACTGATCCAATTTTTTAAAACGCATTGCAGTCCAAACATGATCCAAAGTAACTTGGCGTATGGCTTCATATTCATTTTTAGATAGAATTTCCCAACTTGCGTCTCTATTTAAATCAGATACAATCTTGGAACTTGTTTTAGGATAAGCGATCCATAATTTACTATCGTCGTGTAAGGCAGAAAAAACTTCCTTTAAAATGTTATTTAACTGAAGTTGATTAATTGCAAAAATTAAGGCGTAATCTATCTTCCTTGTTTTTAATAAAGGAGTGATGTTCTTATTGTAATTTAATTTTGCGAACTGCTTTTCAATTGAAGAAGGCAACCCTTGAATCAGTAAATTTTTCTCTTCTTTCAACTGCAACTTCTCTAAAATATGCTGAGGACCTGTCATAATAAAAATATTAAGGGAGGACAAAGTTACTAAAATCTAACTTAGTATAAATAATAAACCAATAAAAAGATACAAATAATTGAAAATCAATACATTAAGTCTGCTGAGACTTATTTCTATTTTTGAATAAAGGCACTTTATTTTCAGTTCCTTTTAAAAGGCGGCCAATGTTCTTTTGGTGCGTAATAATCACCATTAAAGCCACAATGATAGCAAATAGTCGATACATGGTTTCTCTTTCATTAAAAATGAATAAGATTAATACCATAAAAGCAATACCCGCCAGCATTGAACTTAAGGAAACAAAACGTGTAGTAATTAAAGTAAGGGCAAAAACCACTAAACATAAAACAGCAACCAGAGGTTGAATGGCAATGGCCATACCCAATAAGGTTGCAACTCCTTTTCCACCTTTAAATTCAGCCCAAATTGGGAAAATATGCCCAATTACCGAAGCTAAACCTAGAATAATCATAAAGTTAGTTCTTGCTAGCTCATTGGTTAAATAGTAAGGCGTCAAAATATATAGTGAAGTCGCAATAATTCCTTTTGCCACATCTACAAGCATTACAAAGCTGCCCCATTTAGAACCCAAAACCCTAAAAGTATTGGTGGCACCAGCGTTTCCACTTCCATAATGTCTAATATCAATGTTAAAAACAGACTTACTTACCCATACCGAAGTAGGTATAGATCCAATTAAATATGCTATTATAACTAAAATTGATTCATTCATAGTTTCCTGGTTGGGACATACAAATATACGCCCAAAAAGTTTAATGATTTGATAACATAAGCATTTCAATAGACTAATTCCTATTAAAATACATACTTATCCAGCCATTCATTAATTTATGAGTTTGATAACTCCAGCCATATTGTTGGGCTAAATGTATCATATCAGTTCTATCTTCAATTAATAAACCACTCAAAATCAATTCACTATGTGGCTTACCTGCCAAAGACAATTCCTTCATATTGGCTTCAATAATATGCCTATTTACATTAGCAATGACAATATCAAATTGCTGGTCTTGTTTAGCGGTTTCCACTTTTTGTAATTTAATCAACTTAGCCTCATTATCTTGAATATTTTCTAAGGCATTTTCAATACACCAATCATCATTATCCACTGCAATAATATGAGAAGCACCTAATTTTTCGGCTAGAATGGCTAAAATGCCAGTTCCAGTTCCAAAATCATATACCGACTTCCCCTTGAAATCCATATTACCCATTAACTGCATTATCGAAAAAGTGGTTCCGTGGTGGCCCGTACCAAAGCTCATTTTAGGGTTAATAGTTATCTCATAAGCAACTGCAGGATTAAAACTTGGATGAAAATGGGCACGAATTCCAACAAAATCATCCACCCTTACTGGCTCAAAATTAGACTCCCAAATAGCATTCCAATTTTCTTCTTTAATTACTGATTTTGAATATGTTAAATTATATTGTTTAAATATTATTTCTAATTCAATTTCCAATTCCTGCGCATCATACACAGTACTTAATATAAATGCTTTACAATGTCCTGAACCCTCCCCAAATCCAGCCGTGGTTCCTAACACGCTACTCATACCTACTCCATTATTAATGCCTGTAGCAGCTTCCTCCTCGTTAAAACCTTCAAAACCTAGGCTGGATAATTGTGCTACCAATAGCTCAAATTGGTCCTGGTTTTCAAAGTCAAAGGCAATCTGAATGAATTCTTTAGGCATAAATAGATGGTTACAATGTGTTGAGATAATTCATCATTTTGGTAATTTGCTCCTCATTTTTGAAGTTCACTTTATTATCTCTTATATAATTAGTAAAATAATCGGCTTTATCCATATATAAGGCCGAAAAGAATGCTTGATCTTTTTTAACCCTTTTCATTGTTCCATTTTGAAATATATACCAATTTTCTCTGGTCACAAATTCTTTTGACTTCTCACCAGACAACTCATTATTTCGTTCTTCCATTACCTTATTTATTGATTTCAACAAAGTGATGCTACCAGTACATAGTACTTGGTAAAAATGAATGAAACTTTGATTGTCAACACTTGGAAAGCCAGATTGAAAAGTATATTTTTTGATATCTTGCTTTACTGTATCATTAAAACTAATAATCGAAACAAGCCCCTTTCCAATATAACCTTCTTTGGAGGTGGCTGAAATAAACTCAACCTCGTGCTCCACTAAATTTAATCTTGATTGGATATCCATATATTTTCTGCCATCACTTAGTTCTATGGTTGAATATTTAAAAGCAGGAAAAAAATAAGCGCTTCCCGTTACGTCGGCGTACTTATTTTCAAATGGCTTACCATTTGCATCGCTCAAAAAAATTTGAGTACCCCATTTCCCTGTAGTTGTAAGTGTATTTTGTTGTGCAATAATGTTATTTGTACTAAAAAATAATATTATTAAAAAGCTAATTAACTTTTGCATCATTAATATTTTTTATAAATATACGAAGGGTAAAAAACAAAACAAGACCCCAAAGGGTCTTGTTTTTTAAAACCAAGCAAAGAGAAAAAAACACTATTGTTTTGGATTCTTTGTTGGAGCAGCTCCAGCAGCTGGCGGATTGTAGGCCAACTCATTATCTGGAACATCCCAATAATCTAAGAAACCATATACGATAGTAGCATTTGTATTCACTGCGCCAGTTGATGAAATAACTACTGCGCCAGTGCGAGACTTGTCTGGGCCAATAATATCCCAACGACGTGCATCATAAAAAGATAAGCCTTTAAATGCTAAAGCAATTCTACGCTCTCTTCTTAATTGCTCATAAGCAACCGCTTGAGTTAAACCCTTAGCAATTGCTGGTAAACCAGCACCTTGATAAGTTCTCACTGCATCGATAGAAGCAACGCCTAAGTCAATTTGACCAGTCATAATTAAAGCTTCCGCTTTCATTAATTCGTTTTCTTCATAGGTAGCAGCAATGGTAATTTCATTAGCACCTATTGCATTGTTTGCATAAGTATATACACCAGCTAAGCCATTACCCGCATACTTTAAGCTATAACGTGTATTAAATGAGTTACCACGGTCTGTATTAAATAAACCAACTGAAGACAAAGTAATCACATTTTGATCACGGCGTTTATCACCTGCTACGAAATCCTGAACCCAACGTTCACTTAATTTATAAGTATTGGTTGAACCTGTAGTAGATGCTTGACCTATTTTATCTGCAACTGTAGACTCAATAAAGCTTCCATTAGCGTCGGTACGTGCTGTGAAAATTAAATCTGTAGATCTAACGCCATCATTCACTAAAGTCAAAATAGTAGACCATTGTGCTTGAGTCATGTCAGATCTTAATGTATTTACAAGAATATTTCTTGCTTTCATAGTATTGATACTTCTTTTCCACATATCAATGGTTAATACACCACCTTTCCCTTTTTGTAAGTAAGCTGGAATTAACTTAGATAATGTAGAAGTATAATCCGCTGCAGATGTTGCTTCTCCTAAAGCAGTAACTGCTTTATCAAAATTGGAAGCTGCTTCTGTAATGATTGCTTCTTTAGTTACATAGTTACCATTAGTAGCTGCATCAGCTGTAGTAGCATTTTGAATTAAACCAGCATAGTATGTTGATCCAATTCTACTGTACGCATATCCTTTCCACCAATAAGCCCAAGCTTTAATGGTTGCTTTTTTAGTAGCAGCACCTGAACCAGTGAAAGTTGTTTTTTCAGCTAACTCCAAAATAGAGTTGGATGCAGTAATCAAATTGTACATGTATGCCCACTCATAAAAAGTAGTATTGCTACCACCTTGTGCATTTTGGTTTGCATAACGAACCAATTCATACTGTGTTTTAGGGTTACTAGGATTTAAAACTACTGTTCCGTTATCCAAGGTAACCTTATTAGGACAACCAATTTGGTTCATAAACGCATTGGCAGCTTCCGCACCAATCACGTCTCCCATGATTTCTGAAAATCCAATTGCTCCGGCCCAAAAACGACCATATACACCATCGGAATATTTCAAGTTGTAAAAACCATTTAAGTATACAGTACCTTGAGCCAATGCAATAGCACCAGTTTCGGTTTGTGCACTATTTGGTGTTGGTGAGTTTACGTTGGTAATATCAAGATCTTTCTTACAAGCAGTTAAGCTTAAAGTAACCCCTAATATTCCAACCAAAATTTTATTATTCTTCATTGCTAATAATTTAATTGATTAAGGTTTAAAATCCTACGTTCAAACCAACAGTATAGGATTTTGTGTTAGGAATAGTATTGTGGTCAAGACCGCGATCAAACGCTGAGTTCGTAGAATAATTCACCTCAGGGTCCATACCAGAATATGGAGTGAAAGTTAATAAGTTACGACCTGATAATACTAACTGTAAACGATTCGCAAATTTGATTTTAGTCAATTTAGCTAAATCAACCCCTACAGATAGATTTCTTAAACGCCAGAATGAAGCGTCTTCATAGAAATAGTTTTTTGTACCATTTGCAGCACCACCAGCATACATACTACGATAGAATGAAGTAAAGGCTTGTGTTTCACCATTGATTGTAACAGGTAAGTCATAATCAGAGTGGATACCATCACGATACATCCATTGCTTAGTTTGGTTGTATAAATGTGCGCCAGCAACCCAATCCCATTGCATGCTAAACGTTAAAGTATTTTTATATTGTAAGTTGTTAATGAAACTCATATTAAACTTTGGGTTTGGATCACCAAGGCTATATTGACCTGGCAATGCCACCGCTTGTCTTGTAGCTTTATTTACAACCCAGTCACCTCCTACTTGAGATTTTACAACTTCATATAAGCCACGGTTTGCTTCAGGAATCATTGGCAAACCGGTTTGTGGATTAATTTCATCTAATGACTTCATCATCTTAAATCCAAAGAACTGACCAATCTTATATCCTTGTTGTAATGTAATACCAACGCTACCCGCAGAAGATAATAAAATTACTGGAGGTCCTTTTACATAAGAGATCTCTGAATTTTGTTGAGAATAGTTAGTAATGAAATCCCAAGTTAAATCCTTACCAGAATAAACATTCAAGTTTAAAGAAGCTTGAATACCATTTGATTTTAATCCAAAGGCATTGTCTAATTTTCCACCCACACCTGTAGAAGGTGCCGCGTCAACTCTGTAAATTGCGTTTCTTGTTTCTCTTTCCCATAAAGTTGCAGAAACATTAGCTGTTTTAAACCAATTTCCTTTACCTAATGTTAAAGTGAAATCTGTACCATATTCTGTTTCTTTAGATAATTCCACTGATAAGTTTGGATTTGGGTTTGTAGTAGGGAAAGTAAATACACTTGTACCACCTAAGTTAGCAGCGCCCAATACAGTAAAACGTTGGAACGCTCCAGGTTGAATACCCGCTTCACCATAACCTGCTCTAAATTTAACTTCAGATAAGAAATTTGAAAGTTTCAAATCCTGATAAAATTTTAAATTAGATAAAGTAAAGTAAAAGTCTCCTCTAGGGAATGTTTGTGCAGTTGCACCCGAACCGAATGCAGAAGAATAGTCACTTCTAACACCCACAGAGAAACCTGTAAAGTTAGCATACTCAAATCTTTGGTTCGCTAAAATACCATAAGTAATGAATGGCTCAATATAGTCACTTAATACTCTGTAAGTTGCTGCTTGAGACATATTCCATGGTGCATATCCTGGACCATCAAAACCCGCTGCAGCAAATGACTTTCTTTGATTACGACGGTAATCAAATGCAGCTGTAGTGAAAGTTTTTAAAGGTATTTTAATATTGAAATCCTTTTCAAAATCGGTACGGAAGTTAACAGTTCCAATAAAGTTTTGGAAAGTAGTTCTGTCTACAAAATTGTTAATCTCACCTGTTGTAAAAGCAGTAGGTGCAGGAGAATAATTATACATGTAACGATTCTGTAACACTCTATTTTTATTATTCCATTGCTCATCAAAATAATAAGTTGTATTGTTATTATTATAGTTTAATGCATATTTAGCATCAAATTCTAAAAACTTAGGCAACTTATAATTTAAATTAAAGCTTTGAATTACATCAACAGTTGCAATTAAAGTCCTTGATTCCTGGTTTGTAGAGAAGGGGTTGGAGTGATTCACACCACCCGCAGCACCAAAATATGTTGCATATTTGCCATCTTCGTTCTTTTGATCAAACGGCAAGAATGGACGCGCATTGTTGATTGCAAATACAACTCCACGACCTGTTTGGTCATTCAAAGTATTCTTTGTGTAAATTAATTGCGTAGTAGAAGTGAACTTCAAACCTTTCGCAATTTCAAATCCTAATTTAGAAGTTAAGTTTGAACGAGCAAAATCTCCATTATTAATGAAGTTTGAATTTTGTTGGTTATTTGAAACAGAGAATAAGAAATCAAACTTATCCTTAGCACCAGACATTGTAATTGAGTTGTTTAATGCATATCCTTGTTGTAAGAACATTTTGTAATGATCAATATACTTTAAGTTTGCATTGTATGGTTTGTTTTGGTAACTCGTTAAACCTAAAGAGTTATATTGAACGTCACCATTGTAAACTAATGTAGAAGGATCTAAAGTCATAATTGCACCAGAACCAGTTAATACATTATTATTCGCATCTGTTACGAACGCATGATTTTTAGCTTTTGACAAACCACCAATATTTAATAATTCATTTGTGGTTGCACTTGAACTAAACTCAATGTTTACTTTGCCAGCCTTACCTTTCTTGGTAAATAATTGGATAACTCCATTCGCACCTTGCGCACCATATAAAGAAGCTGCAGCAGCACCTTGTACCACCTCCACTCTGTCAATGATATTTACGTCAATTGATTGTAAGCTAGTTGCACGAGCTTCAATACCATCGATCAAGATCATCGGAGAAGTACCACCTTGCACTGTGTTAATACCACGTAACAAGATTTGTAATGGACGACCTGGAGTACCATTGGTACTTGCAATTTGCGCACCAGCCACTTGACCAACTAATTGTTGACCAACATCACCAGTAGATACTTTTACTTGATTTGCTAAGTTTACAGATTCTACTGCCACACCTAATTTCTTTTTAGAAGTTGCAGCACCCACACCTGTTACAACTACTTCTTGTAATGCTTTCACATCTGAAGTTAATTTAACTGTAACATTTGATGCAGCAGCTACTTCAGCATTTTCATAACCTAAAGCAGATACAACTAATGTTGCACCTTTTTTAACTGAAATGCTAAAAGTACCATCTGTACCTGCACTCACACCTTTTTTAGATGTTTTGTCAAGCACACTTGCACCGGCAACAGGGGCGTTTTTCTCATCGATAACCTTTCCGGTTACTGTAACTGTTTGTGAAAAGCCGACCATAATGGTCATTAAAAAAGCACAAACACTCACAAGGATTTTTTTACTCATGTTTTGTTGTTTTGTAATTATATTTTTTACTTGTAAACTAAAAAACTTGTAATCTGATACTAAAAACAGTATCTATTACAAGCTTTCGAGATGTCAAATATATTCGAAAATTGGCTATTTGGCCTTGGAAAGACCGATTTTTTTTAGTTTTCTTTAACATTTCCCAGTTTCGATACATTATTATATGTCAACATGTTTTTTGCTGGATTTCATAAAATAATTATAAAATGTTGATAACCAATTAAATAAAAAAAATTAATGCTATTTTTTTAACAAGTTTTATAAAAGAAATCGAGTAAATTGCCCAAACAAATTCAGACTATGCCTCTTTTCACCCTTTTTACGCTAAAAATTGACATTGGTGTCTTCCAAACAGGTTATTTGAACATCGCACTTAGGGCCTTGGTGGTCTATTTTTTTATCATTATTGCCATTAGAGTATTCGGGAAAAAGGAATTAGCCCAGCTTTCTGTGATCGATTTGGTATTTATCTTATTGATTAGCAATGCAGTACAAAATGCTATGGTGGGGCCTGATGCCACTTTAACCGGAGGTTTGGTTGCTGCCATTTCCCTTTTTGCAGCCAATTATACTTTAAAAAGGGTCCTTTATAAAAACAAAGACATAAATAAATTTATTCAAGGTGAACCGATGATGCTCATTTATAAAGGTGTTCCTAATATTGAGAATTGTAGAAAGTCTGAAATTAGCATGGAAGAATTAGAGGCAGCGGTGAGAGAACATGGTTCAAGAGATATTCAACATGTCGATCTAGCAATGTTAGAAGTGGATGGTAATATTAGTGTGATCAGTGAAGATTTTGTAAAAAGATCCATAGTGTCTCATCCAAGAAAACACAAATTCAAAGGAAGGCTAAATCAAAACTAAAAATTAAACTATTGCTTATGAAAATGATTTTTTTACTTGTATTGACATTATTGAGTATTAATAGTACTCAATTATTCGCTCAATCACATGGAGCCGATACGGCTTATCCAACAAAAGTTTTAGGAAGATGGGATATCGTAATTCAAAAAGATGGTAAAGAATTGCCTTCTTGGTTAGAAGTGAGACATTCTGGAAGAGAAACCATGGTAGGTCGTTTTGTGTATGAGTTTGGAAGTGCAAGACCTGTTGCACATGTAAAATATGCTAATGGAAAATTTAGTTTCTCCATTCCTCCGCAATATGAGCCAGGATTACGTTACCAAGATTTTGAATTTAGCTTAAATGGCGACGATCAATTAACTGGAACCATGGTATACACAGATGGTAAAACCTACAATTGGACCGCAGTGAGAGCACCTAAATTAAAAAGAACAACTCCGCCGATTTGGGGACCTGCAATAAAATTAATTAATGGAAATGATATAACTGGTTGGCATACCAATGGTCCAAATCAATGGGTAGTAGAAAATGGAATTTTAAGAAGTCCTAGATCTGGCTCTAATATTATTACAGATCAAAAGTTTAATGATTTTAAATTACATATTGAATTTAGATATCCTAAAGGAAGTAATAGTGGTGTGTATTTAAGAGGAAGATATGAAGTACAAATTGAAGACAATAAAGGGAAAGAACCTTTAAGTACTTATTTAGGAGGATTATATGGATTCTTGCCTCCTTCTGAAATGATGGCTAAAGATGCCGGTGAATGGCAGAGTTATGATATTACTTTAATTGGTAGAATGGTGACCATTGTTTGCAATGGAGTTACTGTCATAACAAACCAAGAAGTTCCAGGTATTACTGGCGGAGCATTAGATAGCAAAGAAGGAGAACCAGGTCCAATTTATTTACAAGGCGACCATGGTCCTATAGAATTCAGGAATATCATTATTACACCTGCGAAATAATAACATTCAAACCAAACCCTCCAAATTGGAGGGTTTTTTCTTACATTAGTTATATGAAAAAAATCATCTACACTTTACTATTCATTGCATGCTCGATGAATCTTTTTGCACAAGATGCAAGATCCATTTCAAAGTCAAGAATTGTATTACCTAATGGCTGGAGTCTTAGCCCTGTAGGGAAGAGTTTGCCATTGGGAGATTTGCCTTTAAATATTGCCGTATCTCCTAGTAAAAAATTATTGGCAGTTACCAACAATGGACAAAGCATTCAAAGTATTCAATTGATTGACGCAGTAAATCATAGAATTTTAGACAGTTTGGATATTGAAAAATCTTGGTTAGGAATTGCTTTTAGTAAAGATGAGAAAACCTTATATGCTTCAGGTGGTAATGATAACTGGATAGTGGAATACGCCATTCAAAAAAATAAATTAAAGTTGAAAGATTCCATTAAGCTTGGAGATAAATGGCCAACAAAAATTTCTCCAGCTGGATTAACCATTAATTATACAACCAATACCATGTTTGTGGTAACAAAAGACAATAATAGTTTGTACACTATTAATCTTAACACTAAAAAAGTAACCAATCAAATAGAGCTACCTGCAGAAGCCTATACATGTATTTTATCGCCAAATAATAAACAATTGTATATTTCAATTTGGGGTGGAGAATCTGTGCTGGTTTACGATATTGCTTCTAAAAAAATAGTTACCAGTTACAAAGTAGGAAGTCATCCAAATGATATTGTATTGAATAAGAAGGGTACAATGCTATATGTTGCCAATGCTAATGATAATAGCGTAAGTGTTATTGATTTGAAAAAAGACAAAGTGATTGAAACTTTGAATACTGCATTATATCCTGATGCCCCAACAGGTTCTACCACCAACGCTTTGGCATTAAGCGAAAACGATCAAACCTTATATATAGCCAACGCAGACAATAATTGTTTAGCAGTTTTTGATGTTTCAAAATATGGCACAAGTATTTCAAAAGGGTTTATCCCAGTTGGATGGTATCCAACAGCAGTTAAAGTAATTGGTAATACAATTTTTGTTGCAAATGGAAAGGGATTGACATCACATGCAAATCCTTATGGGCCAGATCCATATAAAATTAGAAGTCAACTTGGTTTTCAATTAGGCTTATTAAAAGATTCAAAATCTGCTCAATATATTGGAGGATTAATGAAAGGCAGTTTAAGTATTATAAAAAAACCAACTGATGCACAATTAGCCATTTATTCTAAGGCAGTGTATGATAATACTCCTTACACAAAAGAAAAAGAATTGATTTCTGGAGCAGAAAAAGGAAATCCCATTCCACAAAAATTGGGAGACAAATCTCCCATTAAATATGTGTTCTATATAGTTAAAGAAAACAGAACCTATGATCAAGTTTTAGGAGATGTTAAAGAAGGTAATGGAGATCCTGCACTATGTTTATTTGGAGAAAATATTACACCTAATCAACACGCATTAACCAAAGATTTTGTTTTATTAGATAATTTTTATGTGAATGGAGAAGTAAGTGCTGATGGACATAACTGGACTTTGGGAGGATATGCAACTGATTATCTTGAAAAAAATTGGGTAACCAGTTATGGTGGAAGAGGGGGCAATTATGATGCAGAAGGTACTAGAGATATCGCAAACAGTAAAAAAGGTTTTATTTGGGATCATGCAAAAAGAGCTGGAGTAAGCTATAGAACTTATGGAGAATTCGCGGACGATTATAAAGCCAATATTCCAGTTTTAGAAAATCA
>JALQXE010000088.1 GCA_023263235.1 Sediminibacterium sp. | reverse complement strand
TTCTTTTAAAACCAGAACCCCAATAACAGAAATCCTGAATTGCAACTATCTTTTTAAAGGCTATTGGACCAACCCGGAATTTACCGCACTTTGCGAAAGAGTGCATTAATTGCGAAAGGGTGCATTAATTATATGCTGAATTAACAAGCCCCAACTTTATGAGATGAGGCTTGTTGTGGTCTCGCCAAGACTGACAGCACTCGCTTCGCTCGGCTGTCTTCTTTACGTTTTGAACTTACTCAAAGCCTTTCAAACAAACACTTCGTGTTCGTTTGGCTTTTTTTTCACTCATCCGCTCATTCAAGCAGGCTTGATTCGCGTCTTCGTAATAAAAAAGCCCATCAACTTGCGTTGATAGGCTTTGTGGTCTCGCCAAGAATCGAACTTGGATCTAGTGTTTAGGAAACACCTATTCTATCCATTGAACTACGGGACCCCCGTTTGAGCCAGAATGCGTCCTGGTCATATTTAGGACGGCAAAAATAGTCACTTCTTTTTAAGTGACGCTATATTTTGGTATCTTTACCCTTCAAATACAAACACATGGCGTTTTACAATATTATTATTAAGTACCGTTTTTGGTTAAGTTTATTCGCAATTGCACTGGGTCTAGGCCTTGAACTTTCAGGAACCAGCAATTTTTGGCCTGTTTTCCCTTTATACTTTGTGGGATTGGTTGGTATCTTAAGCCATTTTTTTATTGGTCCTTTACGCTTGGTGCAAGCTCCCATGGAAGCAGGTGATATGGATGAAGTTGAAAAAATCTTAGCTACTATTTGGTGGCCTCAATTATTATATAAGCCTGTGCGCAGTACTTACTATACCATTAAGGGTAATATTGCCATGGTGAGACAAGATTTTGACACCGCAGAGAAGCATTTGAAAAAAAGTAATGACCTGGGTTCGGCGATGCCGGAAGCAGAAGGTGCCAATAAATTACAATTAGGTATGATGGCCATGCAAAAAGGCGACACAAAACAAGGCGAAGCATATATTCGTGCAGCCATTAGAGCTGGTATCCCGGATAAAGAATCGGAAGCGGTTGCTTTTTTAAGCATGTGCCAAATTTTTATGAATAAGCGCGAGTTCCGCGCAGCGAAAGATTATTTCCGTAAAGCCAAAGCTTGTAAACCAACTACTAAACAAGTAGTAGATCAAATTAAAGAAATAGAGAAGTATATTTCTCGCATGCCTGGATAATATTAAATTAATTATTAATATTAAACTTATATTCAATATATTTGTCTAATTATTAATATTAATCATGAATGCATTATTTCATTAGCAGTAGGCCAATTATAAGGTGTATTGCAATTACAATCAATCTCTTCTTCATTTTATTGGCATATAGTGCTATTGGGCAAGATGTTTCATTAATTGATAAGTTGAAGGAAAATAAAATTTCTATCATAGAGATTAATACTGCTTGGGGTGCTCAAATTGTTTCAAAAGAAGAATATCTAACTGCATCTTATACTTTATATACTTATAAAAATGGCTCTTATACGGTTACTTCTGATACAACCGAAATTAAAGGAAGGGGCAACTCCACTTGGAATTGGCCTAAAAAGCCATTCAGACTTAAATTAAAAAATGCGAAGTCTTTATTGTCCATGCCCTCAAGCAAGCATTGGGCCTTATTAGCCAATTTTTCTGATAAAACACTTTCAAGAAATAAAGTAGCTATGGATGTTGGTGGATTTTGGGGCCTACCGTATAATCCCAAATCTGAAGTGGTTGAACTTGTTGTTAACGGATGGCATTGGGGAAGTTATCAGTTAATTGAAGTTCCTAAAATAGCAACTGATAGAGTGAACATTACAACCATTAATTCGAAGTCTGGCACTCCAAGTGGAGGTGTTATTTTTGAATTAGATGGAAGACTAGGTGAGCAATATTATTTTTGGACTAATCAATATCTGCCAATCACTATAAAAGATCCTGATGATTTAAATACAACTAATGCCAGTATTGCAAACAGTCATTTAGAATACGCTTCAAATATTTTTAAAAACGCAGAAGATGTTTTGTTTGGTTCCAATTTTACCGACCCGGTAAATGGTTACCCAAAATATATTGATACGAGCTCGGTTTATAATTGGTATTTGACACAAGAAATTTTTAAAAATATTGACTTAAGTAGGTATTCGGTTTATTTTTATAACGATACTAAGAATAACAATAAAATTACTTTTGGTCCATTATGGGACTTTGATATGTCCTCGGGTGTTTTAGAGGACCCTTATGGAATAAGAGGCACTGAAAATTTATGGATAAGTAGACTATATGAAGATCCTGCATTCATAAATGCGATTAAAGCAAAGTGGAACAAGAAAAGAGCCGACTTGCTTGAACTAATTACTAATAAAGTAAATGAAAACGCTAGAAAACTTCATGATTCTCAAAAAGTGAATTTTGATTTTTGGAATCAGTTTTATGGGGTGATTACAGACGAGTATCCTTCATTTCATCAAGAAGCTTCCTATGAGAATGACATTTTTTATTTTAAAAAATGGATGAACCAAAGATTACATTGGCTAGATCAACAATTTTCAACTACGCCCTATCATTTTATTCCAGTCACAAAAGATGTTTATCATGTAGAAAATGAAGATGGAGAAGTGAGGGGCAAGCTAGAAGCGTTTCAATCTTTTGAAAATACAGGTAAATATAAAATTGTACAAACTGTAAAAAATGGAGATTTAGTGTTAGATGAAAACACTGGTGCTTATATTTATACACCCAAGTTAAATTTTTATGGTACGGACACTGCATTTTTTATTTATAATGATGGTATAAAAAATTCTGACATTGGTTTAATTCATTTTACAATTAAACCAGTAAATGATTTGCCAACTTTAAGAGATACGGTAATTCAAACTAAGGAGGATGTTGTTGTAGAAAAAACAATTTTAGATGGATTAAAAAATTTGACTTTTGATGAAGAAGATGATCCAATTACTCTTGAAATTATTTCCAATGTGAAACATGGAGAACTATTGTTTAATTCAAATGGATCATTTAAATATATACCTACAAAAAACTATGCTGGCTTAGACACTTTTTATTTTAAGTCTTTTGATTTAGAAGGGGGGTCAAATATTGCAAGTGTTGTTTTTGACATTATGCCAGTGAATGATGCTCCAGAAGCAATGAATAAGGGATTTTCAATTAATGAAGATGAAACATATGTTTATTCCTATTTGAATAGCATCAATCCCATTGCAACAGATGTTGAAGAAGATACTTTAATTTTTGAAAAAGTGGATGGTCCTAAACATGGAATTTTGCAATTGGAAACCAATGGTACTTTTAAATATCAGCCAAATGAAAATTTTTATGGTACCGATTCTATTTTATTTAAAGTAAGAGACACTGCTTTATTTTCAAATACTGCTTCACTCATTTTTACAATACTACCTGTTAATGATGCGCCTGTGGCTTTTAATAAAAGCGTCATTATGAATGAAGATGATGAGTATGAACTTTCAAATATCACTAATATTAATACCATAGCAACTGACATAGAAGATGATAGTTTGATATTTGAAAAAATAAGTGACCCTAAGCACGGTATATTACAATGGGAAAATAATGGTAGATTTAAATACAAGCCTGACTCAAATTATTTTGGAAACGATCAATTTTTCTTTAAAGTAAAGGATAGTACGTTGTATTCAAATAACGCTAGTATTACTTTTAACATTAATCCAATAAATGATCCTCCAACTATTTTAGACAGTGTATATTATTTTCAAATTAAAGAATCAGATCGTTTTGATTTTGATATTAACTGCGTCATTTTTAATGATGTTATTGATATAGATAATGATAAGCAACAACTAAAAATTGCCATTTCTAAATTCAGTCAATTTAATGGTGATTTGATTCAGTCTAATGCTGGCTTTTTTACTTACCAACCCAATAAAAATACAATAGGCTTAGATAGTTTAAAAATTAAAGTACTTGATTTAGAATCTAATTCTAAAGAAGTAACCGTTATATTTAGAATAATAAAGGATAATCCATTTGATAACAGTAATAATATTTTGCTTTTCCCAAATCCGGCAAATAATTTTATTAGGCTTAAAGATTTAACAATAGATCAAATATTTATTCAGCATATTAATGGCCTTCAATTTAATAATATTCCATTTCATAAAATTGGGAACGATATAATTGTGAATTGTGTTGGCTTACCTAGCGGCACCTATATTATTAATCTATTATATCAAAACAAATTAATTGGTGTAAAAAAATTCATTAGATTATAAATATATATGTAATAAATATATATAACTTGTTAAATTGTTTTATTTACTTTTTTTCTTGTATTGCTTTATTTTTGCGTCATAATTTTTTAATGATGACATACTCCCCCAAATGTTGTTTAGCATTGCTTGCCATTTTATTTTCATTTCAAGCGTTTGCACAAAAAGCCATTATTAAGCAAGGCACCAATGGCAAACTTTCTTACAGCTATTGCAAATTAACAGCGAATAATAATTTCGAATTACAAATTACCTACAAGAACGAACCTGTTATTTATAAAGAACAATTAGACTCTGTTGTATTACGTAACCAACAAGAGGTAGCAGAATTTACAACGGCTTTAGAAAAAACAATTGCAAGTTTAAACGACGCTAAAGCAAGCGTGTATATAGAAAAACCAACTTACAGTTTATTTAAATTTGAAAAAGGAATTTTAGGAACCTTTGTTTCTATCTCCAATCCTAGTGGAACTGTTGTTGCCAACAACAACAAAGAACAAGCTTTAACTTTTTTAAATTGGTTACAGCGTATTGAGTTCGGTAAAGAATAATTTACTACAACAACTTTTCAATTGTTGGTGCAAAGTGTGCATGCTCTAATGCATGAATTTTATTTGCGAGTGTTGTAGCTGTGTCGCCAGCATCAACAGTACAAGATGCTTGAAAAATAATTGCACCTTCATCATAATGTTCGTTCACCCAATGTATGGTAATGCCGGATTCTTTTTCGCCGGCAGCAATTACTGCCTCATGCACATTTGCACCGTACATGCCCTTGCCACCATATTTTGGTAATAGTGCTGGATGAATATTTATAATGCCTCTTGCGATATTTCCTTGTGCATTAATTTTTGTTTGCGGTTTAAACGCATGCACTAACACCGCTGGCACTTTCCATAAAAATCCTGCAAGCACTATAAAATGAATATCGGCATTGCGTAAACTTTCAACATATCCTGTGCGTGCAAATTCTTCCTTATTTATAAGTAAAGTGGGGATGCCTTTTCGACAACTGGGCCTAGCGGAACCGATTCTGCGGGCCGTCCAAGACGCGGGTTACACAGAACCGACCCCCATCCAAACCGCTGCCATCCCGGTGGTCTTGCAACGCCATGATCTGATGGGGATCGCCCAAACGGGCACGGGCAAGACAGCGGCCTTTGTTTTACCCCTGCTTTCCTTGATGGCTGAACATCCTCCGAAGCATCGCGGCGTCAGGGCGCTGGTCATGGTTCCCACCCGGGAACTCGTGGTCCAGGTGGAGGAAAATATCCGGGCCTATGCACGACATCTGCCTTTGCGGGTGGCCACCATT
>JALQXE010000004.1 GCA_023263235.1 Sediminibacterium sp. | reverse complement strand
TACTTATTTGAATACAAAGTAGATGATTGGTCTTCTTTTAATAAGGAAGTACAAGACATTTATACAAAATATGCGATTACCAATATCCCTGATAGCAAAACCGATTCCGAAAATGATTGGTTCAGTAAAATTTTAGGAGCTATATTTCCTTTCTTACTTATCATTGTCATTTGGATTTTATTAATGCGTAAAATGGGTGGCGGCGCTGGTGGCAGCGGTGGCCCTGGCGGCATTTTTAATGTAGGAAAATCTAAAGCTACTTTATTTGAAAAAGGAGGCACTAAAGTAAATATTACATTTGCTGATGTTGCTGGTTTAGAAGAAGCGAAAGAAGAAGTAATGGAAATTGTAGACTTCTTAAAAAATCCTAAAAAATATACGAACCTTGGTGGTAAGATTCCTAAAGGGGCTTTATTAATTGGTCCTCCAGGTACCGGTAAAACCTTACTGGCTAAAGCAATGGCAGGTGAAGCCCAAGTACCATTCTTTAGTTTAAGTGGTTCTGATTTCGTTGAAATGTTTGTGGGTGTGGGTGCAAGCCGCGTACGTGATTTATTTAAACAAGCAAGAGAAAAAGCACCTTGTATCATATTTATTGATGAGATAGATGCGATTGGTCGTGCGCGTGGTAAAAATGCCATGATGAGTAACGACGAGCGTGAAAATACTTTGAACCAGTTATTGGTGGAGATGGATGGATTTGGTGGAGACACGGGTATTATTATTTTAGCCGCTACCAATCGTCCCGATGTATTGGACAGTGCCTTGTTGAGACCAGGACGTTTTGATCGCCAAATTTCTATTGATCGTCCCGATGTAAAAGGTAGACAAGAAATTTTTAAAGTACACTTAGGGCCTATTAAAGTTTCTGAAAGCTTAGATATTTATAAGTTAGCTGAACAAACACCAGGATTTGCTGGAGCAGATATTGCGAATGTTTGTAATGAAGCTGCTTTAATTGCAGCACGTAAAGGAAAGAGTGGCGTTGAGATGCAAGATTTCCAAGATGCCATTGATAGAGTGATTGGAGGGTTAGAAAAAAAGAACAAAATCATTTCTCCTGAGGAGAAAGAAGTAATTGCTTATCACGAAGCTGGACATGCGATTTGTGGTTGGTTCTTAGAACACGCGTATCCATTATTAAAGGTAACCATTGTGCCAAGAGGCACTGCTGCATTGGGTTACGCACAATACACACCTAAGGAACAATACTTATATACCATTGAACAATTAACAGATCAAATGTGTATGACGCTCGGTGGTAGAGCTGCTGAACAAATTTTCTTTGGTAAAATTTCAACAGGAGCAAGCAATGACTTACAACAAATTTCAAAGATGGCTTACTCAATGGTAACCACTTATGGAATGAATGATAAAATTGGTAACGTAAGTTTTTACGATCCTTCACAAGAAAATAGTTTTCAAAAACCATTTAGTGAAGAGACTGGAAAAATCATTGACGAAGAAGTAAGAAAAATGATTGCAGAAGCATACCAAAGAACCTTAACCTTATTAACGGAGCGTAAAGCAGAAGTTGAGAAGTTAGCAAAAGCATTATTAGACAAAGAAGTGTTGCATAAATCTGATGTAGAAGAATTAGTGGGTAAGCGTCCATTTGAAGAAAAGAAAAATGGAGACGTGCATGAAACATTTGCGCCTACTGAAACTACCGTTGAAGGTGATTCAGCGACTTCAGTGAACGCATCTAGTGATGTGGCTACCGATGATACTATTGATCATGCCAATGCAACCATTAATGCGGCCGATGCAACTGGTAATAATGAATAATATTTGAAATGGAATCTCAAGGCTCAAGAAATAAAATTTTAAAAAAAATTAAACAGGCTTTAAAATCGCCTGTGTCTGTTCCCTTTCCGGAACAGGTTTCTGAAGCGCCTATATTTATTCCCACCGATCAGGAATTAGCCATTGGATTTGCTCAAAAGTTTACAGAACTCTTGGGCAAATTTATTTACTGCGAGGATGATGGCGAATTGGCTACACAACTCTCAGCTTTAATTAAAACTAAAAAATGGGAAAAAATTTATTCTCTTGAATCTGGTTGGTTAGACGATATGAGTGAATATCAATTTGATCCTGTTACCACCGATGAATTAGCCAATTGCGACGCGGCTATAACCTTGTGTGAGCATTTAGTGGCGCGAACCGGTACCATTGTTTTAAGTAGTCAACAACTTAGTGGACGATCTTCTAGCGTGTATGCGCCAATACATATTTGTATTGCTTATACGCATCAATTGGTTTATGATATTTCTGATAGCTTGGTACAATTTAAACAAGAAGCAAACTTTATGCCTTCTATGATTAGTTATGCCACGGGTCCTAGTCGTACTGCCGATATTGAAAAAACTTTGGTGGTGGGTGTGCATGGCCCCAAAGAAGTATACTGTTTTTTAGTAGACAAGCAAACTGATTAGACTTTATTAAAAATACTTTTCATGGAATTAGCACCTGGTAAAAAAATATATTTCTTGTCCGACTTTCATTTAGGTGCTCCTAATGAGATTGAAAGTAGAAAGCGTGAAGCAAGGTTGGTACATTTCTTAAATGAAAGTAAAAAAGATGCTGCTGCCTTTTTTATTGTAGGTGATATCTTTGATTTTTGGTTTGAATACAAGTCAGTTGTTCCTAAGGGCTTTGTAAGAATTTTAGGATGTTTGGCTCAAATTAGTGATGCTGGCATACCCATTCACATTTTTACAGGCAACCATGATTTATGGATGCAGGATTATTTAAGTAAGGAGTTAAATGCCAACGTATATTTTGAACCCCAAACTTTTCAATTAGGAAACAAACAATTTTTTATTGGTCATGGCGATGGGTTAGGGCCCGGAGATTATGGATATAAACGTTTGAAGAAAATATTTACCAATCCAGTTTGCCAATGGTTATTTAGATGGTTGCATCCGGATACAGGCATTCAATTGGCTAATTATTTTAGTGCCAAAAGTAGGGCAAAAACAGGCACATCCGATGAAGTGTTTTTAGGAGAGGATAAAGAGTGGCTTATAATTTATACCAAAGAGCAAGCTAAAAAAATGAATGTAGATTATTTTGTTTTTGGTCATCGCCATTTTGCAATTGACTTTGATATTAATGAGAGCACCAAGTATATTAATTTAGGGGATTGGATTCGATTAAATACTTATGCAGTTTTTGATGGCAATTCCATGCAATTGTTAAAGTGGGAGTCCTAATATAAAATCTTAATCATGAATTTAGATCAAACCATATTATCTAATCCTATTAAAAGTTATTTAGTAATTGCGGGTGTGTTGCTATTTACTTTATTGATTAAAAGATTAGTTTCTCGTTTTTTTGCAAGTCTTATTTATACATGGGTAGATAAAAAAAATCATTCAGAACTTCGTAAAATACATGTACATAGATTAATTATTCCAATAGAAAGATTTCTTGTTTTCTTGGTTGCTATTATAGCTTTATATGGTTTGAAGTTTCCCGAAGCGCTAAATTTTCAAGTTTATAAACTTAGTACTCAACAAATCATTGATTCTTTAGTTAGACTTTTATTTATTGTATTTTTTATTCGCGTTTGCTTAAGAACCTTGGAGTTTATTTCCATTATTTTAGATGAAAAAGCAAAGCTCTCTAAAAATCAAACCGATGATCAGCTGATTTTATTTTTTAGAGATTTTTTTAAAGTGATTTTGTATTTGATTGGTTTATTAATGATTCTTCATTATGTATTTAATGAAAATATTGGAAATTTAGTTACGAGCTTAAGCATTGTAGGCGCTGCAGTGGCATTGTCTATGAGAGAAAGCCTAGAAAATATTATTGCTTCCTTCATTATATTTTTTGACAAGCCGTTTACTGTAGGTGATATGGTGAAAGTAAATAACTTTTCGGGCACCATTGAAAAAATTGGACTACGCAGTACACGCATTCGTACCGATCAAAAAACATATATCTCGGTTCCGAATAAACAAATGGTAGACACCATTGTGGACAATATTAGTTTGAGAACGGAAAGAAAAATTGAAATGGATTTGCAATTAAGTATTGCTACTTCGGCTCATGCATTAGATGCGTTCGCGAAGTATTTAAGAACTTCTATTGCCACTATGGAAGACATAAAATCATCCACTGTTTTTATATCTGATGCCGGCAAACATTTTCATACCTTGCATGTTGAATGTTTGGTTTCATTATCAGTTGATATTAATGATTTTCAAATGTTGAGAGAAGCATTAAATATTAAAGCCATTCAATATGCAAATGAAAATCGCATTGCATTTGCAGATAATGGATAATTTCTAAACAGGAATTCTAGCTAGTATCATTTTTTACTACAAGCTACTTTTTAGGGATACTAAAAAAGTTTTCAAGTGTTGTAAACTGTTCAAGAGTGCTAAATCTTTATCGGCCTTTTCTTTATTATTTTTCAAATAAGTTTTTGCGCCATCAATAGAGTATTTCTTTTCTCTTAATAAATAATATATCTGTTTTAAAAAAGCAATGTCTTGCGCGCGAAATAATCTATCTCCCTTTCTTGTTTTTCGGGGCTGCAACTGCTTAAACTCTTTTTCCCAATATCTAATTAAGGAAGTGTTTACGTTAAACCAAACAGCTACTTCGCCAATTGGGTAATATAATTTTTTTGCTAGCTCTTCGTTGGAAGGAACGTTTAATTTATCAATATCACCTTCCATGGAAGCAAATGATTTTCTGCCTCGCTTATGTTGTGCATTATTTTTACCAAAATGCATTGGCGTTCTGGATACGGTAGGAATTTCATCATTCAACATTAGTTGATCATCGCTTATGGGTGCCGCCATTTGTAAATGCTTTTTAGCCACTACTTTTGCAGCTTTGGTTCTTTTAATATGAACTGGCGCAGCTGGGGCATCCCCAAATAAGTCTAACTGATGTAATTCTTTAGCCATAGAACAAAGGTAGGGGAGTATTTATTCGAACTACACCTTATAAATGATTGGTGGATAAATTGTTAAGTATGATGTAATTTTGGGCATGCGTATATTTATCCATACCCGTACTACATTATCTATAGCGCCGATGGTATTATTGGATACTATTAAAGCATTGGTACAGGTATATACTAGAATGCATGAAAATCAAATTTGTATTGTAGGATCCGAGTTACCAGCTTCTTTTACAAGCTTTTGTAATGAAACAAGCCAGGTGTGTATTGTGTCAGAAAAGGAAGCAATGGCTTTATACAAAAAGGAACCACCACACATTTTATTTCATTTTGGAGCTACCATAAAGACAGCCAATCAAATCCCTCATTTTTTTATTCCTTTATCCTTGCCCAAGCCACGCCCTTATTCCTTTATCCAAAATTATTTATTGAATAAGCGATTTGTACAATGGATAAATAAAGCACATAAAGTATTATGCATTAATGATTGGGCATATGCTGCAATGCAAGCACAATTCCCTGCATACACTGCTTCTTTACACAATGTTTATTTACCAAGTTTAGCAGTTCCAAAATTTGAATGGCAGGATTTATCCAAAGCACAAGAAAGTTTAACAAGAGGTAATAATTATTATTTATGCTTTGCTCCTGTGCAAAGATTTACAGCAATTTTGAAATCATTTTCTCAATTCAAAAAATGGCAGCATACTACAATGCATTTGGTATTTGTTTTTGACCGCCTCAAGGATAAGGAATTGGCTATGGAACAGTTAAAGGGGTATAAGTTTAAAAACGATATAGTTGTTATTTGTACTGATGAATTGTGTATGGAATGGATTGCGGCTACTTACGCTATTTTATGGGAAGGTGTGGACTTTTCTAAATCAATTTGGATGCTTTATGCGGTAGCGTATGAAGTGCCACTCTTGTTGGATTCGGATTTACGTTTACCATCAAGTTGGTTGCATGCTGGCGAAAGTTTTTCTTTTACCGAACCTCAATCTTTATCCAATCATTTCAAACTTTATTATAAGGACGAAATGTATCGACAATCAAAAGCCATTATGGCCAAAAATTGGTTCGTAAACTTAAATGAACAACAGGCAGCATCCCGAGCATTAGACATTACTAGTATTCAATAATATCTTACTTTCGTGTAAATTATAGTTTAATAATATTTAACAACATGCATCAATCAAATATCAATGTAGCCGTTCATTTAGATGAACAAAAAATCCCACAAAATATTCAATGGTCTGCTTCCGACAGTACTGCAACTGAAGCTCAGGACGCGCGCGCAATGATGCTTACTTTTTGGGACCCTACCGATAAAACTGCTTTACGCATTGACTTATGGACAAAGGACATGATGGTTGACGAAATGGCCGATTTTTTCTATCAAAATATTATGGGTATGGGAGATACCTATTTAAGAGCAACCCAGGATAAAGCTTTGGCCGAAGAGTTTAAGACTTTTGCCAAATTATTTTATCAAAAATTTAGAGCATCACAAATTGATCAAAATCCAAAATAATAAATATTATGAGTTTAGAAACCGAAGTAATGTCTTTGATGAAAGACGCTATGAAAAATAAGGATGAGGCTTTATTAAGAGGTTTAAGAGCCATTAAAGCAGAAATAATTAAAGCTAAAACAGAACCGGGTGCCAATGGAGCAATTGCTCCTGATACGGAAATGAAGTTATTACAAAAATTAGTTAAGCAAAGAAAAGATTCTTTGGCAATTTATGAACAACAAAATAGACCCGACCTCGCATCCAAAGAGTTAGAAGAAATTGCGGTGATTGAAAAATTCTTACCTGCACAGATGACTGAGGAGGAAATTAAAAAAGTGGTACAAGAAATTATAGGACAGGTGGGTGCAGCAGGCCCTCAAGATTTAGGGAAAGTAATGGGAGTTGCTAGTAAGCAATTGGCCGGAAAAGCAGATGGGAAAGTAATTTCAGCCATCACAAAAGAACTACTAACCAACTAGCCTATGTGGTTGGATATTTTAACAGGCACGGTACTTGTAATTGCTATTTTACAAGGCTATAAAAACGGACTCATTAGGGCAGTGATTTCCTTTATGTCCTTATTTATTGGCCTTGTACTGGCTTTTCAATTTGCTGGTTTTGTGGCGGGGCAATTAAAAGCACACACAAAAATTTCCTCTAACTTTTTACCTTTTATTTCTTTTTTAATTGTCCTTATTGGTGTTTTGTTTGCCTTAAGATGGGTGTCGGCTTTTTTACAACAAGGTGCACAATGGTTAATGTTGGGTTGGTTAAATAAGTTATTGGGAATTGTATTATATGGCTTTATTTATTTTACCATGTTGAGTGCAGTGGTTTACTTTTTACAATTATTGGGAGTGATTGAAGCGGTGAATATGAAGCAAACCTATTCTTATTCGTATTTAAATAGTTGGTGGCCAGCCATCATTGGCAAAATAGGCAGTTGGCTCCCTTTTATTAAGCAAAGTATTGCTACTTTTTCGAATCCTTAGCGTTAATATTTAGTGCCTATTTCATTAAGGCTCAGCATTCTATTTATCAATTTGTTAATAATTAAAGCATGGGTTTGTAGATACGCACAAAGAGGGTATTTTTCCAATGAATTGATTATCTTTATTCATATAGAATTATATGGAATACGAAATTAAAAAAGAGGGCAAATTTGAGTACTTAGAAGTGGGAGAGGGAGAACCATTAATCTTGCTCCATGGACTTTTTGGCGCCTTGAGTAATTTTTCGGACTTAATTGAAAAATTCAGAACAACACATAAAGTTATTGTACCACTTTTACCTTTATTCGATTTAGATATTTTACATACGAGTGTGACAGGATTGGCTAAACATGTTACTCAGTTTATAGAACACAAGGATTATCAAAATGTACATTTATTGGGTAATTCTTTAGGGGGGCATGTGGGATTGGTATATGTGCTTAAACATCCTGAACGGGTTAAGTCCTTGACCTTAACTGGAAGTAGTGGTTTGTTTGAAAACGCAATGGGTGATTCATATCCTAAGCGTGGTGACTATGAATATATTAAAACAAAAACTGCTCAAACTTTTTATGATCCAGCAATGGCGACACCAGAGTTAGTGGATGAGGTTTTTGAAATTACCAAAAACCGATTAAAAGTGATTAAAATAATTGCGCTTGCTAAAAGTGCGATACGAAATAATTTAGGCGAAGAGTTAAATCAAATTAAAGTACCTACTTGTTTAATTTGGGGTAAGAATGACACCGTAACACCTCCCTTTGTTGCCGAGGAATTTCATAAGTTAATTCCTCAAAGCGAATTACATTTCATTGACAAATGCGGTCACGCTCCTATGATGGAAGTGCCTGGTGAGTTCAATACTATATTGTCTACCTTTTTAACAAAGCGCTCCAACTAATGCCTATGTTAGCTGCTACTATAGCTATTAAAGGATTGCCCATGCTTCACTTAGAAGACAAGGTTTCATTTGCTTTGCAGTGCATGGAAGATTTTGATGTTCAGCATTTGGCAGTTGTAAAAGATGATTACTTTATTGGATTGGTTTGCAAATCGGACTTGCTAGATACCGATGCGTCCAATGCAATAGAAACTGTCACCGATCAAATGTTAAGAATTGGATTAAATGGTGCAGCACATTTTTTAACTGCATTGGATTTATTTTCGAAACATCAATTATCATTATTACCAGTTTTAAATGAACAGCAAGAATGTATTGGTGTTATTACGCAACAAAATTTAAATGACAAGCTCGCTCAGTTTTTAGGCGTAGCGCAACAAGGTGCTATCTTGGTTTTATCCATGTCGCCCTTGCAATACTCATTAGCAGAAATGAGTAGATTGGTGGAAACAAATAATGCACAAATTGTACAGTTAAATACTTTTTTTGATGAAGCAAATGCCAATTTAATTGTAACCCTTAAATTAAATAGGGACGAGGCAGCAGCCATCATTGCTACCTTTCAAAGGTATGACTATCATGTATTGCACTACTTTGGCAATTCGCCAATGAACAATGACATTGAGGATCACTATCATCACTTAATGAATTACTTAGATGTATAAATGCATTGCACTTGCAGGTATTTTCTTATTCTTTTTATTTGGAACACCTTTTCATTTAAAGGCCCAGTATACTATTCATAATATTCTTGTTGAGGGCAATGTTAAAACAAAGCAAAATATTATTTTAAGAGAACTTCCTTATTCCATTGGAAGTACTATTGCAAAAGATTCTTTAAATGGCTTAAATATTATTGCGCAACAACAATTATTCAACACTTCTCTTTTTCATGAGGCAGTTGTTTCTACTCAATACTTAGACAGCACTTCTGTTGATATTAAAATTAAAGTAACTGAGCGATGGTATTTTTTCCCTTTACCTTATTTTAGGTGGGTAGATAGAAATTTTAATCAATGGTGGAATGCCCAAAACCATAGTTTAGAAAGAGTGAACTATGGAATGACATTAAGGCAAGCAAATGCAACGGGCAATAATGATAAACTCACTTTGGGATTAATAACGGGTTACACACAACAGTCGGTACTTCGTTATCAATTTCCATATTTAGATAAAAAGATGCGTTTTGGAATAGGTTTAGGTTGGCAATACTTTGCGCAAAAAGAAATGAATAGTGATACGCGTTTTGACAAACAAGTTTTTATAAAGACTGTTAATAATATTCAAAGCGGGTATCGCGCGAATATCAATTTATTATACCGCCCAAATTTATTCGAAAGACATAGTTTACAAATAGGATTCGGGAATGCTCAAATTTCAGACAGTGGTTTTATGGCACAACCCAAATTTTTACCAAACTTAAAAAAATCATTTTCATATGTAGATGCCAGCTTAGCGTTTTCAAAAGTAAAGTTTGATTATAACGCCTATCCAACAAAAGGGAGTAGTTATGAGTTTTCGGTATATCAGCGTTTTTCAGGTAGTCAAAATTTAACTTCGTTTCAACTGAGGAATATATTGGCAAAAAGAATTTCATCATCATCCTTCTTATTTTTAGAACATAATGCTCAAGCAAAAATTTTATCGAATGATAATTTTATGGATAGAAGGTTATTGGGATATGGTACTATGCAAATGAGTGGACTTGATTATTATGTCATAGATGGAAATGCAGGAAGTATATTTAAAGCTGCCTTACATTATAAATTGGGAACCATTCAATTGCCTAAAACGATAGGCATTGGATTTGTTGATAAATTGAATAAGCGCTTACCAGATATTAAATACATTTTTTGGTTAAAGGCCTTTACCAACCTTGGCTATGTATATAGTGAAAGGCCTGCCAACACAAGCAGGCTGTCCAACACTTTGTTAAGAACTGCCGGCATTGGCGTTGATATGATTAGTATATACGATTTGGTCATAAAAATTGATTATAGTATGAACCAGTTGGGAGACAAAGGGGTATATTTGCGTGGCGGTATTAATTTTTAAAATTTATTCATGAAAGTTGCCATTTACAGTAGAGGAGTGGATTTGGACCAGCAGCAATCTTTGCATGCATTGTTGGCCGAATTAAACAGATACGACACTACTATTTATGTATATGCCGATTTATTGGAAAAATTTTCTTTGTCTAATCCTTCCAATAAACCAGCCCTTATTCCATTTACATATTTTTCAGAACTACATAATGCTATTGATTGTTTAATTAGTTTAGGTGGAGATGGTACTGTGTTGGATGCAATTACTTTGGTAGGTGATACTAATATTCCTGTATTGGGAATTAATTATGGAAGGCTGGGTTTTTTAGCGACTATATCAAAGGATGAATTAAGTTTAATGGTGGATGCTTTAGTGAACAGAACCTATGTAATTGAAAAAAGAACCTTAATTCATTTGGATGCGAACTTGCCCATTTTTGGTGCGACACCTTTTGCTTTAAATGAATTTGCCATTCACAAAAGAGATACTTCCCCAATGATAAAAATTCATACTTATTTAAATGGTGAATTTTTAAACTCCTATTGGGCGGACGGTTTAATTGTTGCCACCCCAACAGGATCTACTGGGTATAATATGAGTTGTAATGGACCAATCTTATTCCCTGATTCTGCTAGTTTTGTAATCACCCCAGTTGCCCCGCACAATTTAAATGTACGTTCAATTATCGTTCCAGATAGTTCAGTAATATCCTTTGAAATTGAAGGTAGAACCGAGGAGCTTATTTGTGCATTGGATGCGCGAAAAGAAATTGTGGGAAAGCATATAGAATTGGCAGTAAAAAAAGAAAATTTTGATGTCCACTTTATACGACTCAATGAAAATAGTTACCTTACAACCCTAAGAACAAAACTAACCTGGGGTTTAGATAAAAGAAATTAAGGCATGCGTATACTTCAATCGCTATTATTCATATCCATTATTTTTTGTGCGACCCATTCGTCTGCGCAACATATTTCATTGGTTGAGAATAAGGGGGAAATTGGAATTATGGGGGGTACTAGTTTTTACAAAGGCGATCTTGCTTCTGATGTGCTATTTTACAAACCAAATTTTGGAGCCTTTTATAAAAAGCAATTAAATGATTATGTTGGTGTAAGATTAAACTATGAATACATTTCAATTGGAGCCAATGATTTGCAGTCCAATAATTATTATGATTTTAAGAGAGGGCTGCAGTTTACAAGAGTATCTCATGATGTAAGTTTAATGGGAGAGTTTTATTTTTTAAAGTTTATTAATGGTAATAAAAGATATCGTTTTACACCTTATGTTGGATTTGGGGTAGGCGCTTGGAAATCGATAAGTGGTTCAACCAATATAGATACCCCTAAAACACAGCGTACTATTTTATTCCCTGTAAACATGGGTTTTAAATACAATATCAATGGTTCATGGAATGTTTTTACTGAAGTCACTTATCGTTTTACCAACTCAGATAAAATTGATTATTTCTCAGATATCAATTATCATATCCCCAAGGGGTCAACAACCATTTATCAAGCAAGTACTTCGGGGGGTGACCAATATTTTAGTACCAAGCTAGGTATTTCTTATAATTTGTTGAATATTTATGGATTGGGTGCCAAAAATGATCCCAAGCCAAGAAACAATATTTTTAAAAGAAATGACGGTAATCAATCCGGGAATTCCTTTTTTAAGCGCATTTTTGGCTTTTTTAAGCGTAAATAAGCAGGGTATTTTCTTATTTTTACATTATGGAAAAATTGGATATGGAGCGATTGCCTAAACACGTTGCAATCATTATGGATGGCAATGGTCGTTGGGCAAAAGAGCAAGGACAGGACCGATTATTTGGACATTATCATGGAGTAGTGAGTGTTCGTAGAGTGGTGGAGGCTGCTACTGAAATAGGCATCCAATACCTTACATTATATGCCTTTAGCACTGAAAATTGGGATCGACCACAGGAGGAGGTAAATGGCCTAATGACCTTATTTGTAGACACCATTGCCAAGGAAGTGCCCGATTTGCATAAAAATAATATCAAATTACACTTTATTGGCAACCTATCCCTTTTACCCTTAGCGGCAAGAACGGCACTTTCCAATGCCATGGACATGACAGCAAAAAATACGGGATTAAACCTAGTGATTGCCTTAAGTTATAGCAGCAGGTGGGAACTAGTGGAAGCGAGTAAAACCATTGCTCAAAAAGTACTGGATGGCGACTTAAATATTGATGAAATTACCGAAGCAGTGATTTCTGAAAACCTTACTACCAGTGATTTTCCTGATCCTGAATTAATGATACGAACTAGTGGAGAAAGTAGAATCAGCAACTTTTTATTATACCAATTAGCCTATGCCGAATTGTATTTTACCGATACCCTTTGGCCAGCTTTTGGTAAAGAAGATTTAATGAAGGCATTGCTAGATTATCAGTCTAGGGAGCGAAGATTTGGCAAAACCAGTGAGCAAATACTAACAAATTAAAAAATAAAATAATATATTTTATTTTGTTTTTTAACAAAGACTTTGAAATATTACGAGTAATTTGCGACACTTTTAAAACATAAATGTACAGCCCCAAGCAGATGCAGAAATTTCTCCAATTTATTATAGGTATTTTATCCCTTTTAGTATTGTCAAACAGCAGCTTTGCACAGGAAACGCCTGTCAAAGATTCGGTCGCTCAAATTAACGTGAAATTGATTGGCATTTTTAACCAAAAAACGCCTCAAAAATACAAGATCAGAAATATCAAAGTGGTGGGCAACCAAAATTTTGATGAGAACCTTTTATTGTCGCTTTCAACTATCAATTCGGGGGACGAGGTAACAATACCTGGTGGTGACAATTTTGCTAAGGCTATTCACAAGCTAATGGATCAAAATTACTTTAGCGATGTGAGTGTTTATTTAACAGATGTGGAGGGCAATCAAATTGACGTTGAAATTGATGTTGTGGAGCGTCCTCGTTTATCTAGATTTACTTTTAGTGGAATAAGAAAATCAGACAATGATGAGTTGTCCGGTAAAACTGGTTTATTGCCTAACAGGGTAGTAACAGAGAATATGAAAATCACTGCTGTTGAAGGTATTAAAAAGTACTACGCAGAAAAAGGTTTCCAAGATGTTAAAGTAACTATTAAAGAACAGAAGGATGCAACAAGAAAAAATAATTTATTATTAGAATTTGTGGTAGACAAGGGACCCAAAGTGCGTATTAATAATATCAATTTTGGCGGCAATCTTGTAGATGAAACTAAGTTAAAGAAAAGTTTAAAAGAGATTCACGAAAAATCGAGGTTAACATTATTTCCTATTAATGACAAACCAATGATTGTGAAAACCAATCCTTATACAGTGTCCGACTATTTGCGTGAGAATGGTTACTTGACTTTTACAAAAACAAGAAAAATATTAAATCCTTACGCCAGATTTTCATTGTCTTCCTCTAAATATGATCCTAAAAAATATGACGAGAGTAAAGACAACTTGTTGAACTATTATAATTCATTAGGTTTTAGAGACGCAGTGGTAGAAAGAGATACGGTGTATCATAACAATGCGGGCAACCTGAATATTGATATGCAAGTGAAAGAAGGGCGTAAATATTATTTTGGAAACATAACTTGGAGAGGTAATACAAGATATCCTGATTCGCTTTTATCTGCTATATTAAATATTAAGAAAGGCGCTATTTATAATCGAGAAATATTGTACAATAAGTTGGGTAAAACACAAACTGCCGAAGGTGGTGATATTAGTGGATTATACCAAGATGATGGATATTTGTTTTTTGCGGTTGACCCAATTGAGACTGCCGTTTACAATGATACCATTGATTACGAGATACGATTGAGAGAAGGCCCGCAAGCAACGATTAAAACTATTCGTATTGCAGGTAACGAAAAAACAAAAGACTTTGTAATTCGTCGTGAAATTAGAACTGTACCTGGTGATAAATTTAGTCGTAGTTTATTAATTCGTTCTCAACGTGAAATCGCGCAATTAAATTATTTTGATCAAGAGAAAATAAAAATTGATCCTATTCCTAATGCCGAGGATGGGACTGTTGATATTAATTATGGTGTTGAAGAAAAGTCGAGCGATCAGTTAGAGTTGAGTGCTGGTTGGGGTGGATACATTGGATTAACGGGTACCTTAGGCGTTACCTTTAATAACTTCTCCTCCAAAAATATTTTCAAAAAATCGGCATGGGATCCATTGCCAATGGGAGATGGTCAAAAATTAAGTATTCGTGTTCAAAGTAACGGTAAAGCATTTCGTTCTATCAATACTTCCTTTACCGAACCTTGGTTTGGCGGAGTAAAAAGAAATTCATTATCGGTAAGTATTTTTAATACAAAGTATGGCCAAAGTATTAACGCTTTAACAGGAATGTATGACATTAATGCTGCCGACAATCAATATATTTCAACTACTGGTGCTACCTTAACTTTCGCAAGACAGTTAACATGGCCAGATGACTATTTTTCTTTTAGTTCTGGTTTAAATTTTACACGTTATACTTTAAAGAATTACGCAATTGATCCTTACAACTTGCCTAATTTCAATAACGGTAACGTAAATAACTTTAATATTAGATTGGCATTACAAAGAACTTCGGTGGATCAACCCCTGTTCCCAAGAACAGGTTCTACTTTCTTATTAAGTGCACAGTTAACACCTCCTTATTCTTTAATCAATCCATCGGTAAATACGGGTGCGAATCAATTTGAATTATTAGAATATCATAAGTGGCGCTTGAACGGTGAATGGTTTATACCATTGGGTAAGCCAACTGGAGAAGATAGAAACAAGCAATTTGTTTTACGCTTTGCTGCTAAATATGGTTTCTTGGGACGATACAATAATGATTTAACAATTTCTCCATTTGAACGTTTTCAGGTGGGTGATGCAGGGTTAAGTAATCAGTTTGCTTTGTTGGGATATGATATTATCGCACAGCGTGGTTATCCTGTATACCAAAGCTCAAATCCAAAAATCAATCCTGATCAACAAACAGCTACACAACACTTTACCATATTTAATAAGTATGCAATGGAAGTAAGATATCCATTGAGTTTAGCTGCAAGTAGTACTATTTACGCATTAGGCTTTTTTGAAGCTGCGAATGGTTGGTATAGTATGAAAGATTACAATCCATTTGAACTGCGTCGTTCAGTAGGTATTGGTATGCGTTTTTACTTACCTATGTTTGGTTTGTTAGGATTTGATTATGGTATTGGTATTGACCGACTAAATTCTACAAATGCATTAAAAGATGCTGGTAGATTTACCTTCATGTTAGGTTTCGAACCAGAATAGATAATTGTCTTAAAATATAGTTTTATGAAATTGAATAAAAGTTTAACAATTTTAGCACTTGCTTTATTATTAGGCCTTGGTGCTCAAGCGCAAACTAAATATGCCGTAATTAATACCAAGTATATTTTAGAGAAAATCCCAGAATATAAGGATGCGGATAAGAAATTAAAAGAATTGGGCGACCAGTGGCAGGCTGAGATTGATCAGAAGCAAATGGTATTGGACAAAATGTACAAGAACTATGAGGCTGAACAGTTTATGCTATCCGAAGAGCTCAAAAAGAAGCGTGAGGATGAATTGTTTATAAAGGAAAAAGAGCTAAGAGATTTGCAGAAAAAACGCTTTGGTTATGAGGGAGATTTATTTAAAGAGCGTCAAAAATTGGTTAAACCCATTCAGGATAAAGTATACAATGCGGTTCAAAAAATAGCCGCAGCTCGCTCTTATGACTTCATTTTGGATAAAAGTGAAGGAATAACCATTATATTTGCTGACCCAAAATTGGATAAAAGCGACGATGTTTTAAGACAATTGGGGATCATTAATTAAAAACACAAACACAAAAAATAGAGTATGAAAAAAGGTTTCTTATTCGCAGCAGTAATATTGGTTGCGATTTCATTTACAAAAAGTGCCAATGCACAAGCCGTTAAAATAGGTTATTTTGACGAGCAAAAAGTAATTGCTTTGTTTCCTGATTTAGGTAAAATTGACACTATTTTACAATCTTACGGTAAAGACACTTTGCTTGACGAGTACAACTATACTTTAAAAAGTTATCAAGTAAAAGATAGTATCTACAGAAAAGATTCTTTAGAATTATCTAAAAGACCTAAAGCTTTACAATTGTCTACTGACGAGTTAAATCAATTAAAGTATAAATTAATTAACTGGCAGCAATATCAACAAGAAGCAATGCAACAAAAGCAAGAGCAATTGTTATTGCCTTACAGACAAAAAATATTTGCAGCTTTGTCTGAAGTTATTGCTGAAAACAAGTACACATGGGTGTTAAATGAAAGTTCACTTTCTCCCTATTTCCAACATTCAATTGCTGATAATTTAGCAATTAGAACTGCAATGAAGTTAAAATTACCTTTACCAAAAGAAATAGAAGAAGCTTTCAGAGTAGCTACTGGTGGAGCACCAGCTAAAGCACCAGCTAAGAAGTAATCGCTTAAATATTTTTAAAAATATATTTATTCAGAACCTCGTTGCTTAACAACGAGGTTCTTACTTTTACAGTAAGAAATTAATTTATGTCAGCACCCATTGGCGTTTTTGATAGTGGATATGGTGGATTAACCATATTAAAGGAATTGAAAAAACAATTGCCTCAATATGATTATATCTACTTGGGGGATAACGCGCGCGCGCCCTATGGAACCAGATCCTTTGAAACGGTATATGAGTATACGCTGGAAGCTGTTAAATGGTTTTTTGATCAGGGTTGCGAATTGGTAATTCTTGCTTGTAATACCGCTTCGGCGAAAGCCCTCAGAAATATCCAACAATTAGATTTACCCCAAATGGCACCCCATAAAAGAGTATTGGGTGTTATTAGGCCATCCTCGGAAGTATTGGGTAATTATTCTCAATCCAAACAGGTAGGTATTTTGGGTACGACAGGTACCATTCAAAGTGAAAGTTATTTGATAGAAATGGCCAAGTTTTTTCCTGATGTTAAAGTATTTCAACAAGCCTGTCCTATGTGGGTACCACTTATTGAAAATGGTGAATATGACCAAGCAGGTGCCGACTACTTTGTAAAGTCATACATAAGCCAGCTTTTTAGTCAATCTAAGGACATTGATACTATTTTGCTTGCTTGCACACATTATCCGCTCCTTTCCGCTAAAATTCAGGCTAATTTACCTACTGGCGTTAAAATTGTGTCTCAAGGGGATATTGTGGCCCATAGCCTGTCACAATACCTTGATAATCATCCAGAAATTGCCCAAAAATGTAGTCAAAACGGTGCGATGCAGTTTTACACCACCGATAATGCCGAAAGCTTTGAAAAACAGGCAAGCGCCTTTTTTGGCCAAAAAGTTGAAGCAAAACACACCGATTTAGCTTAAAATTTCAAAAAAACCCCTATTTTTGCCGTCCTTTCACGGGTAGTGGTATGGTGACTGCTATTAGAAACGGATTTTGAACAAAAGTATAAAACAAAAGGGCCTATAGGAATACTCCTACTAACCCGATAAAAAAAGTAGAATATGAAACGTACATTTCAACCTCATAAACGTCGTCGTAAATCTGTTCATGGATTCCGTAAGCGTATGGAATCAGCTAATGGTCGTAAAGTTTTAGCTAGTCGCCGTAAGAAAGGACGCAAGAAACTAACTGTATCTAGCGAGAAGGGATTAAAATAATTTAATCGCTTTCTTTAGAAAATGATAATTTTAAAGTCCTCTCGTTATTCGAGAGGACTTTTTTAATGCCTTCATTCATAGTAACAATTGCCTAAGATTTTCACATATCAAAAAGCAGACAAATTAAAAAGTCGCAAACAAACGCAACATCTATTTGCGAAGGGTCAGTCTATGAATGCCTTTCCCATTAAATTAATCTACACCATTGAATCGGTGGAACAACTTAGTAATGAGCTGCCGAACCCTTATTTAAATTTGAGCGCAATTGAAGCAGATGGACAATTGCAAGCAGGAGTGGGCGCGCCAAGTAGAACGTTCAGAAAAGCAGTGCTACGTAATAGAGTAAAACGCTTATTGCGTGAAGCGTATCGATTAGAAAAGCCTGCATTTATTGCAGATAAACCTTTTCAGGGATTTCGAGTAAATTTATTTTTCTTATATACCGATGCAACAATATTGTCTCAGCAAGAGATACAAGATAAAATAAAACAATTATTAGCGAGATTGAGTGAAAAATTAATGGCTGATGCCAAAGCTTAATTGAATATGCCTACATTAAAAAAAATTATAGCATCCCCATTTTTATTATTGATACGATTTTATCAATTAGGGCTTTCTCCTTATTTAGGGGGAAGTAAATGTAGGTATACACCTACCTGTTCTCAATATACTGCAGAAGCTATCAAAAAATACGGACCTATTAAAGGTATTTTTTTAGGTGCGAAACGTTTGAGTACATGCCGTCCTGGAGGCGGTCATGGCTATGATCCTGTTCCTTAATCTTTTATGATACCCGTATAAAAAAACCGCCACTTAGTAGAGACGGTTTTTTTATTTTTACACTCTTGAGTGGATCGAAAATTTATTTAGCTGCAGCAAATCTTTCTGCTACAACACTCCAGTTTACAACATTCCAAAATGCTGCTAAATAGTCTGCTCTTCTGTTTTGATATTTTAAGTAGTAAGCATGTTCCCAAACATCAGCACCCAATAATGGAGTACCTTTTACTTCCGCCACATCCATTAATGGATTGTCTTGGTTGGGTGTAGAGCTCACTTCTAATTTACCTTCTTTTACAATTAACCAAGCCCAACCACTTCCAAAACGTGTCATACCTGCTGCAGCAAACTTTTCTTTGAATGCATCAAAGCTTCCAAAAGATGCCGTGATCGCGTCGGCCAATGCGCCATTAGGAGTGCCACCTGCGTTAGGGGCTAAACTTGCCCAAAAAAAGCTATGGTTCCAATGACCACCGCCATTGTTTCTTACAGCTGGACTTATTGTTCCAGCAACAGCTACTAGTGCTTCCAAGCTTTTGCCTTCATTTGGAGTACCAGCAACCGCCTTATTTAAATTATCAACATATGCTTGATGATGTTTGCCATGATGAATTTGCATGGTCAATGTATCAAAATGTGGTTCTAATGCTTCGTGTGCGTAGGGTAACGCTGGTAATGTAAATGACATATTTTTTATTTTAATTGTTTCTTGAATGATTGCCAAAATTACAATGCTTTGGTCTGATTTAACTTATAGATGGATATTTTTTCCCTATTTAGAAAGTTAAATATATTCAAGTAAAGTTAATATAGTCTAATAGCTTAAAATATATCAATCTCTGAGCCTCAGCAGCAAGAAATGAAATTGGCTAAGGACATGCATATTTTCAACCAAATTATTATTATAACTAAGCAAATTCAATGAATCTATCGCTTTGCCTTAAAGAATGCCTGCATGAGTTCAGCGCATTCTTCTTTAAGAATTCCACCCTCAACAATAGTGGCGGGGTGGAAGGGATTTTTTTCTGTTACACGTCGGTAACTATTTTTTTCATCGTAGGCACCAAATACAATATGTCCAATCTTATTCCAGTATAATGCACCCGCACACATTAAGCAGGGCTCAACGGTTACATATAAAGTGGCTTCGGGTAAATATTTCATTTGCAAACTTTCGCAAGCGCTTGTAATGGCTAAGATTTCGGCATGTGCCGTTACATCTTTTAATAGTTGCACCTGATTATGTGCTTTGGCAATTATTTTTCCATGCATTACAATTACAGCACCAACAGGCACTTCATCAACATCAAAGGCCCTCTGTGCTTGCACGAGGGCCTGACGCATAAATTGTTCATGAATATTTTCCAATGTTGGAATCATTGATATTAATACTTCATAATTCGAATGTTTCTAAAAGAAACCTCATTGCCATGGTCTTGTAAAGCAATATGACCGGAGAATGTTTTTCCAAAATCTGGTGTTTCGCCTTTTGCAAATTTTGATCTTTTTATTAATTCTTTCCAAGCATCATCACCTAAATGTGTTTTAACAACCGTTACACCATTCATTTTTAGTTCTAATACTCCTTTTTTTGAAATGATGTCTACCAAGTTCCATTCTCCAGCAGGTTTAACATGACCCTCTTCGGTTGCGATTAAATCATATAAATCACCAGCGCGGTGACTTCTATTTTTCGCATCGGGATGTCCATCATTGTCAATAATTTGCATTTCTGGCCCTGTATGAAAAGTATAATTATATTTTGTAGGGCTGTCTTGCACAAAAAACATGATTCCACTGTTTCCATTTTTAGAGATCTTCCATTCTAACGCTAAGTGAAATTCATCAAAGCTTTTATCTGTTACTAAATCTCCGCCACCTTTACCATTTTTTCTTGCTGATGGGTTATATATAAGGATGCCATTGTCAACGTTCCAAGCAGCACCAGCTGTTTTTTCGCCATAGCTATGCCAACCAGTAGTAGATACACCATCAAATAAGCTGAACCAAACATTTTTTTTCTGTGCATTTACATTTGTAAAAACAAGTAATGTAAATACGGCTATCAGCATTTTTTTCATAAGCAATCGTTGTTTTTAAGACCCGGTTATTTTAAACTTAAAACATATTTAACCATCGTTTCAGCATCAGCCTGACTTAAGGTTGAATGAGCAGTCATTGGAATAGCCCCCCATACACCAGTTCCGCCTTTTATAATTTTACCTGCCAACATTTTTATGTTTGCTGGTGTACTTGCATATTTTTTAGCTACATCTTTATAAGAAGGTCCAATCACTTTCTCATTTATTTTATGACAGGTCAAACAATCGCTATTGGCAACTAATTTTAATCCTTTTTCTATATCAGCTTTACTAACCGCAGGAGGAGCTACAGCAGTTGTTGCAGTTGCTGTGGCAGAGGCCGTTGAGGTTGTTGTTGTGTTTGATTTGGTTTCAACAGTTGTTGTATTTGAACTTGTTTCACTTGAAGTTGGAGCTTGTTGTGCAGGAACTGCTTCAGCAGTATGTTTACCTCCGCCACACGCCATTAATAATACACCTGCTAACATTGTAACTAAAACCTTTTTCATACTTTAATTTTTATTCGTTGTTAATTTTATTATTTACTGAATACCTAAAATCTTTTTATTAAATGCCTCGTCAGATCCCGTGCTTGCAAAATCATCAAAAGCTTTTTCTGTTACTTTAATGATATTGTTTTGAATAAACACAGCACCTTCCGCTGCACCCACTTCTGGAT
>JALQXE010000176.1 GCA_023263235.1 Sediminibacterium sp. | reverse complement strand
CAATTTCCAGATGCTATTTTTCCTGGGTTTCACATGAATAAGAAACATTGGAACACCTTACACCTCAATAGACAGGTCCCCTCTAGTATCATAAAGTCACTTATTTTCACTTCTTATAATTTGGTAAGAAAGTAACTCCGAAAGACCCTCAAAATTAAAAGGCGTACCTTGCAATCTATTATGAGTACGAATTTTAAAGATCTAGGGTTAATTGAACCCATTTTATTGGCATTATTTGAAGAAGGTTATACGACCCCAACACCTATACAAGCGCAATCCATTCCTGTTTTATTAGAAGGGAAAGACTTGCTAGGTTGTGCACAAACAGGAACAGGAAAAACAGCTGCATTTACCCTGCCAATCATACAATTACTTTCGGCAAAACCTATTGAAAAAAGAAAGCGCATTAAAAGTTTAATTGTTACCCCAACGAGAGAACTTGCCATACAAATTGCAGAGAGTTTTAATGCTTATGGAAGACATACCCCATTAAACTGCACCGTTATTTTTGGTGGAGTGGGTCAAGGCCCACAAGTGACCGCTTTAAAAAATGGAGTTGATGTGGTAATTGCTACACCGGGTCGTTTATTGGATTTAATGAATCAAGGATTTATAAGTTTAAGAGATGTGGAATTTTTTGTTTTGGACGAGGCAGATAGAATGTTGGATATGGGATTTGTGCATGATGTAAAAAAATTATTAGCGGTACTTCCTAAAAAAAGACAGTCTTTATTTTTCTCTGCAACCATGCCTCCCGAAATTGTAAGCTTAGCCAACTCCATTTTACACAATCCCGAAAAAGTGAGTGTAACACCGGTATCAAGTACCGTTGAAATTATTGATCAAGCTGTGTACTTTGTTGATAAAGTAAATAAGAATGCTTTATTAGTGGAAGTATTAAAAAATCCAAAGATCAAAACAGCATTGGTATTTACAAGAACCAAACATGGTGCCGATAAAGTAGTGCAGTTGTTAACTAAGAATAATCTTATTGCTGAAGCCATCCACGGTAATAAATCACAAAATGCCCGTCAACGTGCTTTGAGTAATTTTAAAGAACAAACTACAAGAGTATTGGTAGCAACAGATATTGCTGCAAGGGGTATTGATGTGGATGAATTAGCACACGTTATTAATTTTGATATTCCCAATATCCCGGAAACATACGTTCACCGTATTGGCCGAACAGGTCGTGCAGGTGCCGAAGGAACTGCATTAAGTTTCTGTGACTTTGAAGAAAAAGCTTATTTAGCCGATATTGAAAAACTCATAGGGAAAAAAGTGCCTGTTATTTTTGAGCACCCCTATCCTATGCAACAGTTTCATGCAAATAAAACTTCCCAGGACGCTGGTTGGGGTAAGCCTAGAAATGTGAGAGGAAGAGTACCGCAGCAGGAAGGCGGTTTTGGAGCCAAAGGCGGACAAAAAAGACGCTTTTCAAGCAACAAAACAAAGCGTGGGTAGTATCTTTGGGTATGAAAAATTTAATTTCAAAGGTAGTATTGCTATCCCTAAGCCTAGTTGCATTTGCAAATGCATTTGCTCAAGACAGTATTGTTTCAAAAAATGATTTAAAAAGTGCTTCAAAACTTTTTGATGTACAATTCACCCAAAAAGAAATTGATACCCTTTATAGTGATGTACTTGACAATATTGCGAACTATAAAGCAATGCATAAATTGTCATTACCTAATAGCGTTGCTTTAAGTACCTGGCAATTGGCTGTTCCCTTGAATAGTAAAAAACAATCCAAAGGCGCATTACTTGAAACCACTAAAGTGGACTTCCCAAAGCGTAAGGAGGATTTAGCTTTTTACAGCATTAGTGAATTGGCTTTTTTAATCAAGAACAAAAAAATAAGCTCTTTGGAGTTAACTAAATTTTTTATTGATAGAATAAAAAAATATGGAGACACTCTAGAATGCGTTATAAGTATTCAAGAAGATATTGCACTTGCCCAAGCAAAACAAGCCGACGAAGAAATAGCCAAAGGAAAATATAGAGGTTTGCTTCATGGTATACCTTATGGATTAAAAGATTTATTCGCGGTAAAAGGAACAAAAACTACCTGGGGTGCTGCTCCTTATAAAAATCAAATTATTGAGGAAGATGCTTTTGTATATACGCAGTTACAAAATGCGGGTGCAGTGTTAGTAGCAAAGTTCACATTAGGTGCTTTAGCAATGGGCGATTATTGGTATGGTGGACGCACCCGAAATCCTTGGAATTTAAAATATGGATCTTCGGGTTCCTCTGCAGGTTCAACATCAGCAACCGTTGCAGGACTGGTGCCATTTGCAATTGGCACTGAAACTTACGGTAGTATTATATCGCCTTCCACTCAATGCGGCGCAACAGGTTTAAGACCAACATTTGGAAGTATAAGCAGATCGGGCGGGATGGCTTTAAGTTATAGTTTGGACAAAGTAGGTCCAATTTGCCGAAGTGCAAATGATGCTGCGATTGTATTTAATTATATACATGGTACCGACGGCAAAGACTTATCTGCTTTTGATGCCCCATTTAATTATCAGCCAATTAAGGATATTAAAAAATTACGCATCGCCTACGCAAAAAATTATTTTGATCAAATAACAGATACTAGTAAAAATGATTGGAAGGTATTGGCTACATTTAAAAAAATGGGAGTTGAATTAATTCCGGTAAATTTTCCCGATAGTGGCGTGTACAATTTTAATATTATGGATGTGGTGATTGGCGCTGAATGTGCTGCCCAATTTGACGAAATGACAAGATTAAACATTGACGATGAATTAACGCGCCAAACAAAATACGATTGGCCAAACCAATTTAGAACGGCAAGATTTATTCCCGCGGTTGAATATATTAATGCACAAAGACATCGAACTGTATTAATGCAAAAAGTAAACGAAGTCATCAGTCAATATGATGTAATCATTTGCCCTTCCCGAGGCGTAGAAGGTAATCAAGCAGCCATTACTAATTTAACAGGACATCCAGTTGTATGCGTTCCCACTGGTTTTGATGGAAAATACAATTTACCTACTGGCATTAGTTTTGTTGGAAATTTATACGATGAAGGGACCTTATTGAAAATAGCTGATGCTTATCAGCAACAAACAGACTGGAACAAACAACACCCCAGTTTATTTAAATAGAATTTATACTTATGAATAATATTAAAAAGATTTCGGTAAACCAGTTGGGATATGGATTTATTAAAGACTTACCCAAAGGGAAAGACGAATATTATTTAAGAAATAAACAAAACCGAAGTGGGATTGCTTATCGTAAATTAACTGCTTTGGAAATAGAGATATTGGTGCGTAATAGAAATACCAGTGATGATTGGTCAAATATTTTAGTGTCCAATGAATTTAATCCAGAGTTGGTAAAAAATTGTTCTTTTTTTGGTTTAAACAGAATCGGAAACTTAGAGAACAGTTGCTTAAGCTTTAGTGACCTAATAGTACCTATTGGTATTTATAACTCAACCATTATTAGTTGTGATTTTGGCAATAATGTATCGGTACATAATGTGAACTACATGTCACATTATATTATAGGGAATGAGGTGATCATAAATAATGTAAATGAATTAGTAACCACTAACCATGCAAAATTTGGGAATGGTATTTTAAAGAAGGGCGAATCTGAATCAGTGAGAATTTGGTTAGAGCTTTGTAATGAAAATACAGGCAGAAAGGTATTGCCATTTAACGGCATGACTGCAGGAGACGCCTATTTATGGACAAGACATAGAGCCGACGCGGCATTACAACAAAAGTTTATTGCGTTGACCGAAAATCAGTTTGACGACAAGTTGGGATATTATGGAAAAGTGGGTGATAGAACTGTAATAAAGAACTGTAAAATCATTAAAGATGTTTGGATAGGAGAAGATGCATATTTAAAAGGAGCCAATAAAATAAAAAATGTAACCATTAATTCTCATCCCGATGCTACTACACAAATTGGGGAAGGTTGTGAATTAGTGAATGGTATTATTGGTTATGGATGTAGAATATTTTATGGTATTAAAGCAGTTCGTTTTGTGCTATCCGATTATTCGCAATTAAAATATGGTGCTAGACTTATTAACTCTTTTTTAGGACCTAATGCAACCATTTCATGCTGCGAGGTTTTGAACTCATTGATATTTCCGGCACATGAACAGCACCACAATAATAGTTTCTTGTGTGCTGCCACGGTAATGGGACAATCAAATATTGCTGCGGGTGCTACCCTCGGCTCAAATCACAATAGTAGAGGTGCCGATGGTGAAGTAATCATGGGCCGTGGATTTTGGCCTGGCCTTTGTGTTAGTATTAAGCATAATTCCATTTTTGCAAGTTTCTCTTTATTAAATAAAGGAGATTATAATTATGAATTAAATATTCCTATTCCTTTTTCACTCATTAGCAACGACCCTTTAAAGGATGAACTTATCATTATGCCAGGTTACTGGTTTTTGTATAATTTTTATGCTTTGGCGCGAAATGCTTGGAAATATGTAGATAGAGACAAGCGTAAATATAAAACGCCCATATATGAATATGGATACCTAGCTCCAGATTCCGTTAATGAATTAGTAAATGCACGTGAAATAATTGCCAAAGCAGTAGCAAAAGCACAATTAACAAAAGAGAAGAAGACTGTTTTACAGGATGAGACAAAATTATTAGCTCTTGGAGAAACCTTATTAAAAACCAAGACTAAAAAAGAAATTGATGCATTAGAAGTAGTAGTACATGGATTTGAAAATAGTAAAAGAAAGGCGAAGCTAATAAAATCATACGATGCTTATCATATGTTTGAAAAAATCATTTTCATATATGGCATGGAAGCAGCGTTGCGTATTATTGAAAATAAAAAAGGCAAAAACATTATTAGCACCTTGCAGCAGGTAAAGTTATCACCTACTAATTTAACATGGTCTAATATTGGTGGTCAGTTAATTCCGTCAAAAAATGTAGAAGGGCTATTAAATAAAATTAAATCCGGCACCATTGAAAGTTGGAACCAAGTACATGCATTCTACGAAACAGAATCGGAGAAATACAACACCCGAAAGGATTTACACGCTTTGTCCACTTTGGAAAAATTAACAAAGAAGCCTTTGAGTAAAGTTTCAAGCACTCAATTTGTTCATTGGCTGGATAGCTATTTGGAAATAAAAAAGGACATCACTGATCGTATTCAAAAAACCCGCGCTAAAGATTATGCAAATCCATTTAGAAAAATGGTATATGAAAGCGAAGTAGAAATGATTGCCGTAGTAGGAAGCATACAAGACAATGGATTCATTAAAGAGCAAAATGCTGCATTAGTCCAATTGGAACTTAAACTCACAAATTTAAAAAAGGAGTTGAAATTGAAATAGTGTAGAAATTAGAAATTAAATAAGGACATGCCAATACCCAACTGCCATTGGGTTGTTTTCCATTTGGCTTGGTCCTGCAATTCGTTTATATTTTGTAGACCTACAACATATCTTCCATATAGTGAGAAGCCCCCAAGGTCTAATTTAGCGCCACCTACAAAGGCAAACTCTCCATTATTAAATGCCATAGATGCATTTCCTATGCCGTCCTTTTTTTGGTCTAATAAAATGCTATACTGAGGTCCTGCCTGAACACTTAATTTCTTCATCAACTTAGCATCTAATAAAATTGGGATGGCTAGATAATTTAAATGATAGGTTTCAGGCTGCGTTAACGCACTACCCCCTCCAATTAAAGAAGTAAGTGCAGGCGTAGTTTCTAATTTTGTTTGTGACAATATAATTTCTGGCGAAATACCTAATTTTTCAGAAAGCCCGAAATGAGTTGTAACGCCCGCATGATAAGATGCTGAATTATGTTCAACTGCAACGTTATTAACACTAGTGAAGTTTTGACCCACTTTAATACCAATGCTAAATTTGTCTTGTGCTTGTAAATTGTTAGCAATGAACACCGCCAATAGAATTACTATATATTTTTTCATAAAATTTCCTTTTGTTGTTACAAAGGTATAACGAAAAATACTGCAAATTGTTACATAAAAATTTTTAACAAATAATGTTATGTCAATTCCAATAAAGTGATTTCCGGCATAATACCTACCCTTCCCGGATAACCTAAAAAACCAAATCCTCTATTAACGTATAATTGTTGATTTTCATTTTGATAAATCCCTGCCCACTGTTTATACACCCATTGAACCGGACTCCATTTAAAATAAGGATTCTCCAATCCAAACTGCATACCGTGCGTATGACCAGATAACATTAACTGAACATTGGTATATTTGGGAATTACTTCTGCCTCCCAATGGCTAGGGTCATGACTCATTAAAATAATAGGTGCATTGGAATCAATGCCTCTCATCGCTTCATCCATCTTTCCGTATTTTGGAAATCTTGCTTTAGCACCCCAATTCTCTATACCCACCAAATGAAAATGCGCGCCACTCTTTTCTATTTTAACATTTTCATTCATTAATAATCTCCAACCTAAATTCGCATGCACCTGCATTAAATCTTTTAAATTTTGTTGTTTGGCTTCTTTGGAGTCCCAGCTTACATAATCACCATAATCATGATTGCCTAAAGTGCTATACACTCCATGGGGAGCAGTTATTTGATTAAACACATCCATCCATTCCTTCATTTCTGTGGCTTTGTCATTCACTAAATCACCAGTGAATAAAACCATGTCCGGCTTTTGCGCTTTTATTAAATCAATTCCTTTTTGAACTGCCATTTTATCTTTTAAACTGCCACTATGAATATCACTAATATGTATAATTTTAAACCCCTTAAAAACGGAAGGCAACCCATTTAATGATATTTTCTTTTTTACGATTTGATATTTGTATTTATTACCAAAACCATAAATAAGTGAAAAGAATAAACTAGAAGCCAACCCAACACCCAACCAACTTAAAAAAGTAGAACGTGGTATACCATTTTCTGTATTTAAAAATTGAGCCCCCGAAGCTGAAGTCATTTTGCTCACTGCCCAAAATGTGCCACGTCTTATATCGTCAATTAAAAAAACCATAGCCATTAGCAATTGGGTAAACATCCAACCCATACTAATTGAAAAAATATACTGTCTAAAGTAGGGGTTTGATAGGTAGGGGAACAATAAAAAAGCCCCTAAACAAATCAAACAAAGGGTCCAATATAAAAGACTAACAGTAGTTCTTACCCCCTGCCCGCTTCCATGCGTAAGGTGCTTGAGGACCTGATAAACATAGAAATCAATGGCAATCAATACCATAAGAAGGATGGAAATAAAAACGGGGTTTCTCATACGGGGATTTAAAGCACAAAAATAGGCCCAAAAGCCTTATTTTTGGCAGAAATTAAGGATACTCATTTTATGGCAAGAATAATTGGAATTGCAAATCAAAAAGGAGGGGTTGGAAAAACCACATCTGCAATAAATATTGCAGCAAGTTTAGCTGTTTTAGAGTTTAAAACCTTATTGATTGATGCAGACCCTCAAGCCAATAGTACTACGGGTGTTGGATTTGATTTACACAATATTACCACGAGTTTGTATGATGGCATGATTAACCATACCCCATTATCAGATATTGTGTTAAAAACCGAGATACCTCATTTAGATGTAATCCCTTCTCATATTGACTTAGTGGGTGCCGAAATTGAGCTCATTAATTTCCCCAATAGAGAAAATGTTTTAAAAGAATTACTAGCCCCTATCCAAGATCAATACGATTTTATCATCATTGACTGTTTGCCTTCTTTAGGATTGATTACGGTAAATGCATTGGTTGCCGCGGATAGTGTTATTGTGCCCGTTCAATGTGAATTTTTCGCGTTGGAAGGCTTAGGAAAATTATTAAACACCGTAAAAATTGTACAAAGCCGTTTAAATCCCAATTTACAAATTGAAGGTATTTTAATGACTATGTATGATGCGCGTTTACGTTTAAGCAATCAAGTAGTGGGTGAAGTACGCAAGCATTTTGATGACATGGTATTTTCAACCATTATACATCGTAACAGTCGCTTAAGCGAAGCGCCAAGTGTAGGTAAGCCTGTTATTTTATATGATGCAGACAGTAAGGGTACTGTGAACTATTTGAACTTGGCTAAAGAAATTTTACAAAAAAATGGCATGACTAAAATGAGTAATGCTGATAGAATAATTGATTAATTATGAGCAAGAGTACGCCAAATAAAGATATGATTGGGAAGGGCTTAAGATCCCTATTGCAAAACATTGATGCTGATTATAAAAATCCAGCAGGAAAGGTAGAAGCGGAGACCATACAAAAAGCAGTGGCTACCAATCGTATTCCTTTAGCCGATATTCAAGTAAATCCTAAAAATCCAAGAAAGGATTTTGATGAGATTGCCTTACAAGAATTAAGACATTCAATAAAGCTGCATGATATTATTCAACCCATCACTGTTGCTTTATTACCCAATGGGAAATATCAATTAATTGCGGGTGAAAGAAGATTCCGTGCGGCTAAACTAGCAGGCTTAAATGATATTCCAGCATACATAAGACAAGGCAATGACCAAGAATTATTAGAATTGGCATTGTTAGAGAACTTACAAAGAGTTGATTTAAACGAGATAGAAGTTGCTTTAAGTTATCAGAGAATGATGCAAGAGCTTAACTATACGCAAGAAAAAGTTTCGGAGCGTATGGGAAAGGATCGTTCTACTGTTGCCAATTATATTCGTTTGTTGGACTTGCCGCCTGCCATTCAATTAGCAGTGCGCAAAGGAAATTTAAGTGTGAGTTTGGCTAAAATTTTAATTGGTAAGGAAATAGACCAACAGTTATTTTTATTCAAAGAAATAACTGAAAAAGGTTTAACCGTCCGACAAACTGAGGATTTGGTAAAAAAACTAAACGCAGCGAGTGGGAAAGCTCCAAAAACAACAAAGAAAAACGAGCTTTCTCCTGTTTATAAAAAATTAGAAGACAAACTATCAAGCCATTTATCTGCTAAAGTAGTTTTAGTGCAACAAAAAAATGGAAGTGGTACTATTACCATTTCATATCAGGACATTAATGGCTTAAATACCATTTTGGATGCAATGCAAGTAAGCATTAGCTAGTAGACAACTTAAAAAGGAACCCCTTCAGGATGAGGTCAATATTTATTTTATTGTTGCTAATTGGATGGCAAGCAAATTGCTTTGGCCAAGATACAACAGTGAATAAAAAACCGAACCCTACAAAAATTTCCTCTGATAGTAGCCAATTAATCCTTTTTGATTCTGTAAAGCGTCACAACCCTCGCTTGGCATCAAGATATTCTGCAATGCTTCCTGGATTGGGTCAAGCATATAACAAACAGTATTGGAAAATTCCAATTGTGTATGGTGTATTGGCAATCCCCGTTTCAACTTACATTTATAATAACGACTTATACAATAAAACAAAATTTGCATACACTGCTTTAATTAAACAAAGAAATGGAGACGCTTCAGATGTAGATAAAATTGATCCGAGCTTAAAAAGCTTAAGCATTGGTTCCTTACAGAGCTATAGAAATATTTTTAGAAGAGACAGGGACTATTCCATACTTTGGTTTTTTATTGGATGGGGTGTAAACGTAGTAGACGCAACAGTATTTGGACATTTAAAAGATTTTGATGTAAGCGATAACTTATCAATGCGCGTAACGCCTGTGATACAACCTCAACTTAGACAAACAGGGGTAAGCATACAGTTTAATTTGAAAAATACACACACGCGATAAATTAAAATAACAATCATGAAAATAGCATTAATTGGATACGGTAAAATGGGCAAAGCAATTGAAGAAATTGCTTTAGAAAAAGGACACGAGATTGTATTAAAAATTGATCTTGAAAATAATGCAGATTTTACAAAAGAAAATTTACAGAGAGCCGAAGCCGCAATTGAATTTACGGGTCCACAGAGTGCTTTTGAAAATGTAAAGAAATGCATAGAGTTTGGCGTGCCTGTTGTAAGCGGTTCCACTGGATGGTTGGATAAATGGAACGAGATTAGTGCACTTTGTGAAACCCAGAATGGATGTTTGGTGTACTCTAGCAATTATAGCATAGGCGTTAATTTATTCTTTGAACTTAATAAACAATTGGCCAAATTAATGGAACCCTATAGCGGATATGATGTAAGTATGACCGAGATTCATCATACCGAAAAAAAGGACGCGCCCAGTGGGACAGCAATTACATTGGCAGAACAAATACTCGCTAATCTTGGCAGAAAAAAACAATGGGTGAATGAGGCTTCATTAACACCTTCGGATTTGGTGATTACTTCGGAGCGTATTGACCCTGCTCCTGGAACGCATACCATCGCATATAGCTCCCCTATTGATACCATCGAAATTACCCATACAGCGCATACCCGAAAAGGATTTGCCAGTGGCGCTGTTTTGGCTGCAGAATTTGCAAAAAATAAAAGTGGTATCTTTACCATGAAAGAAGTTTTAGGATTATAATATGTTATCAAAAAAGACACAATACGCATTACAAGCGCTTTCCTATATGGCAGGAAAAGGCACTGAAACGCCTATCCTGATTGCTGAAATTAGTGAAGAGAAAAAAATTCCGCTAAAGTTTTTAGAAAACATATTATTAGCATTAAAAAAAGCTGGGTTTTTAGAAAGTAAAAAAGGAAAGCATGGTGGATATTTATTTGCTATTGCACCTCAAAAAATAAAACTTTCTGCAATTTTCAGAACTATAGAAGGTCCCATTGCGTTGCTGCCTTGTGTAAGTATAAATTTTTATAAAAAATGTGAGACTTGCAATGAGAAAAAATGCGGGATTAATAAAGTAATGTTGGAAGTAAGGGATAATACTTTATCCATTTTAGACAAAAGAACAGTAGCTGATTTAATTGCGATGTAAACACACCCCTAAGTGTTTGCTAAAATTTAAAATAAAACGTTTATGAAAAAAGTTATACTTATTGCCCTTTTTGGGGGAATCATTCATTTAGGGAATGCGCAAAGTTTAATTGGGGGTGACAATATTTTAAAAACCAATTTATCCGCAGATGCTTTGCAGAATTACAATATAACATATGAAAGAAGTTTAAACCACTTCATGAGTATTTCGGCAAGTTATGCTACAATGCCTAAAAGAAACCTACCATTACAAGCACTTGCAAAACAATTTATTGAGAACCCTAATATAAATTTTGACAATTTTAAGATAGCCAACAATGCCATTACTTTTGAAGGCAGATTTTATTTAGGATTGCAAAAAATGTCGGGTATATATATTGCTCCTTATGCAAGATTTGGAAATATGGAAGTAGAAGCTCCCATTAATTACAAATACACCTATACTCCAGCACCAATTCAAGGGGTTGCGCTACCCTCTCAAACCGTTTCCACTTCAGCAACCCTCAGTGGAACCATTCGCTCTCAAAGTGTGGGTGCCTATTTTGGAATGCAATACCAACTTTTAACCAAATTGGTATTGGACTTTTGGATCATTGGTGGACATTATGGAACTTCTAATGGAAAATTACAAGCAGATTTACCAGCAAATACCCCATCTTATATATCAACACCTGCATTAAATGCGCTAAAATCAGCAATTGATCAAACCAATGCCAATCCCTTTAAATTAAGCACTTCGGTGTCTGGCAATAGCATCATAACCAATACTGACGGTCCATGGGCAGGTATTAGAGGGGCAGGCGTAACGGTGGGTTTAAGATTTTAAGTCACCAAGCAGGCTGTATAGTATTTTGTGTACCTTTGTGAACGCAAATACGCAAAATATGATTCCAAATTATTTACAAGATCATTTTAAGCATCAGCAATATGATGCCAATAACTTTTTCTTAATCGCCGGCCCTTGTGTAGTTGAGAGTGAAGAATTAGTAATGGAAATTGGTGAAAAGGTTTCTGCAATTTGCAAGAATTTAGGTATCCCCTATGTATTTAAAGCAAGCTATAGAAAAGCAAACCGTACTAGCGCCAATTCTTTCACAGGTATTGGTGATGACACTGGCATGGAACTCATCAAAAAAGTAGGTGCAAAATTTAACGTTCCCACTACTTCCGATATTCATGCGCATGACGAAGCTGCTATTGCTGCACAGTATATTGATATATTACAAATCCCTGCATTTTTATGTCGTCAAACCGATTTATTAGTGGCTGCTGCAGAAACAGGTAAAATTGTAAATGTAAAAAAGGGACAATTTTTGAGTGGCGCTTCCATGAAATTCGCGGTAGATAAAATTAAATTAGCAGGCAACCACAAAGTAATGCTAACTGAAAGAGGAAATACTTTTGGCTATCAGGATTTAGTAGTGGATTATAGAAATATTCCTGCAATGGCAGAAAACAATGTGCCTGTAATCATGGACTGTACACATTCCTTACAACAGCCTAATCAAACTTCGGGCGTAACAGGTGGCAATCCTGCTTTAATTGAAACCATTGCAAAAGCAGCTATTGCAACAGGCGCCGATGGATTATTTATTGAAACACATCCCAACCCTGCAGTTGCAAAAAGCGATGGAGCCAATATGTTAAGATTGGAAATGTTGGAACCTTTGTTGGAAAAACTAGTACGCTTACGTAACGCAGTTGTATAGATTATCCAAATAAAAATTAGTAACAACTGCGATTCATCGCAGTTGTTTAAAACTTTAAGTACCCCCAATTATATTTTCACTAGTATTTAAGGGGATTTCTTTTCCCTTGTAGTATATAATGCTTAATACTTCTCCAAAAAGCAAGCACCATATAAAGTATTACGGGCGACCCAAAAGTCAAAAATGAAATGTAGATAAACCAGGTTCTGATTCTGGAACTGGCAATGCCCAAACGCTCCCCTATGGCCGAACAAACGCCGAAAGCGTGTAATTCAAGGAAATTTCTCATTTTTTGCATGTCCAATAGCCTTTATTGCTATCCAAATCTAACAAAAAAATCGGCATTTTCACTTACCTTTGCGTCAGTTTTTAACACCTAAATTGATACCTATGGCTTTTGATATCGAAATGATCAAAAAATTGTACGCTGAAATGCCAGCCAAAGTGGAAGCTGCTCGTAAAATGTTGGGCCGTCCATTAACTTTATCAGAGAAAATTTTGTTCTCACATTTACATGGTGATCAAAAATTAGAAAGCTTCGAAAGAGGTGGTTCTTATGTTGATTTTGCACCAGATCGTGTAGCAATGCAAGATGCAACCGCGCAAATGGCTTTATTACAATTTATGCAAGCAGGTCGTCCAAAAGTAGCGGTACCAAGTACGGTGCATTGTGATCACTTGATCTCTGCAAAAGTAGAAGCAAAACAAGACTTACAAGTAGCAACAACAGAAAGCAAGGAAGTGTATGATTTCTTGGCTTCTGTTTCTAATAAATATGGTTTAGGATTCTGGAAACCAGGTGCAGGTATTATTCACCAAGTAGTTTTAGAAAACTACGCCTTCCCAGGTGGTATGATGATTGGTACCGATTCGCACACAGTGAACGCGGGTGGTTTAGGTATGTTGGCAATTGGTGTGGGTGGAGCTGATGCATGTGATGTAATGGCAGGATTGGCTTGGGAATTAAAATGGCCTAAGTTAATTGGTATTAAATTGAAAGGCAAGTTGAATGGTTGGACTGCTCCAAAAGATGT
>JALQXE010000182.1 GCA_023263235.1 Sediminibacterium sp. | reverse complement strand
TTCCCAAGAAGGTAAAATCAAGTGTTCAATTTGATGATTTTGAAAAAATACTGAATTCCTATTTAAGCGAAACCCCTTTTGTAAAAAAGGATTTTACACTTTCACAAATGTCCTTTGACTTAAAAATACCCGAGCGTTTTCTCTCTACTTATTTTAATAAGGAACTAAAAATCACATTTAGTGAATGGAGAAAAAATTTACGTATCGACTATGTTTGTACTTTATTGGAAGAGGGAGAGTCTAAGAGCTTAACTATTGAGGCGATATCTGCAAACGCAGGATTTGCGTCCAGATCTAAATTTATTGATGCATTTAAAGAGCGAAAGGGTGTTACCCCTTCCGCTTTTATAAAATCACTTGAATCTACTTCGAATTAATTTCCTATTGTCTTGGCATTAAACCCAATTGTTGTAAAAATTCTAAATTATCAAAGAAATCTTGTTCTTCGGTAATTTTTCCATTCACAATAGTGGCAATGGTACAGCCAATCACATCCACATCCTTATTGGTAGCTGGTATACCAAAAAAGTTGCCAGTATGTTTGCCTTTGAACTGCCAGTATTTAACCAATTTATTTCCTGAAGAAAACGACTCTTTCACTATAAATTGTCTGTTTGAAAACCCTGTTACATAATTAGCATAATAAGCAATACAATTTGCTTTTCCTTTAGTTTCTGGCACGGTATGTAAAACGGCATTATCAGCATAAGCAGTATCTAAAATATTCACTCTACCTTGATTAATCACAACATCCCATACGTTACCATACCATTTTACCAACTTACTTTCTTTTTCTGCTTTTTGGGCAAAAGAAGACGATGTAGCGAAAAGGAACAAAGCCGTTATCGCAATTGAAATTTGCTTTTTCATGTATATTTAGTTTTAATGAATATCAAAAATATTGTGAAACAAAAGCGATAACCAATAAATTTATTGGCAATTTGTTCCAAAATATGAAATGGGAACAAAAGTTGAAATTTTTATGTTAAATCTTTACTTGGATAAGCAGATTAGAAAAAGTTGCTAAAAATTAACTAAGTTGCTTTTCCATATAAACAACACCCTCGTTGGGATTATGATAATATGCTTCAATTGTTATAAAGCCATTTTTCCGATATAAGCTTAAAGCCGGCAACATCGTATTCAAAGTATCTAATCGCATTAAACAATAACCATTCTGCTTTGCTTTATCACAAAGTAAATTCACTAGGTGTTGACCAATACCTTGGCTTCTAAAAGCGGGTTTTATATACATTCTTTTTAATTCACAAATACCCTCCCCAATTTTTCTATAAGCTGCGCAAGCAATAGCTATATTATTGTCATATACAAGTAAAAGGCAGCCTGTTGGACTTCCGTACATGCTATTGATAATTTCAAGCTCTTTACTAAAATTTTGAAAGTCTAAACTAATATTCAAGGAGTTTGCGTACTCATTAAATAAGTTTACTGCGTCCTTTAATTGTAATTCGGTGACTGGAATGGTATATTGCAAAATAAATTAATTAAGGATTAAAATTAAAACAGATCCCACAATCATTATTGTTGAACCAACGATTTTTTTTACGACACCTGATTCTTGAAAAAAATGATGACCAAATAAAACAGACATAAGAATTGATATTTGGAATAAGGCTAGGGCGGTTCCCACTTTCATATGCGCAAATGCATAATTAGTGGTTACGACCATGAGTGCAATTGAAATTAGCAGTCCAAAGTATTTTAACATTACTGGTTTAGAAACTTCTTTCCACTGTGCCCTAAAGCTGCATTGAGTAGTCAAAAATAGGGGCAATGAAAATAAAAGCCCAAAAATACACCAGCCAGCAAATGCATAAATTAAACCTGCTTCTTGAATTACTCTTTTATCGAATACGGCCTGAATGCCAGTGAGGACTAAAGCTGCTAAACGAAACTGAATCGACTTTTGTTTAAATATATTCCATGAGAACCTCCCATTCTCATTGTCTAACACAAAATAGCTACCAATAATAATACATGCAATGCCAAGAAAACCCCAAGCATTGGGCAACTCGCCAATAATTAAAAAAGCAAAAATAACACCTACCAGTGATTTATATGCATTTATAGGCCCTAATACGGAAAGCTGCCCTTGTTCAAGTGCTTTTACGATAAATCCATTGCCCAGTGCGCCGCAAATACCTCCAATTATGGAATAAATCCAAAAATAAATTGAAATAGAACGAAAAGGAAAATCAAGAAGTAAAAACAAACTTACAAAAGATAAAATGGCATAGGAAACTAAATTCACAAATAATGGATGCTGAACTAATGTTAATTGTTTTTGAAAAACATTAGAAATAGGATTTACAATAATCCGAATAACAATAGCAATAATTAATAATATCATTGCTATTGTTTATTTTATTAAATAAGGTGTAATTGCTTTTTGCCAAATCAAATAGCCTGCGGGTTTCATATGTAACCGGTCTGAAACATAAAGTTCTTCACGCATTTGTTTTTTGGTATCTAACATGGCATCGTAAATGTCAATAAAAGCTGCATTCTTTTGTGATGCTATAAATTTTTTAACTAGATAATTGGTGGTTTTTACTTTCTCTTGTATACTTGCACGACTAGGACTTGGCTTCATTGAAACAAAAGCGATATTGGCCTTAGGTAAGTTGGTTCTAATCATTCCAAATAAAGTAATAAAGCGGTTATACGCTTCCACTGCTGTAACACTATCGGCACTTGCTAAATCATTCTCTCCGCAATAAATCACTACTTGTTTAGGTTGATAAGGAAGCACAATGTCATATGTGTATCTAATCACATCTGTTAAAGTGGAACCCCCAAAGCCCCTATTAATGATTGTATATCCTGGAAAATAATTACTTACGTCCTTCCACAAAGCAAAGGATGAACTACCCACAAATAAAATGGCATTATTAGGGGGCATTTGTGCGGAATCTTTCATTTTAAAAGAAACGATATCCTGCCAAAATGCGGGGGTTGTTTGGGCTTTGGTAATTATAGTAGCAAAGAGAAAAAATAAAAGTAATATTTGCTTTTTCATTTTATATATACAATGATTGGTTCAATTTAATGAATAATTATTAATTTATTGTTATTTTCAATTGAATGAATTACCCAAATCAATTAATAGCTTTAAAAAATGGCATTTCACTTTATGTTCCCAATAAGGAACTTGTAAAGCAAACTTATGGTGAGCTGTTAAAAAATAATGCAAATACTCCTTTCCCGTTTTGGGCAAAAATTTGGGATTCTTCCTTTGCACTTTGTGATTTTTTAAAAGCACATCCGAATTGGGTATATGGAAAAAATGTTTTAGAAATTGGTGCGGGTGTTGGCCTTCCTTCTTTTTCTATCGCAAATAAAGCATCAAGTATTTTAATAAGCGATCATGCAAAAGAAGCTGTTGATTTAATAAACAAAAACATTGATTATCTACATTTAAAAAATATAACAGCTGCTTGCTTGGATTGGAACCATTTTCCAAGTCAAATAAAGGCAGACACTATATTATTAAGTGATATCAACTACGCTCCAGATGATTTTTCTGCACTACTTAAATTATTAAATGAGTTTATTGAAAGTGGCAGCACTTTAATAATTGCTACGCCACTACGTATTATGGGCGCACCTTTTATTGAAAATCTAAAAAAATTTATTCAGCAGGAATACAAACAACAAGTAATTGAAGAAAATCAATCTACTGAAATTAGTATCTACGTTTTAAACAAATAAAATTATTGCTTTAGTGTTTTACTTATTTCGGCATAAGCACTTGGCAGAACAAGTTTAAACCTTTCATAGGAAGCGTCAGAAATGTTCTTATGGTCAAAAGGAACATATTGAACATAATCCTTTTTTTCACCAGCATTTCTTCCGTATTTATAACCGTAAGTAAACCAACCGTCCGGCTGTAATTTAGCCTCTGATAAATTATTATTAGGAATAGTGATGAAGAAACGGTTTTGTTGAACAGCTGCTGTATTGGTTAATTGCTTTTCACGTAAAGCTAAATATGCTTCTTTTGCAGTTTCAACCGAAGGGTCAATGAGTTCAACATGTTTGGCTAAATAATTTCGGTAACGGTATTTATTGTCTTTCTTATAATCATATAACTCATTTAAAACTTTGGCAATTGTATCACGCATATATGGATAATGCGTGCATCCCAATATCAAAGTATTCATTGGTGTTTTAACATCCTGCTTTACCATTTTTTCTAAAAGGCTTACTAAATGATAACGTACATAATTAGCAGGATCATTTAATTGCATGTCTAAACAACTCCCCTTGTCATCATACTCGCAAAGTAGCTTATTACTTGATTGATCAAATTTATAGGCAGATAATAATGTAGTATCAATACCATATAAGGTATTTTTTAAAGAGGGCCCCTTATATTCTTTTCTGGCTTGTTTTAAAGTATCAACAAAATAACTCCAATCTCGGTCAATACTTTCTGCGAGTCCTGCACCGCCCTGACTAACCACCGACAATACAGGCAGGCCATTTTCTTTTGCCATAGCTTGCAATGTTCTTGGGTAACCTTCGGATGCAACGGTACCAGCAGTAGCAAAAACACCAATAGTACCTGCACCTGCTTTAGCTTGATAAGCCAAAGCTGCTTTTGAACCAGCATCAATTACACCAATCACTGGAACCTGAATATTTTCAGCTTTAAATTTTGCTTTAATATCACTTAGCGCATAAGCAGTCGCCGTATTGCAAGCAAGCACAATCATTTTTGTAGATTGTTTTACATTATTTGATTGTAATAAAAACTGCATGTTTTTAAAAATATGCTCTTTGAGCAAATCCGTTTTTTTCTCAGCAGCATAATTACCATAAGGCATATTAGCCTGATCGGCTAAATATTCAAAAAATTCACTACTAAAATCAGGCTTCCCATCTGCTCCAGGCAAACCTGTGGTATTGTTATAAGCATCCAATTGCAACATAGCTTCTAAAACCGTTAACCCTCCTGTGCCCGAATCAAATACCCCAATAGGTAAATTTTTATTTGAAATATTTCCATTTTGGGCTTTAACATTTAGGTTAAATGCAATTAAAACAATGAGGATAATTATTCTTAGTTTCATACATCTGAATTATAATGCTAATGTAATTATTTTTCCTTAGCCGGACGTTAGCTTAGTACTAAAATTCGCGCTTATAATTGACTAAAGCCACTTATACAATAAAAATGTCCTCAATTAAGACTGCTTTGATATTATACTACCTTTATTATAAGATAAAGCCCCCTTTAATTTAAAATAATTGGAATATGAAAGAAAAAATACTCGAAAATTTAAACAACCCAGCTATACTTGAAAAGCTATACCGTTCCGATAAAACAAATTTTGAAAGAGCATTTGAGATCATATATGCAAATGAGCCTATTAATACAACATTAGTAGTTTGGAAAGAACGTTTACAATACAAAGAACCTAGCAATAGTTTGTTCTCAAAAAAAGAACTTGTTTGGGCTATAGTATTAATATTGATTGCAGGTATAATTGCAAATATTGGAAATTTAAAAGCAGTAGATGGAGAACTATTTTATACCAGAAATACAGCATTTATAATCATTCCATTTGTGGCTACCTTTTTTCTTTTAAAGCAAAATGCAAGCAAGCGTATAAAAATAATAGTAGCTGCACTTTTTGTTATATCAGCCATTTATATAAACCTACTTCCTGTTTTGCAAGTAAGTAGTTCTATTCAACTTACCTATATTCATTTACCCATTTTTTTATGGTGCGTTTTAGGATATGCATACGTAGGAGAGGATTATAAGAACAACATAAAGCGCATAGGATTTTTAAAATACAATGGCGATTTATTGGTAATGAGCGTAGTAATTATGCTTGCAGGTATGCTGTTTACGGGAATAACCTTTGGTTTGTTTGAACTCATTGGTATTAAAATACAGTTATTTTATATGCAGTATATTGCTATATGGGGAATTGCAGGCGTTCCCATTTTAGCAACTTACTTAATTAGTACAAATCCTCAGATTATTAATAAGGTAACCCCAGTTATTGCAAAAATATTCACACCTCTAGCATTTATAAACTTAACTATTTATTTAATTACTTTAATGAGTAAAGGCAAGTATCCTCACCAGGATAGAAACTTATTATTAATTTACAATGCATTATTAGTAGGTGTATTGGCTTTAATATTTTTTTCAATTGCGGAGGTTGAAAAAAATCAAAAAGGAAAATATAATTCATTTTTAATTTTAGGGTTATCCATATTAACTATAGTGATTAACGGCATTGCTTTATCGGCAATAAGTTTTCGCATATTTGAATTTGGTATCACGCCCAATAGAATTGTAGTTTTAGGAACAAATTTGCTTGTATTTGTTAATTTGCTCATTGTGGCGAGCCAAATCATTAAGGCCATTAAAAACAATACAGAATTAACTGCTGTTCAAGAAAGTATAGCAAAATATTTAACCATTTATGCAATATGGGTTGGTATTGTAGCATTTTTAATACCTATTCTGTTTAGTTTCAAATAATAGGCAAAACAGTATTATTTTTTTGCAAACTTGTGAGAGCCATCGCAGGTTGGCATTCTTTTGGATAAACCGCAGTCGCAGTCATGAAAACCTTTGCCACATAAAATTTTTGGTGCATACTTTTCAATTCTTGCAATTCTTGTCTCGGATTGTTTAGCTGCAGTGAAATAAATGAGGTAGGCTCTTTGGCGGCCTGGAGTTAAACTGTAAAAAGCCTTATTTAGTTTAGCATCTTTTTTAAAAATACTTTGCAGCTCTTCTGGTAAGGTTATAGTTGTTAATGATGTAGGTTTCTTAAGTCCACTATCTTCAATTTCAATAGACTCTTTAACAAATAGTTTTAGTAGGCTTTTATGCTTATTGATTTCTGAAAGCGAATTAAATTTCATCCACCGCCCATTTTGAGTATGCTCACCGGGCATTATTAAAACACCATTCGTGTCAGATAAAACAGCACCATTAAAAAAATTTAAAGCACAAGACTCTTTTAAAGGAGTAAGTCCTATTATATTTTTCCCATGATAAGTATAGCAGGGCCTGCCCCATTTAAAATCCTCAACAAGTGCTGTAGCCAATAATATTGCTCTTAGTTCTTCGGCCTCCGCTTTCCAATTTTTTAACCCTTGCATATAGGCATCTACCTTCTCATTCATCTTGTTAAATGTTTAATTCAACTATTTTAATTTCATATTCACCGGATCCCAATGAATTATTTGTTTGTTAAAATAGCTTTCATTACAAGCCAAGGCAGGTGCTGCCGCTCTAAAACCAAATTCAGCATCTTCTACAACAGGTTTGCCAGTACGAATGGAGTCAAAGAAATTAGTAAAGTGATCTAAATGTTCATCATATCCTGCTGGAGCTTTGTACAAAATATTGTCTTTTGTTTTTCTTTTTCTTTGTGCTGCAGTCCATTTTGCATCATATTCTTTTTGCATTTCAGTTTGCATACTTTTTGAAAAGGTAAATAAAGAGTCATAGCCGCCAAAGCCAGGTGCTTCGGGCATATAACTATGTTTTACCGTGATATTATTGCCATTCACATCCATCACTCCCTCAGAACCAATTAGCCTAATTATTTCTTGGCCACCTGTGCCACTCACAAAATTTACCTGTAAAGTCATTTGAAAAGCGGGATGATCGCTGTTTTTACCATATTGCATTACCCCCGACATTACATCGGGCATATTACGACCATCATTCCAATGACTAAACTGACCTGTGCTATAAATAGTTTCAGGGCCTTTTGAATTTGTAATAAAATGAGTGCCGCTTAATAAATGTATAAATAAATCTCCGGCAACCCCGGTTCCTACCTCTTTAAATGCACGCCACCAAAAAAACTTTTTAGCATCAAATTCCATTTTGCCTGTCACTTCAATAAATTTATCCCAGTCGGTGGTAGCAGCACTAGCGTCATTAGGTATTGTATACTCCCAAGCACCAATAGAGCTTTGTCTGTCATACACCGCATTCACCATATTTAAATTCCCAATTTCTCCAGCGGCTAATAACTCTTTTGCTTTAGCAAGTCCTATACTACTTACTCTTTGCGAGCCTACTTGCAATACCTTACCATATTTTTTTGCAGCACTCATTACATCGTATCCCTCACTTATTTTATAAACCATTGGCTTTTCGCAATACACATGCTTGCCTTTTGCTAAAGCATCAACTGTTATTTTAGCATGCCAACAATCCGTGGTCGCAATAATTACTGCATCAATATCTGCTTTATCTAAAATGTCTTTATAATTTCTGGTAGTGAATAAATCTTTGCCAAACATTTCTTTGGCATTTTCTAAACGACCTGTGTATAAATCACAAATGCCCGCAAGCTCCACACCTGGTACTTTTAAGGCTGTAGTCAAGTCAAAATGGCCTTGTACACCAAAGCCAATTACCCCCAATCTTATTTTTTCACCAGCTGAAACTCTTTTTTCATAAAATAAAATTCTTTCTTCTGCTTTTTGTTGCGCTGCCAAAGAGCTTAATGGAGAGGCAATACCGGCCATACTTGTAGCACCAATAAGTTGCAAAAATTTACGGCGTGATGAGGCGTTTTCGTTTTTCATAGGGAAGATTTAAAATATTTTAAAATTGATTTTTATTACTGGTTATTTTACAGGTTCAATTGAGTCCATTAATTCATAGCGAACATAAGCAAATTGTTTTCCGTCGGGGCTCCAAGAAGGTACATTAATGGTTCCTTGACCGCCATAAAAAGGCTCGGTTAAATTAGTAAGTTTCTTAGTGCTTACATCCAATAGGCGCAATTGTACCTGCCTTCCAAAGGGATGAGTTTGCTTTTGATCTTCCAAATAAGTAATAATTGTGGCCACTTTATTATTAGGTGCAATATGTGCAAACCAATTGGAGTGTGTATCAAAAGTCATTTGTTCTGGATTTGAACCATCGGCATGCATTCTCCAAATTTGCATGGTTCCGGTTCGGTATGAATTAATATAAATGTGCTTACCATCTGGGGCATATTCAGGGCCATCATCCAAACCTTCGGTAGTAGTTAATCTAATTTCAGCTCCTCCATCCACACTCATTTTATAAACGTCATAATTGCCATTACGATTTGCACAGTAAACTATATCCTTGCCATCGGGCGATACACCATGCCAATAGGATGTACTGATAGGCGTGATTTGAGTAGGTTCACCGCCCTCAGCTGCTACTTTATAAATAAATGAGGTATGTTCTTTCATTTCAGGTTTTGCACTTGAAATGAAAAGTGTTTTACCATCAAAAGAAAAACCATGGTCATTATTAGCGTCTTTCACATTGCCAGTATTTAACTCACCCAACTTATCACCCATAGTGCTAATTTTTTCGAGCCTTCCTAAACAATTAATCAATAAATACTTTCCGTCACGAGACCAATTGGGCGCCTCAAAGTGACGCATTTCTCTAAGGATTAAATTAGATTTACCTGAAGCCAAATCATAAATGTATAAGGAGCTAATTACTTTCTTCCCTTCTGGCACTTGTGCAAATGACAATAAAGCAATGCAAACAAAAACTAAACACGTAAGTAGCTTTTTCATAGTTATAGTTATTTTAAATTATTAAATAAAACGGTTTTGCCAGTTTTTGCGGACTGCTTTGCAGCTTCCAATATTTTTACCACCATCATATTGTTTTCAAAAGAATATAAACCATAAGGCTGTATTTTTTCAACCCCTCTTAAATATGCTTGTAAATAGGAAAAAGGATCGGTGTAAACATGTATGTTTTTATTTGTAACGGTCTTTTCATATTCAGGCATTGACTCTTTATTTCTTAATCGCATTTTATTTGCATTCACTGCAATAATGTAAGCACTGTCTCCATATATTTCCATATCCTTTCTGCTAAATGTCCAATTCCAAGAAGCCTGTAAAACAGCTTGCGAATTTTCATAGTTAATAATGATAGTGGCATCATCATCTACTTGAGGATATAAGTTGGGTTTATAATTTCTAGTAACCGCAGTTACTGAAATAGGTTTTTCACCATGCATTAAATAGGTCATTAAATTTGCACCATAACATCCAAAGTCAACGATAGCTCCACCACCATTTTCAACTGGATCGGTTAGCCAATTAAAAAACTCATCGCTGACACCAATTTCTTTGGGACCTTGATGACCATGATGAAATACAACTTTTCTAATTTGACCAACATAATTGCTGTCGCTAATTAATCTAAACGCTTCAAAAGTGCTAGGATACCAAGAGGTTTCAAAATTAGTTAGCAGGGGAACATTGTATTTTTTTACAATTGTTTCCATTTCTTTGGCCTCCGCTAAAGAGGAAGCCAAAGGTTTTTCCACCATAATTGGTATATGCATTGGGGCAGCTACTTTCACCACATTTAAATGTTCATGGATAGAACCAAACGCCACCACCGCTTCAGGCTGAGTTGCTTCCAAAGCTTTTTTCAAGTCAGTATAAAATAAACTAAGAGGTAAATTGAACTTTTGTGCATTCTTTTTGGCAATCGCTACATTAGGTTCATAAATTCCAACAATTTCAATCACACTATCTTTGGCTCTATTTAAAATCCATGAAACATGCCCATGACTTGTTCCTGCAACAACCACTTTCACTGCTACCATTTTATTATTTTGTGCAAACAAAAAATTAGTGCAAAAAATAATACAAAATAGAAGTGATAGTTTTTGAAATTGAATTTTCATAGTAATGGTTAATTAAGACGGTTTAAAGCGAAGGTAATTTATACCCATTGTGATATTGCTTCATAAAATATTCTGCTTGAATGGATGAGTCTGTAAAACTTTTAGCTTGCTCGTTCCAACTAATTTTTTTACCGGATCTATATGCGATATTCCCCATCTGTGCAACAGTTGCTATATGTGCTCCGTCTTCAATAGAACAATGCAATGAAGATGGATTGTTGTTTCTAATGGCTGCAATAAAATTTTCCCAATGCAAATCCACTCCACTGTCTTGTACTTTAGCATAAGGGACCACTACTTTATTTTTGGCTTGACTTTCTTCAATAACTTCCCAACCTTGTCTATCTAAAATTAAAGTCCCATTATTTCCAATGAATGCAATTCCATGATTACGGTTATAAGATCCATTGTCAATTCCCATCGCAGAGTCCCACACTAAATTAAATTTATCAAACTCGTACAAAGCAGTTAAAGTATCAGGGGTTTCTTCGGCTAGTTCAGGATAAGCAAATTTGCCTCCTAGAGCGCTTACTGAAATTGGGTTAGCTGCTTTCATTCCTAAAATTGCATAATCCAATAAATGCACGCCCCAGTCCGTCATTAAGCCCCCTGCATAATCCCAAAACCATCTAAAATGGAAATGAAAACGACTTGTATTAAAAGTTCTTGTAGGCGCAGGTCCTAACCATGATTTATAATCTATATAATCTGGGGGAATACTATCGGCAACTACTGGTTGCGGTCGCATCCAGCCTTGATAACACCAAACCTTGGTGGTTCTTATGTTTCCCAGTTGTCCTGAGTGAACAAAATCCAAAGCATCTTTAAAATGTTGTTCACTTCTTTGCCATTGACCTACCTGTACAATACGATTGTATCTGTTTTTTGCCTTAATCATTGCATCACATTCACCAATGGAATTACCTGCTGGTTTTTCTACATAAACATGTTTACCTGCAGCGCAAGCTTCAATCATTTGTAATGCGTGCCAATGATCGGGGGTGCCCACAATAACCACGTCAATATCTTTTCGATCTAAAATTTTACGATAGTCGCCATAGGTGTCAATATTTTTTACATTGGGTTGTGCAACCAATAATTCTTCTTTACGCTTTTTAAGAACAGATGCGTCAATGTCGCAAAGTGCCACTACTTCCACATTTTTAACCTTAATGGCCGACATGGTGTTTGACCAACCCATACCATTTACACCAATAGTAGCAACGCGAATGATATCGGAAGTAAAAATGCTACTGCTTGCAAAAACAGGTTTTGCCATAAATGCAGCAGATACAAATGACATTTGTTTGATAAAATTTCTGCGTTGGTTCATCGTATTATTTTTTGGTATGCTAAATTTAAACCTACTTGAATATCCGGTTTAACATGGCTCATTTGTTATATAAAATAATTTATCTATATAAATATAAATCTTATATTTGATTAACTAAAAAATAAACAAATGAAAACACTTAAAAAATCATTCGGATTATTATTAATCTTGTCATTAAGCTTGGCAACAGTATCACTTCAAAGCTGTGGTAACAAAAAGGCAGATACGAATGCCTCAGATAGTGCAAGTGGCACTAAAACTGAATCTACAAACAGTACAAGTGAAACAAAAACTTCTGGTGGTAGTTCTAATTGCGCTAAAATAGCAGAAGATTATGGAAAATTTGTTGATGAGTATATCGATATCATTCAAAAATATAAAAAGGACCCAACAAATACTGCATACTTAAAAGATTATACTGACTATATTCAAAAGGCGCAAACTTTATCTAGTGATATGCAAGCAAATAAAGATTGTTCAACAGACATGACTTATATTGGAGAAATTTCCAAGCATATTAAGCGTATGGCTGATGCTGCAACTCAAAAGTAAAAGTAGTTGACAATATTTTAGCGCTAGCTAATAAAAAGAGGCAATTCAACAGAGTTGCCTCTTTCTATTTAAGGAATTTTCTTTACTTTCAAACTAAATATTAACAAGATGAATCTCATTACTGTAAAAGCTACAATTCATGCTACTGTCAATAAAACTTGGGAATGCTGGACTAAAGAACAACATGTATGCAATTGGAATTTTGCTAGTCCGGAATGGCATTGTCCTAAAGCAATAAATAATTTACAAGTTGGTGGTGAATTTCACTATACAATGGCAGCCAAAGACAATTCTATGGAATTTGATTTTTGGGGTACTTACGAAAAAATTGAACCGGGAAAAAATATTGAAATTATTTTAGGAGATGGCAGAAAAATGTTTGTGCACTTTGAAGCATTTGAAGGCGGGACAGGTGTTATTGAACAATTTGAGCCAGAGCAAACCAATCCAATTGAAATGCAACAAATGGGTTGGCAAATGATATTGGATAATTTTAAAGCCTATACCGAAAAATAGCATCTTTACCACATAGTCATTTAATGAAAAAAAATATTATTTCTATATTATTGCTTTTAACGTATTTATTTATACTTGTAAAAGTGTTGGTATTAAAGGATTTGGCTATGGTTCAAGTAGGTCAAATGAGATTTAATTTTGGTGGCACACAGGAAGGTGCAGCCAACTTAATACCTTTTAAAACAATTCTATACTATTTAAAAGGATATAATGGTTTTACAATTGCGTTCATTAATATCATAGGAAACATTATCGCACTAGTTCCTTTAGGATTTTTACTGCCATTTATTTTTACTAAGATCAATTGGAAAAAAATAATATTAATTGCAATATCCACTGGATTCATCATTGAAATCACTCAAGCAATTTTACATATTGGCATTTTTGATATAGATGATGTTATCTTAAATGCATTGGGCGTAATTATTGGTTTTTGGAAGTTCAAAATATTTTCAAATTTTTCGAAAAAAAATCAATCTATATTAAGTGTAGCGCTCACTGGAATTTTAGGGGTGCTCATTTTATTGCTAACACTCTCTTATAAGAAAATATTGAAACTGCCTTTTGGCATTACGCCTAGTATTGAAAGAGAGGCTTTGCCTCAAATACAAAATAAAGTCGCCTCCAACGGCGATTGCTGTGATTTATGTAACGGCACCGGAGGTACTGGAGTAATTGTAAGCCTAAATGAAAATGGAATAAATATTAAAGGGAAAAAAGGAAAAGATGAATTCATAAAAATTACTGCTAAAACAATAATTAAAAATTCTAAAAGTGCAATTACAAAATTAGAATTAGAAATTGGTGATCATGTAACCGTAGTTATTGATGAATCCGAAACTGCTTCTTTGATTTTAGTATGCGGCATTGCCAAATAAAGCACAGAAATAACAACCTAACCTATTTTTTTTTAAATAATTGGATGGTATAATCTAATAACTGTCCGTTGCCAATTTCGCCATGGCCGGGAACAACCATTTTTACATTTGGAAATTCCTTTTTGACAAGTTTTACGGTATTGGACCAGGCTGCTGTATTGGCATCCCCTAAATATCCTTTGGTTGCATTCATCTCCTTAATTAAGCAACCTCCAAAAAGTACATTTTCACTAGGAAAATAACCCACTACGTTGTCTTTGGTATGCCCCTCACCTAAAAATTTAGCTACAGTAATTGTGTTGCCAATTTTTAATTCAAGGATTTTATTAAAACCATTTTGAGGTACTATTACATTTGTTAATTTAGCCAATTCTAAAGTTGCATTATTAGCATAAGACGGAATATTGTTGTCATGAAATGCTTTTAACCCACCTAAACAATCATTGTGAAAATGAGTAGGAATAATGGCTACGATTTTACAATGCAAAATAGTATTTACCCATTTAATTAAAGCCAGTGCACTTGAATCATTTGTAGGCGTATCATAAATAACCACCTCATTGCCACTTTTTACAATAAGTCCGTTACAGGGTACATTCCCAAAATCATTAGTTTGTAAATACGAAATATGCGTAAAAGCATTTTGGGAAATTTGTGTAACCACCAAATCCTTTGTATTCAATACTAATTTTGGTTGATAAACATTTACATTTTGTGATTGAACCTGATAATTGAATAACATTAATAACCCTACAATAAAATATTGAACGCATTTTTTCATTGAATAAATATATAAATATTTTGCTACAAAAAAGGCCTCACAAATGGGAGGCCTTTGATTATTATAAAGGATTTAAATTTATTTAAATCCAAAATTAGCTAACCCTTTATGGCTAATCACAATTGCTTCTAATGGTGTTTCATTAAAGCAAGCATCTTGCTCAACGTAATAGTATTTCATGCCTGATTTTTTCTTCTTAGCCAAAATACGCTTAAAATCAATTTTACCATTACCCACTGGTGCAAATCGTCCTTGTTCATCCATATCTTTTACATGCCAAATTTTAAAACGACCTGGATAACGCTCAAAATATTCTAAAGGATCTTTTCCCGCTTTTGTTACCCAATATAAATCCATTTGAAAGTTAACAATGCTCTTATCACAGTTTTCTAATAGATAGTCAAGAACTACATTTCCTTCGTCATCCTTATTAAATTCAAAATCATGGTTATGGTATAATAATTCTAAACCTGCATCCTTACATTTTTGACCTAATGTGTTTAAGGTTGCAGCGAGTGCTTTTGCTCCCCCTTTCATGCCCATTTTCTTTGTTGCAGGATCAAATCCAAAAGTACCCATTGGAGGAACTGGAACTACAAAATATTTAAAGCCAGCTTCTTTTAAATCAGCTATTTGCTGATCTACATTATCAAAAGTAACAGAACCCTGATGTGCAGAAATGGGTGTTAAATTCATTTCTTTTAATAATGCTTTAAAATCAGCTGGTGATAAGTTATAAAATTTGCCATTGTTGTACCCAGCAGATTCTACATTTACATACCCAGCTTGAGCTACTTTTTCTAAAGTCGCGCGCGCATCTTTTACCATGGCATCACGTACAGTATATAAAGCAAGGCCGCCAAAAGGCTTGACTGCATCTTGTGCATTGGCTTTATTTGTAAATGGAAATAGTATAACTGCAAAAACTGCAATCGCAGATAATAAGGATTTAAAAAACTTGTTGATTTTCATTGCAAACAATTGTATTGGTTAAAATTAGAAATTTAATGATACAATTTACTGCAATTGAGGGTAATAACAATTGTTCGCAATGAATTATTATTTAAACGGCTATGTTGAGATCAAATGAATAAAGTTGTTTGAAACGATTGAAATTCCCAATTGCTTACAGTCCATGGGGCAGCTACTTTGGATCCTTCAGAGATAAATATGGAGTTGAATGGATGATTAATTTCAATTATTAGAAACTATTTAAATTACCAACTCCAATTACTAGTGTAAATAGTAGATTCTAATTTGTTTTCAATATCGTCAGGTAATTCACTAAAAAAATCTATTCCAGTTAAGGTTTCAATTTGATCAATATTACATACAAAATTTTTTAAATTAGACGTACTGCCCTGATTATTCAAAATAAATGCAATTGCTATTTTTTCGGCACCCGTATCATTATAAATAATTTTATAAAAAGAACAAGGAACTGTAATTGTGCCATTATTTATAGTGCCACATGAATTTTTTAAAATAGGTCCAGTAGCTACATACACGCCATTTTTTTCAAGGGCCCAAAAGCGAACCTTATCTTCTAATGTGCTCCAAATACCCCTATTAAAACTAGGCGCTTGTGGCGACATATTAGACATAAAAAAGGTCTCGCTCATTGAATTATAATTTAAAGTCATATCGGCTGCTGGGCAAAGATGACCTCTATCAAATCCACTTCCTGTGTAATCGGTAGATTTAACTGGATTGTTTTTCACAAGTGGATCTGATCTAAAATCATCGGTTCTTACTTGTGTGCCATTCACAAATTCTGGCGTTAAATGATAGAAAACCCATTCGGCCTGACGATTAGCTTCACTATAAGACAAAGTAAAATAAGTATGGTTAATAATATAACCTTTGTTAATGCTTGGTACTAAAGAAACTGTATTATTTTGAGCAGTTTTTAATACTTGAGTGTTCGTTTCCTTTGTACAGGAAGTAAAAAAAGCTATAAAAAATAAAATACGTATTGCATTTTTCATACACTTAATCTAAAATCGATTGTAATATAATAAAATTATTGCATGTATTAGACTAGAGTCTATGTGATAGTCCCGAATTATGTATATAAACAATGTTCACCGGGTGTATGAGCATATAAGAAAGGTATCTAGATCATGGTGGACCTATTTTATGATTCAAAAAATACCTAATTAAAAAATGGGCTAAAAAATGAATTCAAATATTTCATTCTTGAAGGCTGTAATAAAAAACAGGATTATTATAAAGAAAAATGCATTTATTATTTTTATTTTTTTTGTCAGCTTATAATTTTTTTCATAAAAATAGTCCATCTCAAATATTACTAACAATGCCTGATTGGTCATCCAAAAACCAAATAAAAAAAATATTATACCAAGAAACCAGTTGCCAATATAATTTTCAATAAATTTAAAAATTAGTGAGTAAACCATTCTACGTCCTGTAATATTTACCCCTCCGAAAACGCTATCCTGAGAAAAAAATAAATTTACTCCTAAGGCTCCGGGTATTATTCCAAATACAATATACAATAATGTATACCCCAATATTTTAAAAGCAGTTCTGGTTCCATGCAATCCAAACACCATTCTAAATATTTTACACTGTTGGCATGATTTACAATATCTAAATCCGATAATTGCACAACCCGCTGCTGTATTAAGTCAAATTCTTGAGCAATATTTATTTTAGAAAATCCTGTTTCAACTGCCTTTATATCAGAGTAAATTTCAAAATGCTCGTAGGGTAGTGCCAAGTTTTCTGGTCTACGAGTGTTGGTGTTAAATACTGCCCAAAAAGTTTCGCAGCCTACCATTTTTTCATCTCCAATATAAAGTTCAAGGCAACGAGTTGAACGTGAATTTTCTAATGAATTAATCCAAGTTTTTACCGTCACTTTATCCTTCCATTTTGGAAAACGATTAATTTCAATTCGCATTTTACTCAACACCCATGCTTGATTATGGCATCGACGAGGTGCTCGGCACCGACGAGGCCACCGC
>JALQXE010000138.1 GCA_023263235.1 Sediminibacterium sp. | reverse complement strand
GCATCACCATCTTTGATTTGGGTCATTCTTCTAATATCTAAACGAACTGACGCATAGAATTTTAATGCGTTACCGCCCGTTGTTGTTTCTGGGTTACCAAACATAACACCAATTTTTTCACGGAGTTGGTTGATGAAAATACAAACCGTTCCTGTCTTATTAATGGTTGCTGTAAGTTTACGAAGCGCTTGGCTCATAAGTCTTGCGTGTAAACCCATTTTAGAATCACCCATTTCACCCTCTAGTTCACTTTTAGGAACTAGCGCCGCTACAGAGTCAATAACAACTACATCTAGCGCGCCTGATAATATTAAACGATCTGCAATTTCTAAAGCTTGCTCACCATAATCTGGTTGAGAAACGAGTAAACTATCTACGTCTACACCTAATTTTCTTGCATAAGCACTATCAAAAGCATGTTCCGCATCGATGATTGCACACATACCACCTTTTTTTTGCGCTTCTGCAATGACATGAATAGCCACTGTTGTTTTACCAGAAGATTCTGGTCCATATATTTCTATGATTCTACCTTTTGGTAAACCACCTATACCAAGTGCGCTATCAAGTCCTATTGAACCTGTTGAAATCACTTCCATAGGCTCTTGGCTTCGCTCGTTCATCATCATGACAGAGCCTTTACCATAGTCTTTATCTATTTTGTCGATTGTTAATTTTAGCGCCTTTAATTTTTCAGTGTTACTCATATGGTTGTTTTTTACTTGTTACGTGCTAATAGATAACAAAGATAAGTGGCCTTTGTTAATTAAACTAATTTTTTTAGTATTTTTTAGCTAACTCGTTTAGCGGGGCCTATTTTGTTACCAGTCAATAAATGTAGAACAAGGTTTTTATAAAGCCATCCCGTATTTATGCGCAAGTTTTTAAAATAAAACTAACTGATTGATTATCAATACGTATTGGTCATGTCGGCATCTACGCAAATAATATAATGAGCCTTATTTAGGTTTTCTGCCTCCAAATTGTGGATGTTTTTTTGGCTTACCGTAGTAATGGTTTTAATTTTTAGTAGTGGGTTGTATTTTGTTAAATACCAGCCTATGCCTTCATAGTTTTCGGAGTGATAAGACCCGTTGTAATGGATAAATAAGCTACCAGGCACTTGTGTGGTTACTATAAAATGCGCCATAGTAGCGTCTTTACTAGCCTGTGCTTTGGGTAAATTTTCGCCGCCGTGACCACCCATCATCGCAACCATGTTTTTATAACCCGGAAGTTCTGGATCATAGGCCATCGGTAATGGAGCCATCCAAGATTTTTCCTGTGCTGTTAAACTATCTAGACCTGTAAATCCTTTTTTAGAAACAAGCGCCGCGTATTTGCGCGGAATATTAGTAGCAGTAAATGGAATATTGTTTTCTTTGGCAAAATTTACAAGTGGCGCATAATCGGTAGGATAATTTTTCCATAGACGTGCTAATGTGTCAAACCCTTTTGCATTTATTTTTCCTTGCAAATAATCATTTAATACTTTTTGATTATCCTGCTCAAACATTTCGGCACCCAGTGTTAATTTTCTTTTTTCAAATAAATCTTTGGTTACACTTAATTGAAGCCAGTGTGCAATGGCGTTGTTGTGGTATTCACCAAAAAGCACAATATCGTTTTGTGCCAACACGCGAATCATTTTTTTATAGCTAACTTTTTTTCCTTTGCTATTGTATAAAACAAACGGTGTTTTTGTTTGTGCAAAAACGCTAACAGTAATAAATAATACAACAATGGAAACGATATATTTTTTCATTTTTATTTTTTTATTTACCAACCAATACCATAATCTTCACCATTGTTAGAACTGCCACCCCAAAGGCTTCCATGCTTCCAGTCAAAAAATATGGCATTGATAGGACCACTACTTCTTGGATCAAAACTTAAGTTATATCCCATCTTTTTTAATTCGGTTCTAACTTTTTCTGGGGTATTGGTATGAAGCAACAAGTTGCCTGGTTTTGGTTTTCGATCTGCTATTTTATTTCCACCAAGTGATAACCATAGTTGATTGGAATTAATATTTGCTGCTTCTGCTGCTTGTTGAACCGTCATCCCAAATTCAACCATGTTTAAAAAAAACTGTAATAAATTTTGATCTTGGGTATCACCTCCCTGCACTGCAAAAGATAAAAATGGTTTACCATCCTTTAATGCAAGACTTGGTGTTAATGTTACGCGTGGTCTTTTTCCAGGTGCTACCACATTAAATGGATTTTGTATAGAATCTAACACAAAGGATTGCATTCGTTGACTCATTCCAACACCTGTATTACCAGCAATGCATGCAGGAATCCAACCACCGCTTGGTGTAATTGATACCACCCATCCGCTTGTATCGGCTGCTTCTACAGAAGTAGTTCCCCTCCATAAGCGGTCCATATATAATTCATGATTTAAAGCTTCATTTTTAGCTATTTCTGTGCCGTCATGACTTGGTAAAACCCCTGTTTTTCTGGTTGCTGTATCTGTATTATAAAGTGCCGCTCTTTGTTGTAATAAATTAGTAAAAGGATTTTGTTTTCCTTCAAATGGATATGGATCGCCTGGTGCTGTATTTGGATTATTAAAACCAACGGGTATTTCTGAAGCTCTTTTTTTAGCGTAATCCTTACTCAGTAAGCCTTTGATAGGAATTTGATTAGAAAATAAAGGATCTCCATAATAAAAATCACGGTCGGCAAAACTTAAATTCATAGCCTGATACACGGTATGGATATAAGCTGGAGAATTATAACCCATTGATTTTAAATCAAAATTTTCTAAA
>JALQXE010000085.1 GCA_023263235.1 Sediminibacterium sp. | reverse complement strand
AAAGATGGAATTGGTGGTGCAAGTTTTGCTTCCGCCGAAATTACTGCCGATAGTGTGGAGGAATTACCAGCAGTACAAGTGGGTGATCCGTTTCAAGAAAAGAAATTATTAGAAGCTTGTTTAGAAGTTATTGAAACAGGTGGAGTAGTGGGTATGCAAGATATGGGAGCAGCTGGGATTATTTGTTCTACTGCCGAGATGAGTGCAAAAGGTGGAGTGGGTATGCGCATTGATTTAGACAAAGTACCAACGCGTCAACAAAATATGAAAGCTTGGGAATTATTATTAAGTGAGAGCCAGGAAAGAATGTTGATGGTAGTGGAAAAAGGAAAGGAAGCACAGGTACTAGCAGTTTTTGAAAAGTGGGATTTATCTTGTTCAAATATTGGTGAAGTGACCGAAGATGGTTTGCTTAATTTTTATATGAATGGAACCTTGGAAGCTTCCTTACCTGCATATGAATTGGTATTAGGCGGAGGCGCACCAGTTTATTCAAGAGCGTTTAAAGCACCAGCATATTTAGAAAAAGTAAATGCTTTTGACATTAATGCAGTTGCAGATGTTACCGATTTAAAATCAACAGTTGAAGCATTAGTGCAAATCCCCAACATTGCTTCCAAGCGATGGATATATACACAATATGATAGCATGGTTGGTGCTGCCAATACTTCTACCAATGCACCAAGTGATGCTGCTGTAGTATTAGCAAAGGGTACTGGTAAAGCATTGGCCATGACTGTTGATTGTAACAGTAAATATGTTTATGCGAATCCAGAAGTTGGTGCTATGATTGCTGTTTCAGAAGCCGCTAGAAATATTGTTTGTAGTGGAGGCGAACCTATTGGCGTAACCAACTGTTTAAACTTTGGAAATCCTTATGATCCGGAAGTATACTATCAGTTTGTGAAATCTGTTGAAGGAATGGGTGCAGCATGTCGCAAGTTTAACACACCTGTTACTGGTGGTAACGTAAGTTTCTACAATCAAAATCCCGATGGACCTGTTTATCCAACACCAACCATAGGTATGGTGGGGATTGTAGAGGATATGAAAAATAGAATGACTTTAGATTTTAAAAATGAAGGAGACAATATTGTATTATTAGGAACGCAAAGAAATGATATTGGATCTTCGGAATATCTAAATAAATTAAAAGGAGTTGAATTTTCACCAGCACCTTATTTTGATTTAGAAGAAGAGTTTAAAGTACAACAATTGATTGCTGGTTTAATTAAAAATGGCAAAGTAAAAAGTGTACATGATATTAGTGAGGGAGGTTTAATGATTACTTTGTTAGAATCTGCATTTACGACCCATAAAGGATTTAATGTTTCATCGCACGACACAATTTTGCGTAAAGATGCTTATTGGTTAGGTGAAGCACAAAGTAGGGTGGTTGTTTCTTGTACTGCTGAGAATGTGGATGCCATTTATGATGCAGCAAAAGCTGCAGGAGTTAGTTTTGCGGTGATTGGAAAAGTAACCAATGGCAATGTGAATGTTTCAGGAGAAGATTGGGGAAACATTGCAGATTGGAAAAAGAAATATGATACCGCAATTGAAAAACAATTAGCAAAATAAATACTTATCCCCTCATGACAAAACAGCCCTCCATCGTAATTACAGGTACCGCCGGATTTATTGGGTCGGTATTTGTACAATACTTAAATGAACAGGGCTTCACTAATTTATTATTGGTGGATGATTTTGGAGTGGAAGCAAAAAGAAAAAACTGGGAAGCAAAAACATTTACAAAAGTTATTGAACGACAAGCTTTTTTAGCACAATTAATAAATGATGAATTTGAAATAGATATCATTATTCATTTGGGAGCACGTACCGACACAACTGAATTTAATTATGCAATACACGAGGAGTTGAATGTGGAGTATTCAAAAGTGCTTTGGAACTATGCTTCGAAAAAACAAATTCCATTTATATATGCTTCTTCTGCAGCAACCTATGGTGCTGGTGAACATGGTTATGAGGATAGCCATACAATATTGAATCAATTGCAACCGCTCAATCCATATGGAGTGAGCAAGAATGAATTTGATAAATGGGCTTTGCAACAAAGTAAAGGACCCACTGCTTGGACGGGTTTAAAGTTTTTTAATGTCTATGGTCCTAATGAAGGACATAAGGGACGCATGGCTAGTGTTATATTTCATTCCTTTCATCAAATTAAGGAAACAGGTTTGGTGAAGTTATTCAAAAGTCACCGATCTGATTTTAAAGACGGGGAACAGTTACGTGACTTTATTTATGTAAAGGATTTGGTAAGTGTAATTTTTTGGATGATGCAGCATATGCTTGCAGGTACATGGATTAGCAGTCATAATGGATTATATAATTTAGGGACAGGTAAAGCAAGATCTTTCTATGATTTAGCTGCAAATACATTTATTGCACAAGGTTTACAACCTAATATTGAGTTTATTGATATGCCTTTGGATATAAGAGATAAATATCAATATTTTACCGAAGCCAATATGAATAAGTTACGTGCTGCCGGATATGATAAACCTTTTTCAAGTTTAGAAGACGGGGTTGCAGACTACGTAAAAAATTATTTAATTCCCGGTAAGGGGTACTAAATTTTCCATTTCAATTATTTTTTTTGTAGCATTTTTATTTTAACTCGTTTAAAATTCTTTCCATTTGGCTTCGCAGCAAACTGCCGAAGTAGGCCTCGTGAAAATATTTTTAAACTAGGTCTTAAAATCTCAAAAATATTTCTCCTAATCTTTAATTTTCAAATTCAAATCATATGTCAAATTATAAAATTGCCATTATAGGTGGCGGAAATTTAGGGTCTTCCATTGCAGAGGGATTAATTTCAAGTGGTTTTTGTACCCCTGCTCAAATTACAATAACAAAAAGAAACCTGTCTCCTGTTCAGCATTTAGCAGCTATGGGTGTAGTAACTAGTAATGATAATAAATCTGCCGTTAAGGATGCAAACTATGTGATTCTTGCAGTGAAGCCTTTTCAAATAAAAGATATTGTTGCTGATATAAAACCAAATTTAGTAGCCGGTAAACAAACCATTATAAGTGTGGCAACGGGCGTATGGATTAAAGACATGGAGGAAATGTTGAGTGCTGATTTTGCGTTGTTCCGTGCCATGCCCAACACTGCCATAGCCATTCAACAAAGTATGACTTGTATTTGTGCAAATGGAAAAGCAAAGCAACAAGTTGATTTTGTAACCGCTTTGTTCGATCAATTAGGGAAGAGTATTGTGATTGATGAAAAACTAATGGATGCTGCTACCGTTTTAGGTGCATGCGGTACAGCATATGCTTTAAGGTATATTCGTGCGAATATTCAAGGAGGTATTGAAATTGGATTTAGTGCAGCACAAGCTTCTTTAATTGCAGCACAAACGGTGAAAGGTGCCGCAGATTTATTGTTAACAAAACATACGCATCCAGAACAGGAAATTGATAAGGTAACCACCCCAATGGGTTGCACCATCGCGGGTTTAAATGAAATGGAGCATCAAGGATTTAGTTCTTCTTTAATAAGAGGATTAACAGCGAGCTATCGTAAAATAAAAAACGATATGTAGGTATGAATAAATTGAATGTATAAAAAAAGCTGAAAATATTTTTCAGCTTTTTTTATAATTTTTTAAATAATAAATTTTAGTGAGCCTTTAAAAAATCAATCGCTTTTGCATATGCATCGGCAGTGGCAGTTGGATTAAAGCTTGGATTGCTTGGATTTGCAAAGCCATGATTTGCTTCATATCTATTCACCGATAAATTTTTGCCTGCTAATTTCATGTTGTTTTCAAACTCCTTAACAACCTCGGGAGAAGGAGATCGGTCTTGGTTTCCAAAAAAACCAATAATATCGCACTGTATTGATTTTAATTTTTCCATATTATTTTCTGGACGTCCATAATACATTACACTTCCTTTTGCTTGTGGACCAGCAAGTATTGCAGTTTGTAAACTCCACATACCACCAAAGCACCAACCCACACTATAAATAGAAGCATCTGCACCTGCATTTTTTATTGCACCTTGAATAATTGCATTCATTCTACCCATGTCGGCACCGCGCATTAATTTCATTGCACTGTCGGGTGTGGCAGCTACCTTTCCATCATACATATCTACTGCAATCACATTCATATCTCCTAATGCTGCATAATATTTGTCGGCTTCCAATTTAATATGATCATTTAATCCCCACCATTCTTGAATCACAATTAACCATTTTTTACTCTTCTTTTTAGCAGGTATAAAATAGGCACTCGCTGGTTTTCCATCAGCAGCTTCAAAACTGGTCATTTTGCCCAATAAATCGGTTGGATTTATGTTAAGCGGGGTTATATGCATAGAAGCAAAGGCAGGGGTAGAAGCTTCCAATTGATAAGCTTGCAATGTTTCCATATTTAAACATTCCACTACATCGGTTTTGTTCACTGGACTAAATTGTGTGTTTTCCCAATGCCAGCTCATTAATCCACCAGCCATAACAAGTAGAAATAGGCTAAAAAGTAGTTTTTTCATAGAATTTGATTGATTTTGATGTGAAATTGTTCACGTTTAAATAACAGTTTTTAACATTTTAAGTTCAGGGCTTCAAGCGATTTTTTTCTCGTGTTTTTTTGGCGTAGGTTTGTATGACCTCTCAGGTTTTTTTCCCAATAAAGATAGGTCGAATTTATAAACCCCATATAAAAGGGTGATCCTCATAGGAAACTATGGTGGGGATTGCTTTTTTATGTATTTGAATTTAATAATTATTATGGCAAAGTACATTTTTGTAACAGGTGGTGTGACGAGTAGTTTAGGAAAGGGCATTATTGCTGCTTCTTTGGCTAAATTATTGCAAGCAAGAGGCATTTCGGCCACCATTCAAAAATTTGATCCATATATAAATGTGGATCCTGGTACTTTGAATCCCTATGAGCATGGTGAATGTTATGTTACAGAGGACGGTGCCGAAACCGATCTGGATTTAGGGCACTACGAGCGGTTTTTAAATACGCCTACTTCACAAGCAAATAATGTGACCACTGGTAGAATTTATCAAACTGTAATAAATAAAGAAAGAGCGGGTGAATTTTTAGGAAAAACAGTACAAGTAGTTCCTCATATCACAGATGAGATTAAGCATAGAATGTTATTGTTGGGTAAGGAAGGAAAGTTTGATGTTGTGATTACAGAAATTGGTGGAACTGTTGGTGACATAGAAAGCTTGCCTTTTGTTGAAACTGTTAGACAAATTCAATGGGAATTACCAGAGGAAGATGTGATGGTAGTACATTTAACATTAATACCTTATTTAAAAGCGGCTAAAGAATTAAAAACAAAACCAACACAACATAGTGTTAGAATGTTGAGCGAAACTGGTGTGCATCCCGATGTAATTGTGTGTAGAACAGAAGAGCCACTTAATGATGATATTAAAAGAAAAATTGCATTGTTCTGTAATGTAAAACCAGGAGCTGTTATTGAAGCTGCCGACGCCAGTACAATTTATGAAGTACCATTATTAATGCAAAAAGAACAATTGGATTTAATTGTTTTGAAGAAATTAAAAATCGAAAATTACAAAGAGCCAGATTTAAAAAAGTGGAATATTTTTTTAACAAAATTAAAGAACCCGAAATCTACTGTAAATATTGGTTTGATTGGGAAGTATATTGAATTACAAGATGCATATAAATCTATTCTCGAAGGTTTTATTCATGCAGGTGCAATGAATGAGGTAAAAGTAAATGTAGTAAATGTGCACAGTGAAACAGTTACTTCAGAAAATGTAAATGAAAAATTAGCCGGTTTAGATGGCTTGTTGGTAGCACCTGGTTTTGGGAATAGAGGAATTGAAGGAAAAATTATTGCAGTTCAATTTGCAAGAGAAAATAAATTACCATTCTTTGGTATTTGTTTAGGTATGCAAATGGCGGTGATAGAATTTGCAAGAAATGTATTGGGATTAAAACAAGCACATTCAGTGGAAATGGATCCCAATAGTCCTGATCCAGTTATTAATATGATGGAAGAGCAAAAGCGCATTACCATGATGGGAGGCACCATGCGTTTAGGTTCTTATCCTTGTACCATCACAGAAAATACTTTAGCACATAAAATATACGGCACTACTTCCATCAACGAGCGTCATCGACATCGTTATGAATTTAATAATGAATATTTGAATGCATTTCATGAAAAGGGAATGGTTACAAGTGGGGTGAATCCTGCTTCCGGTTTAGTGGAAATAGTGGAACTTCCGAATCATCCATTTTTCATTGGGGTACAGTATCATCCTGAATTAAAAAGTACTGTGGAGGCACCTGCTCCTTTATTTGTGCATTTTATTGAAGCCGCAAAAAAGCACGCAAAGGGCTAGTTTTTTCTAAGAATTGAATGGTAATATTGCTAACATTTGTTAGCTTTGTGCCATGAATAAAATTAGAATATTAACCTGTACCAGTTTATTTGACGGTCATGATGCTTCCATAAATATCATGCGCCGCGTATTACAAGAAAACGGTGTCGAAATCATTCACTTAGGACATAATCGTTCTGCATATGAAATTGTAGCTGCTGCAATTGAAGAAGATGTGCAAGGTATTGCCATTACTTCTTATCAAGGGGGACATGTTGAGTTTTTTAGTTTTGTAAGAACATTATTGGATTCCGCTGGATACCATCATGTAAAAATTGTTGGCGGTGGTGGGGGTACTATATTACCAAAGGAAGCAAAGTTGTTAGAATCGAATGGGATTTCAAAAATATATTTACCATCTGACGGTTTAGTTATGGGTATAGATGGAATGATTAAGCATGTAGTGCGTATTTGTTCTTTTGCTTTAAAACCTCATACTAAAAAAACATTTCCTAAACTATCTTTTCAAAAAACTATTGATCCTCGTATATTAAGCCGACAAATTACTTTGTTACAAAATGGTGATTTAAAAGTTACAAAACAAAAATTAACTACCAAAAGCAAAACTGCCAAGCTTTTAAATACAATTCCTATAATTGGAATTACAGGAACAGGTGGTGCTGGTAAATCTACAGTGGTAGATAGATTGGTACAATATTTTGTTCAATGTAATCCAACCAAAACCATTGCTGTTATTTCGGTTGATCCATCCAAAAGAAAAACAGGCGGTGCATTACTAGGTGATAGAATCAGAATGAACTCCATTCACCATCACAATGTTTTTATGCGATCATTGGCTACAAGGAATGATATGCAATCTATTGCACATTCAATGGATGGTGTAATTGCTTTATGTAAACAAGCTGGGTACGATTGCATATTAATTGAAACGGCTGGAGTTGGTCAAAATGATGCGACTATTGTGGATTATGTAACGGTGCCTGTATATATTATGACACCTGAGTTTGGTGCCCCCACACAGTTAGAAAAAATAAATATGATTGACTATGCACATGTCATTGGTATTAATAAATTTGATAGAGCAGGTGGATTAGATGCATTAAGAGATGTAAGAAAACAGTATAATAGATCACGTCATTTATTTACAACTCAAACCAACAGTCCTGTTTTTGGTACAATGGCAGCACATTATAGTGACCCGGGAATGCAGGCGATGTATAATGCTTTAATACAAAATATAAATTGTATTCATAGTGTCGGGTTTAAAACTATCGAAAATCCAAGTGTTTATAAAGAAGAAAATATTATTGCACCTACCATTCCCAATAAGAGAATTGGATATTTAAATGAGATTATTGAAGTGATTCATAAAAATAATGAGTGGATTAAAGAACAAAAGCAATGGGTGTCTAAATGGTATTGTGTAAGTAAAACAATGGAGGACCCATTGCTTGCAAAAAACACAGCCCTGCTTAAAACAAAAAATAGCATCGAAGCAAATATACCTAGTGAAGTAAAAGCAATGGTGGCAGAATGGCCAGCTTTGTATGATAAGTATCAACAAAAAGAATTTATTGATGAAGTGAGAGGGAAAAGAACATCGCATCCTTTTGTTTTTGAAACACCCTCAGGTCTTGAATTAAATAAAGTGTATTTGCCAAAATATGCCGACTGGGGCGATATTGTAGAATGGCAATTAAAAGAAAATACACCGGGAAGATATCCATTCACAGCCGGGGTTTTTGAATTAAAAAGAGCGAATGAAGATCCTACAAGAATGTTTGCCGGAGAAGGGTGCCCAGAAAGAACCAATTGGCGTTTTCATTTTTTGAGTAAAGGTCAAACTGCGGTAAGATTATCAACTGCTTTTGATAGTGTTACTTTATATGGCCATGATCCTGCTTTAAGGATGGATGTTTTTGGAAAAATTGGCAATGCAGGTGTAAGTATTGCTACGATTGATGATGCCAAAAAATTATATTCTGGTATTGATTTAAATGCAGGAAATACATCGGTTTCAATGACCATTAACGGACCAGCGCCTATGTTGTTGGCTATGTTTTTTAATGCTGCTATAGATCAGGCTTGTGAGCAGTATATTACTGAAAATAAATTATGGCCTCAGGTGCATAAAAAAATTAAACAGTTAGTGCCTGCTAATTTATTGCCTAAATATGAATCCATTCATCCCGAGATTCCTTTTGACCAATGGCATAATGGTTTGGGATTAAAATTATTAGGTGTGTCAGGTGATCAGGTGTTAGACGCAGTTGTATATGATCAAATTAAAAGGGAGGTGTTGTCCAAATTAAGAGGCACATTGCAAGCTGATATTTTAAAAGAAGATCAAGCACAAAATACTTGTATTTTTTCAACAGATTTTGCATTGCGAATGATGGGCGATGTTCAAGCTTACTTTGCAAAAAATAGCATTCGTAATTTTTACAGTATTTCAATTTCAGGATATCATATTGCCGAAGCAGGTGCAAATCCTATTACACAGTTGGCGTTTACTTTAGCAAATGGTTTTACTTATGTTGAATATTTTTTAAACCGAGGTATCGCGATAGATGATTTCATGCCTAATTTAAGTTTTTTCTTTAGCAATGGAATGGATCCTGAATACGCTGTGATAGGAAGAGTAGCAAGAAGGATTTGGGCACGTATTATGAAATTAAAATACAAGGCCAATGTTCGTTCACAAAAATTAAAATATCACATTCAAACGAGCGGTAGAAGTTTACATGCGCAGGAGATAGATTTTAATGATATTAGAACAACCCTACAAGCATTATATGCGATATACGATCAGTGCAATAGTTTGCACACTAACGCATATGATGAAGCAATTACAACCCCAACAGAAGAAAGTGTAAGACGGGCATTGGCCATTCAATTAATAATAAATAAAGAGTTAGGCACCGTTAAAGTTGAAAATACACAACAAGGAAGTTTCTTAATCTCTGAGTTAACCGATTTAGTTGAAGAAGCGGTAATGAAAGAATTTGAAAAAATAAATGCAAGAGGGGGTGTATTGGGAGCAATGGAAAGAATGTATCAACGTTCAAAAATTCAGGAAGAAAGTTGGGTATATGAAACCAAAAAACATGACGGAGAAATACCTATTATTGGAGTAAATACTTTTGTGAATGAAAAGGCAACGCTTGCGGTGGATCAGCAGCCCATTATAAGATCTACCAAAAAGGAAAGAACTAGGCAGGTTGCTTGTCTTCAGTTGTTTAAAAAGCGAAACCAAGCTAAAAGAGATGCCTATTTAGCCCAGCTTAAAGAGGCGAGTCATCAAGGTGAGAACTTGTTTGAAATACTTATGGAGGCAGTTAAATATTGTAGTTTAGGGGAGATCACCGATGCCTTGTATTTAGTAGGAGGAAAGTATAGTAGAAACCTGTAAAAAACATATCTTTGCCATTACGTTATTACGTTTAAACATTGAATATGAATACAGATAAAAATACTGTCATTGGGTTTGTTCTATTAGCAGGTTTATTTTTTACTTATTTCTGGTATACCAACAAACAACAAACCGAAACCTTAGCATATAAGAAACGTTTTGATGATTCAGTAGCTTTGGTTAAGTCCGCAGCTGAAAAAGCAGCGACTGCCAAAAATCCAATTAAAGTAGACACAAGTGCTCAAAAAACTGCACCTATTGATTCTGTAAAAGAACAGTTTACAACATTAGAGAATGATTTAATTTCCGTTCGCTTTTCTAATAAAGGGGGTCAAATAGTAGGGGTAACATTGAAGAACTATCCTAACGCTAATAAAGCAAAAGTTGCATTAGGCGATAGTACCAACTTGAACTATCCAGTAAATATTGGTAATAATCAAACCCTGCAAATCAATCAAGTACTATTTCCAGTGGGTAATGTTACCGAGGAAAACGGAGTAAAGAAATTAGAATATATTTGGAATACACCTAATGGTAAAATCATTAAACATAGCTTTTCAATCTCTCCCAAAAAATATAATGTTGAATGGGATGTGAAAATGGAAGGGGCCGATCAATTATTGACCAATGGTCAAATTAATTTCGAGTGGAATGCCCGCACATATAAACAAGAAAAAACGGCCGATTACGAGCGTCAGGTATCAAGTGCTTGTTTTTCAGAAGGTAATGAGTTTGATTACATTGCTACAAAAAACGAAAAAGTATTCGAAAAGCCAGTTCAATGGGTGGGTATTGTACAACAGTTTTTCAATGTTACATTAATCAATAAATCTGGGTTTTCTGCTGGTACTGGTAACAAAATTGAATTCCATAAAATGGCAGACTCTTCTAATGGGGTTGCGACTTTGCGTGCTCAATTTCAAACCAAAGTAGCAGGACCATCAGTTAGTATTCCACTCTCTTTATATTATGGTCCAAATGATTTTAATATCTTAAAAACGCAGGGTACATCTGAGATGGACAAGATCATTAATCTTGGAAGAGATTTATATTCATTTGTAAGACCTATCAATAAATATATTATCATGCCTGTATTTGATTTCTTTGCAGGGTTTGATATAAATTTCGGATGGGTAGTATTACTATTAACCATTTTTATTAGATTGGTTACTTCTCCTTTAACCTATTCAAGCTATTTGAGTAGTGCTAAAATGAAGGTGTTGAAGCCAGAATTAGATGAGATTAAGAAGAAGTTAGGTGATAATCAGCAGGCATTCGCAATGGAGCAAATGAAGCTGTTTAGAGAGGCAGGCGTTAATCCTCTTGGAGGTTGTATCCCTGCACTTTTACAAATTCCTATCTTTTTTGCTTTATATAGTTTCTTTAACTCAAATATTTCATTAAGAGGACAATCATTCCTCTGGAGCTCCGATTTGTCAACCTATGATTCAATTGCTACATTGCCTTTTCATATTCCTGCATATGGCGATCATGTGAGTTTATTTACTTTAACAGCAACAATTACGAGTGTATTTATTTCGATTTATAATATGGCGATGACACCAACACAGGATAATCCTGCATTAAAGTACATGCCATATATTTTCCCAGTAATGCTTTTGTTTATTTTTAATAATTTACCTGCTGCATTAACTTGGTATTATACAGTTTCAAATATTGTTACTTTGCTTTTACAATTTGTAATTCAAAAGTATATTATCAATCATGATAAAATATTGGCCGAAATTGAGGTTAAACGAAAGACACCTAAGAAAAAAAGTAATTGGCAAAGTAAGTATGAGCAAATGATGGAAGCTCAGAAAAAAGTACAGGATTTAAAAGATAAACACAAAAAATAAATTTGTAAGGAAAAGGCCCTTTTATAGGGTCTTTTCTTCTCAATATATACTATGGCTTACCGCATTCCCATTTTACTTTTTTTCCTTTTGTTTCCGTTTTTAGGACTAAAAGCGCAAACAAAAATGATAGGTGAATGTACCTTGCAATATGCTATAACTCAATTGACCACCTTAGACACCATAGGTGCTAAATGGGTTTATGTTAAGGGAGATGTTTGCAAAACCATTTTAGAAACCCCGCAACTTGTGCAGACCTTGTTGTTTAATGTGCAACAAAATACAGCAACCATCACAAAAGACATTGGCTCAAGTCATTTTTTACAAGAGGTTGTATACCCGCCTATATCAACACCCAATTTACTTTCGATGAAAGAGATTTCATCAGATTCTACAAACGTGATCCTTGGATATATTTGCAAGGGGGTGGAACAAAAATGGAGTGACGGGGTGGTATATCAAATTTGGTATACTCCTGAAATCATCACCACTGTAAATGCATTTGAATTGGCATTTAAGGAAGTTCCAGGCTTGGTTCTGTCTTACACCATTCTACCAGTAAATGGAGCCTCTATAAAATATCAAGCAGCAAAAATTGACCTGAGTCCCATTCCCTTAAGCCAATTTAATGTGAATAGAGAACGCTATCAAACTATTGATTAGTAAAACAACTAATCTGCCATTCCCATTGTGACATGAATAGGGAAATTCGAGGAAGAAAAAGAGGACAAAAAAGGTGTGAGGGAAAGGTGCTTACTTATTTACTGAGCAGAAGGAGTCTTGAATCTAGATAAGAGTACCTTATAGTGATAAGGAATTACATAAGAAACATTCCCTTTATTGTATTTCAAATAATTTGCAGTATTGCCACTTGCAATGGTACTTGTATTTGCAAATCCTTTGAATTCTAAATTTGATTTAAGGGTTGCAAAGCTGGCTGTTTTGTGGGCGCTTAAGTTTTTAAGAGAATATTTTTCGCTCCCTTTTTTGGCTTCAAGGGTACCTGTTACAACGGTACTTGCATTACTGTGGATAGACACAAGCAATAAGCAAGTGTAAACAGCATATGAAAATATGTTTTTGGTGGTACGCATAATTACTACGAAGATAGCTGTTTATAGGTAGTTTCAAAAAAATATATTTTAACTTTTTCTAGCCTCATTGTGCACAATAAAATATGGAGAATTTAACCGGGCATAGTATATTTATTTAGCAACTGGTCCTCGATAATGAAATAAATTATTGAAAATCAGTTAGTTATAATCTAAAACTTGATTGTTTTATGTTTGATCGTAACAAAGAAGAGGAAGGGGGAGATATCCAGGAGTTGATGCTTAAGTACCAAAACTTAAAGCAAGGAAGGGCCAATGCCTATATCGAAGAGGATGATTTTGAACGCATTATTGCCCATTTGGACGAACAAGATGAAATGCAGGAGGCCATTCAAGCAGCCAATTTAGCATTAGATCAATATCCATTTTCTGCTTTACTAATGATTAAAAAAGCCGATTTGTTATTGGCCACCCGCAAATACAAGGAGGCATTGCAACTATTAGATACAGCTGCCTTATATGACCACAAGGATATGAATTTGTTTATCCTGAAGACAGATGCTTATTTAGCCTTAGATCAGCCAGAAAATGCCATAGTGTTGTTACAAGAGGCGCTCCATTTATTTGAGGGGGTAGAAAGAACGGAACTGTTATTTGAATTGGCCGATGTCTATGACGATCATGAAGCTTTTGATAAAGTGTTTGATTGTCTGCAATTGGTATTGGAAGATGATCCTATGAATGAAGAGGCTTTGTATAAAATTTGTTTCTGGACTGATTTTACTGGTAGGAATGAAGAAAGCATTCGACTGCATCAACGTATCATTGACGAACAACCTTATAATGCTTTGGCCTGGTTTAATTTAGCTGCAGCTTACCAAGGATTAAAATTGCATGAAAAAGCCATTGATGCCTATCAATATGCCATTGTGATTGATGAGAAATTTGATTATGCGTATCGCAATATGGGGGATGCTTATTTGCGAATTCGAAAATACAAGGAAGCCATAGAGGCACTTGAAAAAGTCTTGGAACTTTCCCGCCCCGAAGATGTTATTTATGAAGCCATTGGACATTGCTATCATAGAATGAAGAATTATGCGCAAGCCAGGTTTCATTACAAAAAAGCAGTGCATTTAAATCCAGACGACAGCAGGTTATATCAAAAAATGGCAGCTACCTATATGCAAGAAGGCCATTGGGAACAAGCGATTAAACAATTGGAGCATGCCATTAGAATTCACAAGCACATTAATGAGTATTACATTTTAATGGGTGAATGTTATATGAATTTGCAACAATATAAAGAAGCTGCATTTTATTTTGGAACAGTGGTTAAAAACAAACCTAAACAAATTGCAGGCTGGGAATACTTAATTAAATGTTTAGTAGCCAATAATCAATTAGATGCTGCTTTGGAACAAACTGAAATTGCCTATTTGTCCACACAGGGTAAAGTCATATTCGTCTTTTTTCGAAGTGCAGTTTTATATAAAATGGGAAAAACGACAGAAGGATTATTGCAGTTGGAAATGGCTTTATCTAAATCGGCTAAAATGGTAAAGAAAGTCATTAAATTTTATCCTGAAATGATGCAGGATCCTAAGGTGGCAGAGTTGATTGGTCAATATAAGAAGGGCAAGCTATCTTAAGCTTTTTGAATTACCTTTGTGGCATATAATCCTTTCCTATGATGAATTTTAATTTAACACAACTACCAGAAAGAACTCCAAAGCCACGTAAACATGGATTGACCATGGTAATGGATAAGGGACTTAGTTTAGGAGAAGCAGAAAATTTTATTAGTATATCCGGTATCCATACAGATGTTGTCAAACTAGGATTTGGTACTTCCGCAGTGACTCCTAATTTAAGAGCAAAAATTGAATTGTATCAATCCCATGGCATTCCTGTATATTTTGGAGGAACCTTGTTCGAGGCTTTTGTGATTAGAAATCAGTTTGATGATTATATAGCCATGTGTA
>JALQXE010000075.1 GCA_023263235.1 Sediminibacterium sp. | reverse complement strand
ATGAAGAAGATACTTTTTGGATGCTTTGTTTAGTAGTCGAAAGTTACTTACCACCCGATTTTTATGTTGAAATGTATGGTGCTATTACTCATGCAACAATACTTTAAAAGATTCTTTTCTAACTTGACTCTATGCCAGAATTATTTAAAAGGAGAACCAATGCCAACTTGGATGAGTAATGGAGTACCAGCTATTATGAAGGGTAGGGATTGGGGGTTACACTAAACGTACTGAAACCATTGGCGGTTTACATCCCAACTTTCGCATGCTTTTGCAACAGCGGATAAAAATTGAGTACCAATGGCTCCGTCTACAATTCTGTGATCATAGCTCATTGATAAGTACATCATATGTCTTATTCCAATGGCGTCACCTGCTGAAGTTTCAATAACTACTGGTCTCTTTTTAATGGCACCTAAAGCTAGAATGGCAACCTGAGGTTGATTAATAATGGGGGTGCCCATAATGCTTCCAAAAGTACCAACATTGGTTATTGTAAAAGTACCATCTTTTGTATCCGTTGGTTTTAATTGATTGTTTCTTGCTGCATTTGCTAAATTGTTTACTGCTTTTGTAATGCCAACAATACTTAATTGGTTAGCACCTTTTATAACAGGAACAATTAAATTGCCCGAAGGTAGGGCAGTAGCCATTCCAATATTTATATCTTTTTTATAAACAATATTGTCGCCTTGTAAACTAGCATTGATTAATGGGAATTGTTCAAGGGTGGCAGCAATGGTTTCCAAGAACATAGGAGTATAAGTAAGTTTTGTGCCTTCTCTTTTTTCAAACAATTGTTTTACTTTTTCTCTCCAAACAACCATATTTGTAACATCTACTTCAACAAAAGAAGTTACATGAGGGCTGGTTTGCACGCTATCCACCATATGCTTTGCAATAAGCTTTCTCATTCTATCCATTTCTTTTATCTCCGTATTTCCAGATAAGATTACATCATCGGGACTCGCAAATTTTGCATTGCTCGATTGAGTAGAGAATGGACTTTGTTCAGTTAGTAAAGCATCCAATGGTTTGCTTTGAGGAGTAGATTGAACCGTGCTAATAATTTCAGTAGCTGCAATTTGTGTAGTTTGGTTATTAACTACTCCCGCTTTTTTAGCAGCGATATAATTTAAGATATCTTTTTTAGTAACTCTTCCTTCATTGCCTGTTCCATTTATGAACTGTAATTCGTTTAATCCAATGCCTTCACTTTGCGCAATACTTAATACCAAAGGAGAATAAAATTTTGGCTCACCAATGATATTTTCTGTTGTATAATTTTGGCCTGTGGATTGGGTAACAGGACTTGACGGTATTGTATTACTTGGTGTGAAAGGAACTGTTTCCGCTTCAACTTTTTCAACTGTAGTTTCAGGCAAGTTAATTTTTTCAGGAATGGGAATTGATGGAGTTTCAATAATTTCTGTTTTCTCAACCAATCCATTTTGAGATTCAATTCTTGCTATGACTGCTCCAATTGGAACCACTGCATTCACTTCAAATAGAATTTCTTTAATAACGCCTCCAACAGTGGATGGCACCTCACTGTCTACTTTATCAGTGGCAATGTCTAATAAGGTTTCGTCAAGCTGAATAGTATCACCTACTTGCTTGTACCATTTTAATATGGTCGCTTCCATTATACTTTCGCCCAATTTGGGCATCACTAAGTCAACAAGCGGCATACGGGACATTTTTACAAAAATAAGGCTAAATCTTATTGATTATTAACAACCTAAGTAAATTTATAGCTTGTGTTGCAGTTACTTCTATATTTCTTGATCTGTCAAAACGTAGGTATAAAACCTTGGAATATACTTTTTCCTTATTGGCAACCCCAATCCATACCATTCCAAGAGGTTTTTCTTCTGTTTGGCCCGATGGCCCCATAATCCCGCTCACCGAAACGCCATAATCGGTGTTCATCTTTTCCCTTACTGCAATGGCCATTTGTTCAACCGCCTCCTTACTTACCGCACCTACGGTATGTAAAATATCTTTAGATACGTCCAAAAATTCCGTTTTTATCCGGTTGTCATAACTAATAATTCCTCCCGTATAAAACTGGGAGGAACCAGCATGTTTTGATAATAAATGACCTATGTATCCACCTGTACAACTTTCTGCCGTAGCCACAGTTTGATTGTTGGCTTTTAATAAACTACCCACAACCACTTCCATGGATTCGTCCTTATCGGTAACCAAATATGCTGCTACCTTAATTTTAAGTTCAGTAAACGCTTTTTCTATATTGGAAATCAATGTATTTTCATCTAAACCAGTTCCAGTAAGTCTCAATCGAACCATACCAAAATTGGGTAAATAAGCCAATTTAATATGACTTGGGAGGGCTTTTTCAAAATCAACAATTATTTCAGCAAGGAAGGACTCCCCAATTCCTGCAGTCAATAAAGTTCTGTGTACAATGGTGGGGGTGCTAAAGGCTTCCTTTATTTTTGGGATTACGTACTTATCAACCAAACCTTTCATTTCGTGAGGCACACCTGGTAATGAAAAATAAAGTATTCCATCTTTGTTAAAAAGCATCCCAGGAGCAGTTCCATTTTCATTAAAAAGCACTTCGCATACATCAGGTACCTCGGCTTGTTTAATATTTCTATCAATTAGCGGACGCTTGTATTTATTTACAAAAATATCTGTGATGTGATCAAGGGTAGGTTGGTGGGTAATTAATTTCCCGCCAAAATATTCATTTAATAGAGGCTTGGTAATATCATCAGCTGTGGGCCCTAAACCTCCCGTGAGTATAATGATATTGCTTTGTTTTGAAGTAATGGATAAGGTTTCTAAAATTGCATCTTTATCATCACCAACAGCAATTCTATTGTTTACTGTAACCCCAATTTTATTGAGTGATTGAGCGATATATGCACTATTGGTGTCTATTACTTGACCAATCAGTAACTCATCACCAACAGTGATTATGGACGCTTTTATCAATTGCATTTAAACAAAAATTAATGTGCTGCAAAGTAAATCAAAATAAGGCGTTTTAACTAAAATAGGGGCTTAGTTTTTCGCTTAAAAATGGAGGCATTGCAGCTTTTTTTGTAAGTGTATTATCCATGAAATACAGTTTTACGGTTCCAATAGTTAAAAGTTTCCCAGCTTCATTGTATATTTCTTGATCAAACTGAATACGGTGATCCACGGGTAGCTGTTTAATCATGGTTTTAATAGTGATTAAATCGTCATATTTTGCTGATCTCAGGTATTTTATATTCAATTCAACAACTGGTAACATATAGCCCATTTCCTCCATTGATTTGTAGCTAATTCCTAGTGCTCTTAAGCTTTCTACTCTGCCCACCTCAAAGTATTGAGCATAATTGCCGTAATAAACAACGTTCATGGGGTCTGCCTCGGCATATCTCACTCGAATTGTGGTATTGTGTTCGTACATGTGTTCTTTGATTTATTGTATTTGTTGACAAAATTACGCATTCAATCTGTTTTTCCACAATAAGTCTATTTAACAATACGTTGTATTAAGAGGGCTTAATTTTAGGGTATTAATAAACAATGGATTTATGTTCAAAAAATCAGCGACCAGTTTAATTGTCATTTTTATTACAACATTGGGGTTTTGTGTAAATGTGAATGGTCAAAATGGCATTTCCAATTCGCTTGCGAATGCTCCTTTTGAAAAAGGTATGGATGCTTTAAAAATAGGCGATACGGTATTGGCTTTTCAATATATTCAATCGGCCTATGTATTTGATGATAATAAAGAAGATATTGGCTTTTATTTTCATACACTTTCTTTGATTGTAAATAGGGTTAACGCAGAGCAAGATGCTAAAAAATGGTTATCATCATGTCATAATCGTATTTATCAATCAAAGTTGTCGTTTGCATTAGGAAGATATTATTTTAACCAGAATAGAGATACTGAAGCTTTTGCTTCTTTTGATAAAGTGAGTTTGGATGATTTGGATAACGATGATATTATTTTAATGAAATATCTGAAGGGTTATTTGAATTTCAAAGCGGGGAATTGGGATAAGGCGTCTAGTTTATTAAATGCAGTAAGACAAGTTAAGAACAACCCAAATTATACCAATGCTAATTATTATGCAGGTTTTATTGCATTAGAGAAAAAAGATTTTAACAACGCGTTAAATTACTTTCAAATTGCAGCTCAAAATGAGTCTTATGCAAAACTGACACCATTTTACATTAGTCAATTGTACTATTTTATTGGAGATGTAGAAAAGGCAATGCTAGCCTGCGAAGCGGCATTAAAAGTGGATGGGCAGTTTTATGAACTTAAATTAAAACAGTTGATGGGTCATTTGCTTTTTGAGAAAAAACAGTACGAAAAAGCTTTGCCCTTTTTGTCTGAATATATAGCTGTTCAAAAAAATGTAGATCCGCAGGATTTATATCAATTATCATTCTGTTATTTTCAATCTCAAAATTGGGAAAAAGCAATTCCAGGATTTAAAGAACTTGCTAATGTAGAGGATTCATTAGGCCAAAATAGCATGTATCTCTTGGCCACTTCTTATTTAAAAGTGAACGATAAAAACGGTGCAAAAAATGCATTTTTAATTTGTGCAACAAAAAGTTTAAATCTTGCTCAAAAAGAAATATCATTATTTAACTATGGTAAACTTTGTGTAGAATTAAAAGAATATAGCAATGCTATTTCAACATTAGATAAGTTTATGAATACGTATGCTAATTCCATTTATAAGGAAGAAGCAAAATCCTTGTGGATTTCTGCACTGGCATATAGCAACAATTTTATTCAAGCCAAAGAGGCTTACGAATCGGTACAAAACCCATCTACAGAACTTTTAAAATTATACCCAAGCATTTTATATGGTAGGGCTACTTTGTATATTAACGATGGCCAAATTGAAAAAGCTTACCCTTTATTGGAGCAAATATTAAACACTCCTTATAATACCAAAATACTTCCTTTTGCAAAATTTTGGCTTGGGGAGCTTTCTTATAAATTAGGTAGAATAGACATGGCTATTGAAATTTTAGAACGTTTCTTATTGGATCCAATTGAAGTTGGGGAAGTTTCACAACGTCATGCAAAATATACTTTAGGATATTGCTATTTAAAAAAGGCAAACTATCAAAAAGCACTAGGTTTGTTTTCTGATGTATCAAAATACAATCATAGTAATATGATTGAAGCATATCAACAAGATGCCTATTTGAGACTGGGCGATTGTCAAATGATGACAAAGCAATATAAACAAGCTTTGGAAGTTTATGAAAATGCAATTGAATGGGAATGGGTAACTACGGATTATGCAACATTGCAAAAAGCAATTATTGTTGGCGGAATGGGAAAGGCTAACGATAAAATCAAAATTCTAAAAGATTTTGTACTTCAGTTTCCAAAATCACCATATTTGAATGATGCTTATATGGAGCTTTCGGATACGTATACTAATCAAGAAAATTTTGAAGCAGCAATTGAACCTTTAAGTAAAGTATTACTAGATAAAAAAGCAATTAGCTATTACCCACAAGCTTATTATAAATTAGGTATCGTTTATTTTAATTTAAATAAAAACGAAGCGGCCTTACAAAATTTTAGAGACTTATATAGTGCTTATCCAAATTCTATTGAAAGCGAAAATGCCGAAGAATTTATTAGAAATATTTATATTGAAGATCAAACCCCTGAATTGTTTGTTCAATTCATGAATGCCTATGGCAAACCTTTGGCAATTAATGAACAGGATTCTCTAACATTCAAAGCTGCAATATTAAAATATGAGCAAAAAAAGTTTTCAGATGCAGCTCAAGGTTTCAAAAAATATTTAAGCGCATTCCCATCAGGAAAAAATCAATTAGATGCTATCAATATTGTTGCTGAAATTGAATATGCACAGCAAAATTATGATTCAGCTGCCTATTATTTTGGATTGGTTGCCAATCAATCTCCCAATAAATTTGCAGAAAGAGCCTCTTTGCTAGCAGCCAGATTAAATTATTTTAATTTAAAAAATTATGATTTAGCAGAAAAATATTTTAATTTATTATATAGTATTTCTACTCAACAAGAAAATAAAAATGAAGCTTTAAAAGGATTATTGAGATGTGGGTATAAAAACGAAAAATGGCAAGAATGTGCGATTATTGCTAATAAAATTATACAAGATAAAAGTTCGGCCCCAGACGATATAGTAATTGCCAATATGGCTTTATATCATCAAGCACTTATCAATAAAGACAGTTCCACTGCTACTCAAATTTTGACTAAAGTGATTAAGTCAAATTCAACCTTAATTACTGCAGAAGCGCACTATTTGTTGGCTAAGTTATATTTGGATCAACAAAAACTAACATTGGCTGAAAAAACAGCATTTGAAGTAATTAAGAAACAATCATCCTACGAATATTGGGTGACCAAATCATATATTTTACTCGGCGATATATATATGGCCCAAAAAGATAACTTTAATGCAATTGCCACTTATAAGAGTGTAGCAGAAAATGCAAATATTGAAGAACTAAAATTAGAGGCAACGAATAAATTAAAGTTACTAGTTGAAACTTCAAATAATTAGAAATAAGGACTATGAAAAAATATTTTATCTATATATTACTTTTCTCATTTGCATTTATATTAATGTTTGCACCTGCGAGTGCTCAAAAGAAAAGTAAAAAATCCAAGCAATCAACGAGTAAGAAAAAGAATACTAAATCTAAAACTAAGAAAGGTAAAACAGTTAAAGTTGTAAAATCGAGTAATGCGAATCCTGAGGTTAAATTAGATGTTAATTATACAGTTCCTGCATCTATCAATAAGGATACTTTGCCCGAGAAAGTAGTTACTATTTTATCTGCCTTTAAACCACAACTTAAAAATATTGCTAAAATAGATTTTGTAAATGCAAGTGAGCGAAAAGACACTGGATCCATAAGAGTAGAATATCAGGTGCCTAGCCAAAATTTAAGCTTCCAATATAAACCTATTCCATTAGTTCCAAGATCCTTTAAAATGGATTCATTGGTTTTGCTTCAGAGAAACAGCACATTGAAATTTGGGTACGGTAATTACTTTCATCATTTCATAGATGTGGATCATTATTTTTTAGATGGCTACAACAATACCCATAGTTTTAATATAAATAATGAGTCCATTCAAGGGGAGCATCCGCTTCAATCTACAAGAAATTTGAGTCTTTCATATATTGGGGATTATGCATTCACAAATAAAGGACACTTATTGTCGAAAATGTATTATCAACAAATTGGTAGGTATAGATATGGATTGGTACCCGATTCAACATTATTGCCTTTAGCTAATTTTAAGCAAAATAGTTTTTTGACAGGTGCGATATTTAATTGGATTTCTTCAAAAGTTAAATCTAATAATGTTTTCAGATATGCACCTAGTTTGCTTTATGAAAGATTTGAGGGGATAGAGGCTGCTAGTAATCACTTTTTGAATCTTAATATTCCAATGTCTGTTGGTTTAAATAATAATACTAGTTTACATTTTGATGTTGCATATTCGATGAGTCAATTTTCATCAAGAATATTAAATGGCAATACTAAATACTTATTAAGAATAGATCCTAATTTAGTATTCAATAAATTTGGTAGTGAATTTAAAGTAGGTGTAAGTCCAGTGCTTGTTGATAATCAATTACACTTATATCCAGATATCGCTTATAAAAAAACCTTAAAGGATACTAATTACGTATTAATTGCAGGTTGGCATGCATATGCTAATAATAATAGTTATAGCAGTTTAGTAAGCCAAAATCCTTGGATTTCAGTCCCCAATCAATTAGAAATTACAACACAAGACAGTAAATTTTTAGCATTAAATATTAGTAATGGGAAAAGGTTAAATTATGGATTTGGATTGTCCATAAATGATTACACGAACTTTCTTTTATTTAATAAAAAGAAAAATACTAATATTCTAAATAATGGCTTGTATTATCAATCCATTTTTGAAAAAAAGGCTAGTACTATCCAATTGGATGCTAATTTAAGATATCAATTTAGTGATCATTTCTTAATAACTAACGACTTTAAATACATTCAATTCAATTCTTTACAAGAAAATGCAAAACCATGGGGTATATTACCATTAGAATTGAATTCAAAACTTAGTTGGTCGCCCAATTCAATATTTCAACTTAACGGGGCTCTCCAATATTTCACTGGGGCTACCTTGTTTAATGAATCTTCCCTCCCTTATGATTTAGACAATGTGTTAGTAATTAATGCATCTATGACTTATAAATTAACCAATCATTTTACAGCATGGCTAAAAGGGGATAATTTATTGAATAAGCCTTATCAAAGATGGTCAAATTACCCTTCTTTAGGTGTTCAATTAATTGCAGGTGTTGTATATTCGTTCAAGTAAAATTTATGATTCAACCATTAGTACAATATTTTATTAAAAACGGCCATCTTGATTTACCAACTATTGGTATTTTAAAATGGAGCAGACAATCTTCTCATTGGGAGCAAGATAAATTTATTGCGCCAAAAGAGTTTATTGTTTTAGAATTAGCAGAAGTAAGCCCTAACAAACATTTTTATACATTTTTGTCAGACGAACTAAATATATCTGTTGAGCAAGCAAATGTACAATTTGAAAATTTTATTAAACAGTTTACAATGTTAGATATTGCAAGTTTAACATTTGGCAATTTAGGTACATTGCATAAAAATGGGAAAGAGATTACATGGAATAACTTATATAATGGTAATGCATATTATAAGGATTTAACAATAAACCTTACCACATTGTATGAAAATGATGATAACACATCCTATGTTAGAAAAGATTATTGGTTGGCTTGGGCTATTGGTTTAATTTTTATAGCAGCCGCACTTATATTCTACAAACAATTTTAATTGTATATGTCATTTCATCAACAGTCTTATACACCTTGCCCTGTTTGTAAAAATGATAATATTAGTTTGTCTTTACATAGTAAAGATTATTCTTTAACACAAGCACAATTTGATATTCTAAAGTGTAATAGCTGTGGGTTGAAGTATACTTTTCCAGCACCTTCAAAACAAGACATTGCACCTTACTATAATTTTCCTAACTACATATCACACACCGATACAAATGAAGGATGGATGAACCAGTTGTATCATAAAGTAAAAGCTAGAACATTAATTCAAAAAACCAATTGGGTTCAGTCATTGTTTACAGGATATAAAGGGAGTATTTTAGAAGTTGGAGCTGGAACAGGGGCATTTGCACATGCTATGCAAAATAAAGGTTGGAAAGTAACTGCATTAGAACCTGATGTGGCTAGTAGGCAAAGAGCGTTAAATAATTTCAATTTAACTTTATTACCCATCGAAGCACTTAATTCATTACCTAAAGAAAGCTTCAATGTAATTGCATTATGGCATGTTTTAGAGCATGTACATGATTTACATATTTATATGAGTATATTTGCATCTTTATTAAAACCCAATGGAAGACTAATTATTGCGGTTCCTAATCATAAAAGCTATGATGCCCATTTTTATAAAAACTTTTGGGCAGCCTATGATGTTCCAAGACACTTATATCATTTTTCCCCTAGATCTATGGATAAATTATGTAAAGTGCATAATTTGAAAGTTGTACAATATAAACCTATGTGGTTTGATAGTTTTTATGTTAGCTTGTTAAGTGAAAAATATAAGCAGACTGGATATTTTGGAATTATACGTGCCTTTATTGTGGCTTGTATTTCTAACTTAAAGGCTAAAAGTGATTCTGAGAAAGCGAGTTCAATTATTTATGAAATAAAAATGAAAGTAGACCAATATTAAAAAGCTAGTTTATATTTTACTTGATACCATTCAATTTCACCTCAATTGTAACAGGCCACATTTTACCAGTAATAAAGAATGTGCCTCTTTGTTTGTGATAGGCAATTCCATTTAATACATTTCCTTCGTCGGTAGATTTAGGATTATTTTTAATCCCCACCTGTGCTAATATATTGGATAAATCCGCAACCGCTAAAACTTTACCGCTAACAGGGTCTATTTGTAGTATTTTATCCGTTAAATAAACATTGGCAAATAATTTGCCGTTCACATATTCTAGTTCATTTACATTTGTGATGTAACCGGTATTATCATAAACGCCTACTGTTTTTATTGTTTTAAAGGTTGCTGGGTCAATAAAATATAAATTACTGCCTCCTGTGTTTACAATAATTGCTGTGTCATTATGTGTCATTCCCCAGGCCTCCTCAAAAGGGAAATAGAGTTCATTTATTTTATTTAAAGTTTTTGCATCATATACAAATACTTTGTGTTCTTTGTAAGTAAGTTGGTAAATTTTATCTTTAAAGAGGGTAGTACCTTCTCCAAAATATTCATCAGTTAATTTAATTGGATTGCGCAGTGGCTTCATATTGGTGTCCAAAATGATGAGCTTACTTTGCTTATAATTACCTGTACTTTCAATTAGTGTATCACCCTTCCATTCTAAACCTTCAGTATATGAAGTGCTATCATGTTTATGGGTTTTAACTACCTGGTAGGTTAAAGTGGATGGCGCATCCATTACGTTATTTTCATTACTAGAAGCATCGTCACTACTGTTTGAGTTACAGGCAGTAGCTGCAATGGTGAAAATAAGTATATATAGATTCTTATAACGAAACATAAAAGATATTATACATTAAATCTAAAGTGCATCACGTCTCCATCTTTTACGATGTATTCTTTTCCTTCAATTCTTAATTTGCCGTTTTCTCTACAAGCGGCTTCGCTTTTGTATTTGATAAAATCATCAAAAGCAATTACTTCCGCTTTGATAAACCCTTTTTCAAAATCGGTATGAATTACACTAGCAGCTTGAGGCGCCTTCCATCCGTTTCCAATTGTCCATGCGCGTACTTCTTGCACTCCTGCAGTAAAGTATGTTTCTAATTGCAATAGCTTATACGCAGATTGAATTAATCTATTCAAGGCAGGTTCTTTCATTTGATATTCTTCCATAAATAAAGCCTTGTCTTCAGGATCCTCTAATTCGGTTATTTGTGCTTCAATATTATTACACATCACAATTACTTGCGCACCTTCTTCTTTTGCCATTGCCACTAATTTTTCAGAATATTGATTGCCAGTGTGCATAGATTTTTCATCAACATTGGCCACGTACATTACTGGTTTTTCTGTTAACAAGAAAATATCAGCAATAGCAACTCTTTCTTCCTTATCCAAACCTAATGAACGAATACTTTTTCCTTGTTCTAAGTGGGATTTGCATCTTTGCAATACTTCTAATTCTATCTTTGCTTTAGGATCTGTTTTTGCCATTTTCTCAGTACGTTGCATTTTCTTTTCTACACTGTCTAAGTCTTTTAATTGCAACTCAGTTTCAATAATTTCCTTATCTCCAATAGGATTTATAGCGCCTTCTTCTCTAAGAACATTTTCATCCTCAAAACAACGAATTACATGAATAATGGCACTTACTTCTCTAATATTCGCCAAGAATTTATTCCCTAATCCTTCGCCTTTACTTGCCCCTTTTACCAATCCGGCAATGTCTACAATTTCTAATTGAGTAGGTACTATTCTTTGTGGGATAATGAGTTCTGCCAATTGATCTAATCTATTGTCTGGAACATCTACCAAGCCAACATTTGGTTCGATCGTGCAAAAACGATAGTTACTTGCTTGTGCTTTAGCACTATTACTTACTGCGTTAAATAAGGTTGATTTTCCCACATTTGGTAATCCCACAATTCCTGCCTGTAAAGCCATATTTTGATTGTTTTAAGAGCGCAAAAATACAATTCTAATCGCAAAATGGGCTATATTAGACCTATAAACAATACATAATATGGCTTTAAATATCATTTGGATTGCCTTTTTTTTGATTGCCTTCGTAATTGCCTTATTTAAACTCATTATTTTGGGTGATACGAGTATATTTAAATTGTTAGCCGATGGTATTTTTGATGCAGCAAAGTCCTCGGTTTTGGATGTTGCCTTGCCCTTGACAGGAACTATGGTTTTTTTCTTAGGATTAATGAACATTGCCGAAAAAGCAGGTGCTATACAAAAGCTTGCCAAATGGATGAATCCCTTTTTAAGCAGATTGTTTCCTGAGGTACCAGCAAATCATCCTTCTATGGGTCATATGGTTATGAATTTTAGTGCAAATATGCTTGGATTGGATAATGCAGCCACCCCTTTTGGCTTAAAAGCTATGGAAAGTTTACAAACCTTAAATCCAGATAAAGAAAAAGCCACCAATGCACAAATCATGTTTTTGGTGTTGCATACGAGTGGTTTAACCATTATACCTTTAACAATTATTTCCTATCGTTTAGCTGCAGGTTCTCATGACGCTGCGAGTATATTTATTCCTTGTGTATTGGCAACTATAGGTACTACATTGGCAAGTATTTTAATGGTTGGATTGTATCAAAAATTAAAATGGGATAAGGTACTCATTAGCTGGCTTTTAGGATTGATTGGTTTGATGGCAGGTGTATTATTATTGGTAAATACGTTAAGTCCTCAGAACAAAGAAATTCTATCCAAGGTTTTTGGAAATGGATTATTGTTGTTGATAATAGTACTTATTATTTTAGGAGGTGCCTATAAAAAAGTTTCTGTTTTTGATGCTTTTATTGATGGGGCAAAACAAGGTTTTGAAGTAATTGTAAAAATTATCCCTTATTTAGTGGCTATGTTGGTTGCTATTCGAGTATTTAGAGATAGCGGTGCGATGGGCTACATATTAAGTGGAATAACTTATTTAATTCAACTTACTGGAATCAATACTGAATTCATTGGTGCTTTACCAGTTGCTATAATGAAACCATTAAGTGGGAGTGGAGCAAGGGGAATGATGTTGGATATTTTTCAAACACAAGGGCCAGATTCATTTGTAGGTAAATTAGCTTCTATATTT
>JALQXE010000001.1 GCA_023263235.1 Sediminibacterium sp. | reverse complement strand
TCCTCAAAGAGCTTTTTATAAGAACTTGCATCCCAGATCTCGAATCGATCTAATGCAGCAGCTAAAACAATCTCTTTTCCAGGTAGAGCAAACTCTCTTAATGTAGGAGGTAATAATAAACGGCCTGCGCTGTCCATTTCTACCTCGGTTGCTCCCCCTAAAAATTGACGTCTAAACTGACGCACTTTAGGATCAAAGTCGTTCAACTGACTAATCTTATCTAATATCTTTTGCCAGCTTCCAATGGGATAAAGTGTCAAGCACTTTTCAAACCCCCTACTCACAATAAAACGTGTCTCCCCTTCTGACAGCTGTTTTTTCAAACTGCCAGGAACTAGGAAACGCCCTTTAGCGTCGATAGTTGATTGATATTCTCCGTGAAAGCCTGTCATTGTTAATAATTAGTATGATTTTTACCACTTGTTCACACAAAATAACACTTTTTACCACTTTTAAAGCACAAATAGGTCTTTCTAGTTTTCCACAAGAAATAAACCGACCTAAAAGCCTTATGACCAAAGGATTTGAGGGGTATTTAGCAGATTTTCTAGAATTTAGGGTGTTAAGAACTGTGGAAAACCCCCATTTTTAGGTTTATAACTGGTGAATTAGGCTATAAATTGGGACAAATGTACCTTTGCGGCATGTTCAATAAGCCCAAAATTGCCATTCAGGACTTTGATTATACGCTACCAGATAGCAAAATTGCATATACCCCTGCCGCCAATAGAGCAGATAGTAAACTATTAATATGGGACGGAGATATTATTCAAGAAAGTTATTATGCGCATATTGCCAATTATATTCCAAGTAATGCAACCTTACTTTTTAATAACAGTAAAGTAATTGCTGCAAGAATATTATTTGAAAAAATAAATACAGCAAACAATACAAGTGCCATTGAAATTTTTTGTTTGGAGCCCACAATTGAATACACGCCTGTATTGCTTGCGATGCAAGCAAAAAATAAAGTTAGATGGAATTGCTTAGTTGGTGGTGCTAAAAAATGGAAAGAAGATGTTTTGAAAAAAGAGATTTTAATTGATAATATTACTTTTTGTTTTGAGGCAAAAAAAATAGAACAAACAGATGGTAAATATATTATTGAATTTTGTTGGGATCATCCCCACATTTCTTTTTCAGAAATTTTATCCACTATAGGCAATATACCATTGCCACCATATATTCAAAGAAAAGCAAACGAAGAAGATAAAGATAGATACCAAACCACATACGCTATTGAAGAGGGATCAGTAGCTGCCCCTACAGCAGGCTTGCACTTTAGTAAAGAAGTTTTTAAAAGTTTGAGCGAAAAAAATATTCATCAAAAATATTTAACCTTACATGTAGGAGCTGGAACATTTATGCCCGTTAAATCCGTAACGATCGACGAACATAATATGCACGCAGAATTTATTGATGTGGACTTAAGTTTGATTCAATACATTGCCAAAAATGCAGGTACCCAAAATAAGCCACTCATAGCTGTTGGCACTACAAGCTTACGTACCATTGAATCTGTTTATTGGATGGGTGTTAAAGCGTTTAAATATGAACAAGAATATAAGCGATCTATTCCATCAAGTGAAATTCATTTAGAACAATGGGAGGCCTATGAACTAGCTTATATAAAATTGACAGTTAATGAAGCAATGCAAGTTTTGATTACTTGGTTAAATGACAAAGGAAGTACAAAGTTGATTGCTAAAACGCAACTCATGGTTACACCGGGTTATACATTCAAAATATGCAATGGTTTGGTTACCAATTTTCATCAACCTAAATCCACTTTACTTTTAATTATTGCTGCAATTACTGGCGATGGATGGAAGAAAGTTTATAACCATGCCCTTGAAAATGATTACCGATTTTTAAGTTACGGCGACGGCTCCCTATTTTGGATTCGCAACAGGTAAAGTGATTATCATTTTCGTACCCTTGTCAAGTTCACTTTGAACTTTTATTTTACCCTTGTGTATATCAATTACCCATTTCACATAGCTCATTCCTAAGCCAAATCCTTTTACATCATGGATGTTTCCTGTATGGGCGCGATAAAATTTTTCAAATATATTTTTTGCGGTCGTTGCATCCATACCTATCCCCTTATCTTCAATAATAATTTGCAATTCCCCAGGCCATGATATGGTGGTAACGGTGATGTTAATTTCCTCCTTTGAATATTTAATCGCATTATCAATTAGATTAGAGAAAACATGCAATAAATACTCTTCGTCCGCTTCAATGATAGAAGGATCGGCATCGAAATTTGTTAGGATATGAGAAGGCTTGGCATCTAATTGCAATTTAAAACTATCCAATACGCCAAACAATAAATCGTGCACATCTAGAGGCTGCTTATTTAATTCATATTCCTTTTTTTCTAGTTGCGCTGCTTGTAAAATGACCTCTACATGCTTGTTCATTCTTTCATTCTCTTCTTTAATGATATTGCTAAAATAGTCTAAGGATTTATGGTCGTTTTGTACTTTAGGACTTTTTAATGCATCAACAGCCAAAGAAATGGTTGCGATTGGTGTTTTAAGTTCATGCGTCATGTTATTGATAAAATCCCTTTTTATACCGTTTAATTTTTGTTGCGTCACCAAAGAGCGAACTGTTATAAAAAAGGCCGCTAATACAATTAATATAAATAAGACAGCGCCAAGTATTATCCAAAGCAAATCATGTAAAATATAAGTATTTACTTCAGGTATAATAATAATAATAGTTTCGAATGGTCCGGCGGGCTCAATATAATCTTGTGGTATCACAGAAACTCTTACCTGTAAAGTATTTGAAGTTGTATCGGTATAAAAATTATAAAACTTACTACTTTTTAATTTTATTACGCCAGTTTTATCCGCCAGTGCAAATTCATGCTTTAAATCTTCTAGTCCATTTTTATTCAAAGCCTCCTGAATGCGCTCCCCCAATTCTTTATCATTGTAAATATTGGCAACCGAAGGATCAAAACTATGCACATGAAAATCCTCATTCAATCCTTGTGCACTTTTGGGCAACCTAAATGAAATACCGGTATTCACTTTTTTGCTTACTTCATTCGACACCACTACCGCCGACTGATTCACTTTATCATTCAGCTGATTTCTAGCCAATATCATTAACCCCTGCACCCAAGTGATTTGTATAAAGAATATCCCTACAATGGATAGAGTAATTAAAATAAATATAATTGGGAAAGTCTTTTTCATATGCAAAATTCAATGATGGTATTTGCTTATGTGAATATATAAAAAAATCCCTTGGCAATTGACCAAGGGATTTTGAATTTTATTTAATTAAGTTTAAATTAACTATAAAACACCTTCCACTAAAACAGTTGCCTTGTTGTTAATCACTTCCACAAAACCACCTTGTATTGCATAGGTTTCAGATGCATTGCCTTTTTGTAAAACTTTCACATTACCTACACCCAATGCACTTACAAGCGGTGCGTGTTTATCCAAGACCTCAAACAACCCGTCTATACCAGGCAATTGAACGCCTTGTACATCGCCGCTAAAAAGCTTTTTTTCGGGTGTTAATATTTCTAATAACATGTATCTAGTTTATAAAATAAATTAAGCCATCATTTTCTTACCCTTCTCAATTGCATCCTCTAATGAACCTACTAAGTTAAAGGCAGCTTCAGGATATTGATCCACTTCTCCGTCCATGATTGCATTGAATCCACGAATTGTGTCTTCGATAGAAACGAATACTCCTTTTAATCCAGTGAATTGTTCAGCTACATGAAATGGTTGAGATAAGAAACGTTGTACACGACGAGCACGTGATACAACTAATTTATCTTCGTCACTTAATTCATCCATACCTAAGATTGCGATGATATCTTGTAATTCCTTGTAACGTTGTAGGGTCAATTTCACACGTTGTGCACAATTGTAATGCTCTTCGCCAACGATTTCAGGCGTTAGAATACGAGATGTTGAATCCAGTGGGTCAACAGCAGGATAGATTCCTAATTCGGCAATTTTTCGAGATAATACCGTTGTAGCATCCAAGTGAGCAAAGGT
>JALQXE010000174.1 GCA_023263235.1 Sediminibacterium sp. | reverse complement strand
TTATGGTCTATTAAAACCCTCCCATTAATTGAATGGATGATTACACATAAAAGCTGGTGGGATTCGGTGGATAGCACCAATACACATGTTATTAGTAAATTTTTCTTATTGTATCCTGAACATATCGAAACATATACTAACAAGTGGAACCAATCAAGCAATATATGGTTGATTAGAATGAGTATTTTATTCCAACTCACCTACAAAACAAAGACCGATAAAAATTTATTAAGTAAGTATATTGAGAACAGTCATTTGCACGAAGACTTCTTTGTACGAAAAGCCATTGGATGGGCATTACGCGCGTATGCAAATACCAATAAAAAATGGGTAGTCCAATTTGTAAAGGACCACCCATCTCTATCTAACTTATCAAAGCGTGAAGCTTTAAAAAAAATTACATTTTCTTAGCGTCTTCTAAGAACTTAGCTAATCCAATATCCGTTAAAGGATGCTTTAATAATCCTAAGATTGAATCTAAAGGACAAGTGCAAACATCAGCACCCGCTTCAGCTGCTTTTACAATATGCAAAGCATTACGGATAGATGCTGCTAAAATTTGTGATTGGAATCCTTGTACATCATATATGTGACGGATTTGGCTAATTAATTCCATGCCATCCCAAGAACTATCGTCAATGCGACCAATGAATGGAGATACATAAGTTGCACCCGCTTTTGCAGCTAAAATAGCTTGGCCAGCAGAAAATATTAAAGTACAGTTTGTGCGAATACCATTATCGGTAAACCACTTTATAGCTTTAATACCATCTTTAATCATGGGTACTTTCACCACAATATTTGGGTGAATGGCAGCTAACTTTTTACCTTCTTCTACCATCGTTGCAAAATCGGTGGACAATACTTCGGCACTAATATCGCCATTAACAATTTCACATATTGCTTTATAGTGTGCGGCAATCGCAGCTTCTCCTTTTACACCCACTTGGGCCATTAAAGAAGGATTGGTTGTTACGCCGTCTAAGATGCCTAATTCATTGGCTTCTTTAATTTGGGCTAAATTACCAGTGTCGATAAAAAATTTCATATAGGTAGGTTTAGGGTTATGCCACTTAAAATATTAAAAAGTGGCAGGCTACTCACATCGCACCGCTCAACCACCTATCCTTGCTACATTCCTGTCCTGGGGAGGTTCGGCAGGAGCTGGTCGTGTAAGACCTGCCGGTGCAAATGTAGCACAAATGAGGAGATTAAAAAAGGCTATTTATGGTTGCAAAACCCACCAACTGGTCATTAAGGGTGCCTGGTGCATGATAGTATACTAAAATGGTATAATTATTCTCTGTCTCAAAATGATTGCCCTCGGTTTCGGTAAAATCGTCTAAATCATTGGGGGCATTTCGGTCTCTTAATATATAAGAGTAACTATAATAACCCTGTTTTAGTAAAAGTGTTTTTTGATAGACGCCCAACTTTACGTCAAATTGCATTTCGGCATTAGGATCTAAGATATTATGAGTGATAGCTCCTGCTAAATATAATTTTTGATCCAAATAAGGAATATTGTCTTTGGGAACATACGTGAACTGCACTTGCGCATAATCGTTTTGATTTTCACTTTGAACATTATCTGTATTCATAATTAAATAGCCACCGTTCAAATCTTTAAAAGTAGAATACAACAAATTTGCGCGCGTTCCATCCGGTCTCATTATTATTTTAGTAACTGCTTCTTTATTATTGATTTCTGCAATCCTATCTGACCTTAGTTGTAAACTTTGCAAATCAAGCCATCGGTATTCTTTTCCGGCAGGAAAAACCAGTTCCCCATCATTATTGAATTCCAAATAGGTATTGCGCATAAAACTTGGTGCAGTGGTAGTTTTTGCATCATTAAACCTATTGTTTTGAATTACTTTTACCGTTAACTGATTGTTTTGAAAATTGGGTATATCCCTTATATCAATACTGGCTTTTATGCGTTGATGGGTTCTTGAAATAGCACCATCAAATGGCTCTTGTACTTGAGCATTAATGTTTACAATACTAGACGCGACATAAAACCTTTTGGTAAACGCAATATTTGTTTTGTCTCCATTTTTAAAAACCTTTAAAATATAATTGCCCGATAATTTAGGGCTACAATAATTATTAGGAAAGTTGAATTGGTAATGAAAATATTTTTGGGTAGCAATAGAGGATACTGAATAATTATTTATTTTATTTTGATTAAAACCGTTTATATATTCAAACTCATTCATACTAATAGACTGCCAATTACTATCAACAAGTTCAATAGAATAGGCGTAATCCTGATAGTTTGCTTTAAAATCATCAAAACTAATTTGTAAACTACCCCCGCTATTTAGAATGATAATGGGTGGGGCCAAAGGACTACCTTTTGGATGTATTAAAACAGTATGGATATTGGGATCTATCACAAGGTCTGGATTTCGCTGTGCTTGAACAGGCGCCGCCATAAAGCAAACGCAAATTAATCCAATCCAATAATACCTCATTTTTAGAGTTTTAGTCTTTACGAAACTAAATGATAATTGGGAATATATAAGGAGAAAAAACTAGTTTTGATGAAAATTATAAACTTGTCTACTGCCTTTGATATTGCGAAAAAAATAAGTTTCCAAAAGGAGAAAACCTATACGCGTTTTATAGTGCGTCTTTCCATTGCAGCAACGGCAATTAGTGTGGCAGCTATTATTTTAACCTTAGCCATTGTGAATGGTTTTCAACAAAGCATTTCGAATAAGGTATATCAGTTTTGGGGTCATATTCGTGTTGCCTCCGTGAGTGGCGAACCTATTGAACTCAACCAAAATGCCAAGGTATTATGGAGTGACTCGGTTGAGCGTGTAACCCCTTTTATTAATCAGTCCTCTGTCCTTTCCTATGGACCCGATATTGAAGGTGTGGTAATGAAAGGTGTACCTGCCAATAGCAAAATTCCATTTATTGTTAAAGGGGCTGTTTTTAATGCACAGGATAGCAATAGAAATGATATTATTATTTCAGACGCCCTAGCCAATAAATTAAAAATTCCTTTAGACAGTAGTATCCGAATATATTTGTTAAATAATGGCAATGTGGTGCAAAGAAAAATGAAAGTGATTGGTTTTTATCATTCCGGCATTGAGGAATATGACAGACAATTTGTGATTGTGGATATTAAAACAGTGCAAAAAATTATTAATAATTACACGCAAATTGAAGGATATGCAGTTGACTTAAAAAAAGATATGCCAGTTGAAACAGTAAATGAAAGTCTGATTCAAAGAATGCCTAAAAATTGGGTGGCCACGCCAATTAAAGATTACTACCCACAAATTTTTGATTGGATTAATGTGCAAAACGTAAATAAGAATGTGACAATTTCTATTTTACTCATCATAGCCATTGTGAATTTGCTTACTTGTTTATTTATTTTAATGTTGGAACGGGTTAATATGATTGGCACGCTTACTGCAATGGGTGCATCTCATTCTTTTTTAAGACAAATATTTTTATACCAAGCTAGTTTTATTTGTTGGATGGGAATTGTCATAGGAAGTATTTTGGGTGTTGGCATTGCACTCTTGCAACAAAAGTTTAATTTCATTCAATTGGATGAAACTGCCTACTTTATAAAGTATCTTCCTATTCATATTAATTGGCTACAAGTAGTATTAGTGATTGCGGGTACCGCTTTTGTGAGCTATACATCTTTTTTAATCCCCACTCTTTGGATTAAGAAAATTGCTCCAGCAAAAGCCATTAAATTCGATTAATCTATTGCATTTTCCATTTAGAGAGCACTATGCCTGTTGCAACAGCTGCGTTTAAAGATTCAGCATCGCCAAATTTGGGGATTGAAACTGGATGTGTAATCGCCTTTTGAATGGCAGGTCTAATTCCTTTAGACTCATTGCCAATTACTAAATATCCTGTAAGCGGTATCACTTGCTCGTAAATTGAACTGCCCGACAATAAAGTACCTATGACTGGGTATTTAGTTTTACTTAATATGGCTTCTATGTCCGCCACTTCCACTTGAACTCTAAAACAACTTCCCATAGTGCTTTGAATTACTTTGGGATTGTAAATACTTGCCGTATCCTCGGTTACTAAAATATGATGTATGCCAAACCAATCGGCTGTCCTAATTATGGTTCCTAAATTACCTGGATCTTGTATACCATCTAATACTAAAATAAGCTGTTTAGTTTCGTCTACCTTTTTAATTTCGTTTTTATATACCAAGGCAATTGCTTGATTAGGCGTTTGAAGCTGGCTTAATCTTGACAACATAATTTCATCTACTTCCTCAAACGCTGTCGCTCCAATATCGTTACACCCTAACCACGCGCGCGTGGCATAAATCTTTTTAATCTCACAATTAGACTTTAAAGCCTCCTCAAGCATCTTTGGACCTTCAATCAAATACACAGTTTCTTGTACCCAATGTTTTTTTTGGGCAAAAGATTGAATATATTTGAGCTCATTCTTATCCATTTGATGCATGTTATTTACGAAGCTTAAAAATATTAGATTCTTCTCAAGAATTCCCCTACTTGGGCTTTTATTTTTAATAAATGCATGTGCCGATGTGAAAAAAGCCATCGTTCACGACTATCCTAAGGAAATGGCATTTGTGTATGACAACAAAATTGTCATCAAAGACCCCGAAAACAAGAATGTATTAAGAGCTATTAGCTATGATTTAGATAATTACTGGGACGATAGTTTAAAAGTGCGGAAAATTAGACAATTTGGAATTTTTAGTACTATAATTCAACCCACTGCATATCAACCTGAAAGAAACGAAAGGACCATTCAGTACATGCAAAACTATTTGGCAACAAAAGGATACCATCGCCCAAATTTAAACCTTAGCACAAGAGTAGACACGGTAAAAAATGAGTGGAGGGTGTACTTGAAAATGGAAATAGCACTCAATAAAAAAACAATTATTGATACTGTTACCTATCAATTAGGAGACAAAGCATTACAAACACTAGCCGAAAGAAATTCAGCGCAAAGTTATATTACAAAAGGGTCTGCTTTTTCTAGCGAGTCCATCAATAATGAACTAGACCGCTTAGTAGATTTATTCCGCTCCAATGGTTACTATTATTTTACCAAGGAAAAGATTTTTGCAGAAGTAGATACCATGAATACTTCTTTAATGAAATTGAATTTGGATCCTTTGGCACAGGTAAATCAAATTCAGGATGCCATTAAAAAATCGAAAGAGAACCCTAGTTGGAAAATAAATTTTCAATTAAGAAATATAACGCCTGCCATTACTAAGGCTTACCCTATAAAAGAGCAAATTTTTTACAGTGATGTTGCCTTAATTGATAATCCGGACAGCGTCATATCAAAAGGTCAAAATAACGCTAATCGAATTGATGATATTGAACAACAGTTCAATAAGCCAAAATTCAAAACACGCTTATTTAAAGAACAATCCATTATTCATAAAGGTGATTTATTTAATGAACATTATTTTTTTCATACCCTCAATAATTTAAGCGCACTGGGTGCATGGCAACAAATAGATTCCAGAACCAGCTTAAAAAATGACAGTATCACACTGCATTATTTATTGGTACCTGCTTTAAGAAGAGGTTTTAGTTTGGATTTAGAAGGAAGTAGAAATACCACCGAAATTGGTGCAGGAAATCTACTTGGACTTTCTACAAGTTTTACATTTAGAGATCGTAATGTGCAAAAAAAATCTATTCAATCAATTACCAGTTTTAGAACTGGCGTTGAGCTGGATTTAAATAAAGCAAATCTTACTCAAACGCAATTATTAAATGTAGGGCAAACATATAGTTTTCCGGGTTTAATGATACCATTCAAACCCATTGTAAAGTCAATAAATAGCAACGAAAAAACCAATTTCTCGCTTAATGGATCCTATATTGACCGATTGAATTATTATCGATTAAAATCCTTCACAACTAGTTGGGGTTATGAATGGAAAAAAAATAAAAATGGAATGGAAGATGTTATTGCTTACAAGCCAATTAATATTGAATTATATCAATTAGGAAAATTTGGAAAGCTTGACAGTTTATTGATTTTAAATCCTTTTTTAAGATCTTCTTTTAACAATGGTAATGTAATTAGCCAAACAATAAGCTATGTTCATTCCGGCCCTTCGTCAAAACACGCAAATCAAAATAATTATTTTAGAATAGGTATCGAAGAAGCAGGAGGACTTTTAGGCAGCGCCGCTTCTATTCAAAAAAATATTTATAGGTATATTAAAGTTGAAATGGAACTGCGCAAATTAGTGAAATACAATTATTCCGAATTAGCTTGGCGCTTCATGGGCGGATGGGGCAATAACTACAGCAATGATGGTGCACTTGGTGGACAACTTCCTTTCTTTAAACAATTTACCGCGGGTGGCCCTTATAGTATGCGTGCTTGGGGACTAAGGCAATTGGGATTGGGAAGTTCTACCTTTTATGACACAAGCCGTATTAGTCAAAACTTTGATCGATTTGGTGATTTACAATTAGAAACCAATTTGGAATATCGTTTTAATCTTGCTCAAATTGGCTCTTATAAAATTGGTTCTGCCTTGTTTGCAGACATCGGAAATATTTGGAATACACGCGACAATGCGCAAGATCCTAATGCTGGATTTAAATTGAATAAATTATATAAGGACTTAGCCGTTGGTTTGGGAACCGGCCTTAGAATTGATTTTAATTATTTCACAGTACGTGTAGATTATGCCATGAAAATGAAAGACCCAACCAGATCTTATAATGATGGGTGGCTTGATTTAAAAAATATCAAATGGACCGAAGTGAAACCTAATGGTACTAGGGTAAATAATTATGCTTGGCAGTTTGGGATTGGTTTACCCTTTTAATAATTCATCTACCTCGTCCCTCAAATCCTCCCATTGTATTGCGTTCTCAATAGTAAACTCACCTATTTTAGTACGTCTTAATGCACTCATATAAGCTCCTACCCCTAATGCAGCACCAAAATCATTTACTAAACTTCTTATATACGTTCCTGTAGAACAGTTCACTTTAAATTCAATATGGGGTAAATCAATTTTAGTAAGCTCAAAATTTTCAATGGTTACTTTTCGAGGATCTACTTTTACTTCAATGCCTTGTCGAGCAGTTTCATATAAACGCACTCCGTCTTTTTTAATTGCAGAATGTTGGGGTGGCAATTGGGAAATTTCACCTATAAAATCCTTTGTAGCAGCTTGTATTTGTGCAACTGTAATATGATCAATAGATTTAAAATTCTCCGGCTCGGATTCTAAATCAAAAGTTGCTGTAGTAGCCCCTAAAACCAAAGTACCTGTATATTCTTTGGGCATACCCATGTAATCGTTAATCTGCTTAGTGCATTTACCCGTACATATAATTAAAAGCCCTGTTGCCAAAGGATCTAGAGTGCCTGCATGTCCAACTTTTTGTACAAAAGTAAGTCCACGCACACGACGAATCATTTTAAATGAAGTCCATCTTAATGGCTTATCCATTAATAAAACTTTTCCTTCTAAAAAAGGGACAAGTGCATCAGGAATGGGTCCTTGTTTTTTCATCTTGCAAAATCTTAGTAAGCTCTCGCAAACAAAACACGTTGTGTAGAAGGATTACCCGTTAAAATACATTTACCTGCTTCCAAAGAATTGTCTAAAGGAATACAACGAATGGTTGCTTTTGTTAATTCCTTTATTTTTTCTTCAGTTGCTGGTGTTCCATCCCAATGTGCGGAAACAAATCCCGCCTTGGTGTCTAATATATTTACAAACTCATCCCAAGTATCGGCTGAGGTGATATGTTCGTCGCGATATTGTTTAGCACGATTAAATAAATTAGATTGTATTTCTAACAATAAATTATTTACTGTCTCTGTTAAACCATCCATGGACACGCTTGTTTTTTCTTTGGTATCTCTGCGCGCAATTTCTACCTGATTATTTTCCAAATCTCTTGGCCCAACTGCAATACGCACAGGCACTCCTTTTAATTCATATTCAGCAAATTTCCAACCTGGTCTTTGATTATCGGAATCATCATACTTTACACGAATGCCTGCTGCTTTAAAGGAAGCCACTAATGCATGTATTTTTTCATCTAAGATTGCTTTTTGATCATCTCCTTTATAAATAGGCACAATAACTACTTGTATAGGTGCAATTCTTGGAGGCAATACCAATCCTTGATCATCACTATGCGTCATCACCAATCCTCCAATTAAACGCGTACTCACCCCCCAACTTGTTGCCCATACATAATCCAAAGTATTGTTCTTATCACTAAACTTTACATCAAATGCTTTCGCAAAATTTTGTCCTAAGAAATGTGATGTACCTGCTTGCAATGCCTTACCATCCTGCATTAAAGCTTCAATACAATAAGTATCTTCTGCACCTGCAAATCTTTCGTTTGCCGATTTCACACCTTTAATCACCGGAACTGCCATCCAATTTTCAGCGAAGTCCGCATATACATTTAACATTTGAACCGTTTCTGCAATGGCTTCTTCCTTAGTAGCATGTGCAGTATGTCCTTCCTGCCATAAAAATTCGGCAGTACGTAAAAACAATCTTGTTCTCATCTCCCATCGCACCACATTTGCCCATTGGTTTACCAAAATAGGCAAGTCTCGATACGATTGAATCCAATTTTTATAGGTGTTCCAAATAATAGCTTCACTGGTTGGACGCACAATTAATTCTTCTTCCAATTTCGCTTCCGGATCCACCATTAATTTTCCCTTATTATTAGGGTCGGTTTTTAAACGGTAATGGGTTACGATGGCACATTCTTTAGCAAAACCTTCGGCATTTTTTTCCTCTGCTTCAAATAGGGATTTGGGAACAAACAATGGGAAATAGGCGTTTTGATGCCCGGTATCCTTAAACATTTTGTCTAAGGCTGCTTGCATATTTTCCCATAAAGCATAACCATATGGCTTTATGACCATACATCCTCTTACCGCGCTATAATCAGCTAATTCGCCTTTTAAGACTAGGTCGTTATACCATTGTGAATAGTCCTGCGCTCTTGTTGTTAATTCCTTTGCCATTTTTTAATAAATCTTAACAATTTTTGTTCTAAAAACAATCTACGAAAAAAGCCCTATATCCCAAATTTTCGTAGCTTTGAAGTAGCAAATGTATGCTAAATTAAGGGCATATAAAAACCTAAACTATTTCAACATGAATACACGTATAACATCTTCACCGCTAAAGCTTATGCTAGCAGGTATGGTACTGATTAGTTGTATTGGTACCAGTTGCACTAGTTTGCAACAAACAACAGTAACTGCAACCGACGATTTGTATTACACCCCAAGTACTGAAGCCGCAAGCAAACAAACTGCAAGAACAAACAATGCGCGTCCTAATGATCAAATACAATCCGATAACGAACAAGAATATCAAGATTATCAAAGCTACCCCGATGATCGTTATTTAAGATTAAAAGTAGCGAACAGAAACCGCTGGGATGCAATTGATGATTTTGGATATTGGAATGACCCAAGATTTAATTTTGCTTACTACCCTTCTTACTTAGGATGGAATAGTTGGTATAGTGGATTTTATGGTGCTTCATGGTTTAATCCATTTGGCATGAACATGGGATTTGGATGGGGAGGTTATCATCCATTTATGAATTCATACTACAGCCTTGGATGGGGATTCGATGATTGGGGATTTGCTGGATTAGGTTGGGGCGGTCTTGGATGGGGCGGCTGGGGCTATGGTGGATTTGGATGGGGTGGTTTTGGTTTTGGTGGATGGAATCCTTATTACGCAGGCCTTTGGAATCCTTACGGTTATTATTATGGTGGTTTATATGGTGGTGGTTTTGTGGGTGGTATCCCTGCACGTCGCATTCATTATCAAAGTCCAAGAGCTACTCAAAATAGCGCACCAGGTTTAGCTGCTTACCGAAGAAATTCAAGTGCTGGTAATTTTAATAATACTACAAATACAATATCTGGTAATACGAGATATACAGGCAATAGTAACTTAAATAATAATTTCGGTAGCTTAATTAAAAGAGTGGTTACGAATAATGCAAATGTGAACTATGCTAATAGTTGGGATCGTCCTAGTCGTTCATTCAGTAATAACAATCAATTTAAAACTACGAGCACAAATTCAAATAGTAATAATTCAAGCTATACACCTTCCATAAATTCAAGTTCAAATACTGGAGGAAGAAGTGGTGGATTTAATAGTTCAGGATCATCCACTGGAGGAGGTCGTGCACCACGCTCTAATAATAAATAATAGTAATAGCTCGTTTTAAATAATTCAATTATGAAAAAAATATTTTTATTGATCTTATTAGGATCAAGTTTAACAATGTATGCACAGGATCCGGAAGACGCTTTAAAACTTTCTTGGTTTACACCCAAGGGAACAGCAAGAAGTAATGCATTGGGGGGCGCAATGGGATCCTTAGGAGGCGACCTTTCTTCGAACCATATAAACCCAGCGGGCCTTGGTTTTTATAAATCAAGTGAACTTTTGTTTACCCCTACTTTTATGGGTAACACAAATAATTTTAATTATTTAGGCAGAAATTCTTCTTCAAATGACGGAAGAGGAAATTTTGGAACAGTAGGAATTGTTTTTGCAGACGGTCGCAAAAAAAACAATTGGACAAGCTCTGCATTTTCAATCACGTTTAATCAAATTGCCGACTACAATAATCGTCACAGTTTTAGTGGACGCAATAATTTTAGCAGTTTTTCTGAAAAATATTTAGAGGAATTGGTAAATGATCAAGCTGATACTTTGTCGGCATTAAACAATTACATCTTTGGAAGCTCACTAGCCTTTAGAACCTATTTAGTTGACACCACTGCAGACGCAACAGGCGCAGTAAATGGCTACCAAAGTTTAGTGCCTATATCTACTGGCGTTAATCAAATGTATGATGCACAAACCAGCGGAAGCTATAATGAATTGGCATTCGGATGGGGAGGCAACGTAGAAGACAAATTATACATGGGTGCCAGTTTTATCATGCCTATGATTAATTACAATCGCAGTACTACTTATTCAGAAGTAGATGCGACTTCAAATCCTAATAACCAATTTGGAGGATTTGTTTTTAATGAAGATTTTAGTTCAAGAGGTTGGGGTATTGGCGCAAAGTTTGGTATCATCTATAAGCCTGAATCATTCTTAAGATTTGGATTCTCTTTGCACACCCCACAATTAATCACGTTTAGAGATAAAATAAGCTCGGACATGACCACCAACACGGAAGGTTATGCTGGCGTTCAGTCTGCTAGTTCATTTGATTTAAATGATGGTTTTCCTGGCTTAAGAGAATATACCATTGCTACACCAACGAAAGCAACATTTAGTGGTAGTTACTTTTTTGCTGTACCAAATAAACCAACACAACCTTTAGGATTTATTAGTGCCGACATAGAGTGGGTAAATTATGCTGCTACACGTTTTTATGCAAACACATATGATAGAGAAAGTACCGACTATTACAATGCTTTAAATCAAACTAATAAAGCTATTTACAAAAATAATGTGAATATAAAAATTGGTTCTGAATTAAAATTAACGAGCAATTGGATGGTGAGAGCAGGTACATCTTATATTGGATCACCCTACAAGGATTCAGATATTAAAGCTGCTCAAATGAGTATTAGTGGGGGTATTGGATACAGAACAAATCGTCATTTTATTGACTTTACAATTGTGAACACAACAACTAAAGATGCAGTTTTCCCATACCGACTAAATGACAAGCCTAACACCTATGCAAGTTTAACAGGCAATAGGCTTATGTTTAATATTGGTTACGGTATTAGATTCTAATAAGCATGATTAGAAATAAAAAAAAAGCGCATCCTAGGATGCGCTTTTTTTAACCTTAAAATTATATTTCAAAAAGTGAACGATTCATTTATTTTAAGTCGGTAACTTTTAATCCTTGGTTGGCCTTAACATCGGTATACTTTACGTTGATTTTCATTTGACCCATATCAATGATTTCCTCTGATGCTAATTGTACACCATTTACAGCTTTATAGCCACTGTAAAATTGCTGTTGCGTAACTGCGCCTCTTCCTGGCACTTCCTGACTCCTCGCTGTTTTTACTAATAAATAGCTTGAAGCATCGTAAAAACGATGAGAAACTTTACCTGAAGGAGTTGTTACTTCTAAATCAATAGCATCCTTGCCATTTACTTTCTCTACGCCTGCAATTTTTAATTTATACCCTTTAGCAATATAGTTTTGTTCAGGAATAATCACCGCTGCCTCATCCAATCCTTCTTTTACTTCGTCTGTAATTGGGGCTTCCATTCCTTGTTGACTTACTGCATATTTACCATTTACAACAGACTGCTTCATAATGGCCATTCCGCCCATTGACATTACCGATACCGTATTGCCTGGCATTACATATGTTTGAGTCATATCCAATGATTGACCCATTACAGAAGCTGTACCTTTTAATTGCAAATCCTTAATGCCCGCTATTGCATCTTTACCTCCAAATGCATTAATTACTTTTTCTATTAAAATTTCAGTCGTCAATGAAGCATCTGCTTTAGCCTCCACAGGAGCTTCCACTTCATTACCTTCAAAGTCAAAATATTTCACAGGGCCATATTTGTCTAAGCCTTTTGCAATTTGTTTAGCATTACCTACAATTACAATATGCATTTTTGATGGGTTCAATAAAGCTTTAGCTACTTCTTGTACTTTGTTACCATCTACCGCAGATAAATTGGTTAAATACTTTTGATAATAATCGGCTGGTAAATTATAACGTGCAATGTTTAAAGCAAAATTCGCAATGGTTGCTGGATTTTCTAATGATCTTGCAAAACCACCAGATAAATAGTTTTTCATTCTTTCCAACTCACCCTCGCCCACTTTTTCATCTCTAATGAAATTAATTTCTCTCAATAATTCTTGTACCGAGCTATCTGTTTTTTCGTTTCTTACAGCTGCTTCCGCCGAGAAAATACCCACTTGTTTATTTGGGCTCAAACTAGAATAAGCACCATAAGTGAAACCATGCTTCTCTCTTAAATTGGCAAATAAACGGCCAGAGAATCCACCCCCTAAAATATTATTCATCACAGATGCAGCTATGGCGTTAGGTGCACCTGGTGCCATATCAATGGTAGAAGCAACAGCAACCACACTTTGCACTGCTGCAGGACGATCAACAATGGCAACATAAGTTTGAGCAGGTAATGCGGGTTTAGGGAAGTTCGCTTTGGCAACGGTTCCTCTTTTCCAGGTGCCAAAATTCTTTTCTGCCAATGCTTTCGCAGTTGCTGGTTCAATATCACCAACAAAAACCAGGTATGCAATGTTTGGCTTCCAATAAGTATCAAAGAAATTTTTAACATCCGCCTCGGTTACATTATTCACTGTTTTTGTAGTGGTGATTTCACCAAATGCATGGTTGGCACCATAAACCAGTTTATTCATTACTTTATTAGAAATTGCATCTGCGTCGTCCTTGCTTGATTCAATCCCTGATAAGGTTTGTTTTCTTACTTTATCCAATTCATCCTTAGCCAATGCAGGATGCAAAATCACTTCTGATAGCAAGCTCATTAATGAAGGGAAATTTGTTTTTAAAGCACTTACAGTTGCAGTTTGGCTTGAAGTACTTAATGAACCGCCCAAAAATTCAACAGCTTCGTCCAATGCCGCCTTTGACTTTGTAGTCGTTCCGCGTTTTAACAATTGACCAGCCATATTAGCAAGTCCTGCTTTATCACCTTCAACAAAACCGTCTAAATCCAATGCAATGGTAGCCGTTACTCTTGGCAACTTTGTATTTTTAACAACAAATACTTTTAATCCGTTGGCCAATTCAAAACTAGCAGGTGTAGCAACTTGTATCACTGGAGCTTTTGCTGGTGCCGGTGCTTTTGTTCGGTCTATTTGCTGTGCCATAGTAAATATGGGAACAAATAGGAATAATATTTTGATATATTTTTTCATAATAATTTATTTTTAAGTGCTTTACTATTTACTTGATTTTGCTTTAGGTACATAATATAACACCACTCTATTGTCTTTATTCAAATACTTTTTAGCTACTGCTAAAACATCCTCTCTAGTTACTTTATTGTACTTAGCCAATTCAGTATTAATTAAGTTTGCATCTCCAAAGTAAACCTCATAATTTGCTAATGACTCTGCAATACCAGCCATCGTTCCATTGCTAGCAACTAATTCGGTAGTGATTTGGTTTTTTACTTTTTGAAATTCTCTTTCTGAAACCAAATTTGTTTTTAAATCATTCACCACACTGTCCATATTATTTTCCAAGACATCGGCCTTCACGCCCATGTTGGCAATTGCCAGTGTAATTAACACCCCTTCGTCTTCATTAAAATAAGGAACCGATTGTGCTGCTACAGCAAGCTGTTTAGTATCCACTAAGGTTTTATTCATTCTAGATGATTCACCACCAGATAATATATTTGACAATACATTAAATGCATAGTATTCACTTACCCCTTGCTTAGGTGCGCGGTAAGCTTGAAATACACCCTCTAATTGCACGTTATCCTCAATAACGTCTCTTACCTCACCACCCAATGCTGGTTCATTAATAGAAGGTCTTACAATTGGAGAAGTACCTGGAGGGATTGCTGCAAAATATGCTTCAATTTTTTTCTTTAGGTCTGCTTTATTAAAATCACCAGCAATAGATAAAACACAGTTATTAGGAACATAGTAGGTCTTATAAAACTGAATGAACTCTTCTAATTTAGCCGCATTTAAATGATCCATGCTTCCAATAGGCGCCCAGCGGTAAGGATGTACCTTAAAAGCACGCTTTAACATCTCGGTTAAAAAACTTCCATAAGGACGATTGTCCATACGCATTCTTTTTTCCTCCTTCACCACTTCTCTTTGTGTATTCACACCTATTTGTTCAATTTTGGCATGCATCATTCTTTCACTTTCTAACCATAATCCTAAATCCAACTGATTAGAAGGCAATAACTCGTAATAAAAAGTACGATCCTGTGAAGTATTGGCGTTTAACACACCACCTGCATTGGTTACATACTTGTCAAATTCTCCACGCTTAATATTTTCTGAACCTTCAAACAATAAATGTTCAAAGAAATGCGCAAAGCCCGTACGCGCAGTGTCCTCATTTTTAGAACCTACATGGTATAATGCAGTAACCGCTACAACGGGCGCACTATGATCCTCATGTAATATCACTTTTAACCCATTGGGTAAAGTATATTTTTCAAACTGTATGGAATTTCCTTGCGCAAACAACTGTACCAAGGAAAAACTGCATACAAAAAACAACAAAACTTTTTTGTGCATAAAATAGATTTAAAATTGACTGTAAAACTAATGCTAATTGCCTAAAATTCGATTAATTTATGGGAAGAAATAGGCAAGTAATCCTAAGGAATTATTTGGTCGGTCCTAATGCTAGATGCTTGGTACCACTTAACTTCGGGGTCCTTTTTAAACCAGGTCATTTGACGTTTCGCATAATGTCTCGTATTTTGCTGAATCATTTCTACAACGCGAGATTTCCCCATTTTTTCTTCAAAAAAAGGCTGCCATTCACTGTACCCAACTGTTTGTAATGCATTCAAATGGAAATTAGGCACTAAGGATCTTACTTCCTGTTCCAAGCCTTCTTCAACCATATTTAAAACACGTTGGTTAATTCGTTCATACAATAATGCCCTATCCATTTCCAATCCTATTTTTACGATTGTAAAGGGACGGGTGACTTTATTTTTTTGTTGAAAACCTGAGATAGATTCACCTGTACCCAACTTCACCTCCAATGCTCGCATTAATCTTTGAGGGTTTTGTTGCTCTCCTTTTTCCCAATATAGAGGATCCTTTACCTGAACCTCTTTTTGCAACCACCTTAACCCCATCTTTTCGTATTGTTGAATAATCCCCTCTCTAATTCCAGGATCAATTGAAGGAATCATATCTAGCCCTTCACAAAATGCTTTAATGTATAAGCCGGTTCCTCCTACCATAACAACTACATCTTTGGTCTTAAATAGTTCGGTTACTTTTTCCAATGCATATTCCTCAAATACCGATGCATTCACTGTGTCATTTATAGAATGACTTGCGATAAAATGATGTGTAACGCTGTTTAATTCATTAATAGTTGGTCTTGCTACACCAATATTCATTTCCTGATAACATTGCCTTGCATCAGCAGATATAATTTCTGTATTTAATGCTTGTGCCAATGAAATCGCAAAGGCTGTTTTTCCAACAGCAGTAGGACCTACAATAATATATACTGTTTTTAAGACCGGCACTGTATTTTATTTTTTGTGCTGTATGCACTTGTATTAATAAGCTTCGAAGGAATCATCTAAAAATGCGGAGTCATTATCATCAGCGTCATTGTCATCAGTGTCCTCATTATCATCATCTCCATCATTTTCTTCTCCTTCTTCACCAAATCCTTCTTTTGCTTCCGATAAATCATACTTTTCTTCAATGTCTGCAAAGTTTTTTCCCAACAATCCTTTTGAACCATATTGCATAGGACCTACGCCCTCAGTTCTTGAAATAATAGGATATTCTAATGTTAAATCGGCATCCGCATTTTTGATTACCTGAATTAACTCAATTAAAAAAGTCCAAGCTTTTGAAAAATCATAAACGTATATAAAGTGTTGATTGGTATCAATAATTTCAGTACCAATAGCAGTTTCGCTCATGATTAATGGCGGCACTACATACTCTTTGTCATATACTTCCTTACTTATTTCTCTTCCTCGCTTCCAAATATCATTACTCCTATAAAATGTAGCTGCATGAATTTGATCAAATTCAAAGGCCTTTAATATGATTTCATGTAGTGATAAAAAATTTTGCGTATGCTTCACTAAAACATCTCTATAAATAGCATCATCGTCCTCCCAATACACCCTAAACTTTAAAATGGCCATACTTTAAATTTGAAACGCTAAATTACTATTTTATTACAGGAAATAAGCCTAGTTGCGCCGCTTCTTTCAACATAAAATCGTAGGCAGCATCGTGTTCATTGGGAATTACCCCATCCAATATAGCTTCTCTTATGGCATCTTTAATAAGTCCTACTTGTTTTGAGGGGCTAATATTAAAAATTTGCATGATCATTTCACCAGTTATAGGTGGCTGCCAATTGCGAATACTATCTTTTTCCTCCACTTCTTGTAAACGCACTTTCACAAATTCAAAACCCTGTAAATATCTTTTTACTTTATTTTGATTTTTACTAGTAATATCGGCAGCACATAATAACATTAAAGCTTCCACATCGTCCCCGGCATCAAATAGCAATCTTCGGATGGCACTATCCGTAACATTTTCTTTGGTTAATGATATGGGTCGTAAGTGCATAGCCACAAGCTTTTGAACCATTTTCATTTTTTCATTCAAAGGCAATTTTAACTGCGTAAAAATTTTAGGGATCATTCTAGCACCCACTACCTCGTGCCCATGAAAGGTCCATCCAAAACCTGGTTCGAATTTTTTTGTTTTGGGCTTGGCAATATCATGCAATAATGCCGCCCATCTTATCCAAATATCATGGGAGGTGTTTGCCACATTGTCTAAAACCTGAAGGGTATGAGAAAAGTTATCCTTATGCCCAATACCATCCAAGGTTTCAGCGCCTTCCAACTGCAATAATAATGGAAAAATATGTTGTAATAAACCAGCTTCTTTTAATAAATACCAACCTTTGGAAGGCGTCTTGGTCATCATTATTTTTTGTAGTTCATCGGTAATGCGCTCTTGAGACACAATACAGATGCGTTCTGCAATTTGTTGAATCCCCTTAAATGTTTCCTCGGTAATGGTAAAATCCAATTGTGTTGCAAAACGAATTGCTCGCATCATGCGCAAAGGATCATCGTCAAATGTTTGCGCAGGCGCTAAAGGAGTTCTTAAAATTTTATTTTGCAAGTCATCTAGTCCGCCAAAGGGATCAATGATATGTCCAAAATGAGCAACATTTAATTCTATTGCCAATGCATTCACAGTAAAATCTCTGCGGTTTTGATCATCCTCAATGGTGCCTGGAAGCACTTCGGGTTTTCGACTATGACGCGCATAACTTTCTTTTCTAGCCCCTACAAATTCAATTTCAATATCATCAAATTTAACTTGGGCTGTACCAAAAGTTTTAAACAAGGAAACGGGCGGTGTGGGATGAAACATTTTGGAAAAAGCCTGGGCCAAAGCCATACCATCACCAATACAAACCACATCAATATCTTTGGTAGGACGTTCTAAAATTTTATCACGAACAAACCCTCCTACTGCAAAAGCAGGTACCCCTATTTTGGCAGCAGCTTCGGCCACTGCTTTTAATAGTTCTGTTTCCCTTGAAGTAAGTTGGAGCTGCATGGCGCAAATGTACTAATGTTGCTTCATTTGAACCAATGGAGTATATAATTGTTGCATCTCAATGCTTAAAGCACAATTAAAATGACCCAATGGGCAGGCTTTTTTACCATGAATACCACAAGGTTTACAACTTAATTTCTTTTGCGTTTGAACAATAAAGGAATTTTCGGATAATGGTCCATACCCAAATTCGGGAATGGTTGAACAATAAATGGCCACCACAGGCGCATTCACAGCCGAAGCAAAATGCATTGGCGCGGAATCATTTACATAATTTAATACGGCACTTTTTTGCAATGCAGCCGAGCTTAAAAAATGGAGTTGACCCGCAACATTCACTATCTGATTTTTAACTTTTGCATTGTCTGCGGTTTCATTAATGATTTGATTTGCGATTTTTCGATCCCCGGGACCTCCAATGATATATACCTTCCCTTCAAAATTTAAGGTATTCAAAAATTGAACCCATTGTTCCAACGGAAATTGTTTGGTGTACCAAACTGATGCAGGTGCAATGCATATATAGGGCTGAGATTGCAAAAATTTAACTTTCTCAAAATCAGAAGGGGATGGATATAGTTTTGGTTTACACAAAGGAATAGCGGCATCCAACACTTGAATAAGCATATGATTTTTTTGAATTTCATGCAATCCTGGTTGCATGGCTTCATGTTTTACTTTATGCGTAAATAAAAAAGAGAAAGGATTTTTATCAAATCCTATTTTTATTTTAGCTTTTGAAAAAACCATCCATAAACCAGTAGCAGCATACCTTTGCACATTGATTAAAACGTCATATTGCTGCGCGCGCAACTGATGCAGTACTTTTAACCAATTAGAATACTTGGCGCGCTGCTTATCCCATACAATTACTTTGTTAATAAATGGATGCTCATAAAACAACGCTTCATTTCCTTTTCTTACAATAATCTCAATTTCTGCTTCAGGATGTTTTGCATGCAAGGATTCAATCAATGCTGTACTTAATACAACATCACCTATAAAAGCAGTTTGAATAATCCCAATTTTATACATGCTAGTATATACTTTAAAAAATGATGAGACAATTTATCATCAACTTTAATGTCTAATAATGATTAATTGCCCATTTTCATCCCACTTAATAATGGAAGAGGGTTGTTGCAATTCGGTTTCGTCTCTGCGATGTTTCACAACATAGTCTACACCTTCAATAATTTCCATGGATATATCATTAAAGCATAAAGGCGTTGGATAAGTTGAAATATTTGCAGAGGTGCTTACAATAGGTTTGCCTAACGCACTAATTAATTCCTGGCAAAATTTATCTTTACATACACGAATAGCAACTGTTCCATCCTCAGCCATTAAATTATGGGCTAAATTCCTTGCATTTTGATAAATAACAGTGGTTGGTTTATGAATACCTTTTATATAATCAAACACTTGCAATTCATTTACTTGAACATAGTTCAAAATAGATTGTTCATTTTGAACTAAAATAATCATGGCTTTCGTATCTACTCTTTTTTTAAGTTCAAACACACGCTTTACTGCAGCTTCATTTGTTGCATCACAACCTATTCCCCAAACCGTGTCTGTAGGGTATAAAATTAAACCTCCTTTTTGAAGTGCTTCAAGACAGGCTTTAATATCATCGTGGTGGGCAAACATGATGCAAATTAAACAATACCTTCAATAATTAGGGTGATTTATTGTGTAAAAGAATTAAGGAAAAATAAAGATGGAGCATGTATTTTTGCCAAAATTGACAATAAATGGACTTACAAATTAAGATTGAAGCTGCATGGAATGACCGTGCATTATTAAAAGAGGAAACATACAGTGATGCTATTCGTGAAGTAATTGAAGAAGTTGATAAAGGAAGACTCAGGGTAGCCGAACCTAAAGGAAATGATTGGGTAGTGAATGAATGGGTAAAGCAAGCCATATTAATGTACTTTGGAATTCAACAAATGAAAACATGGGAATTAGCACCCTTTGAATTTCACGATAAAATGTCATTAAAATCGGGCTATGCCGAACTAGGGGTTCGTGCTGTTCCGCATGCAGTGGCAAGATATGGTGCATACTTGGCAAAAAACGTTGTGTTAATGCCAAGCTATGTAAACATTGGCGCCTATGTTGATGAAGGTACAATGGTGGATACATGGGCAACTGTTGGAAGCTGTGCACAAATTGGAAAGAATGTTCACTTAAGTGGTGGTGTTGGCATTGGTGGAGTTTTAGAGCCATTGCAAGCAAGTCCTGTGATTGTGGAAGATGGTTGTTTTATTGGAAGCCGATGTATTGTAGTTGAAGGAGTACATTTAGAAAAAGAAGTAGTATTAGGTGCCAATGTAGTTTTAACTAAGAGTACTAAAATTATTGATGTAAGTGGTGAAACACCTATTGAATATAAAGGACGTGTACCCGCTAGAAGTGTTGTGATTCCTGGGTCTTATAAAAAATCTTTTCCTGCAGGAGACTACCAAGTAAGTTGTGCTTTAATTATTGGTAAACGCAAACCAAGTACCGATTTAAAGACCAGTTTAAATGATGCATTAAGAGATTTTAATGTAGCTGTATAAAAAAGGAACTATCATATCACCAAGGTTTTATAATAGCCATTTTAGGAACCATTTTATTTTCTACAAAAGCTATTTGGATAAAACTTTGTTTTAGAGAAAGTGCTATTGACGCCACAACATTACTTATGTTGCGGATGTTAATAGCATTTCCTTTTTATTTGATTATTTTAATTTTAAATAAATCAAAGTTCAAAGAATCATTACATAAAAAACATTATTTGTGGGCTGTTGCAATGGGGTTGTTAGGCTACTACATGAGTAGTTTATTTGATTTTATAGGCCTGCAATATGTGAGTGCAGGGATTGAGCGAATTATTCTTTTTGTTTATCCAACAATGGCCGTAGTCATTAACCGGGTTATTTTTAAAATACCCATTATCAAACGGCAATGGTCATCTATTTTTATTACCTACCTTGGTATTGCAATAGCCTATTGGGGTGAATTGCATTTAATGCCAAATACTCAATTATTTATTTATGGATCAATCATGGTTTTGTTATGTGGTATTACTTATGCCTTTTACTTGGTAGGCACTGGAAAATTAGTTCCTGTGATGGGGGCCAGTTTATATACATGTGTTGCTATGCTAGCAGCAAGCATTGGTATATTTGTCCATTATATCTTACAAAAAGTAAATAATAGTGGAATCAACGCTATCATTTATCCTATTCCATCCAATATTCTTTGGTTTGTAATTGCTCTGGCAATGATAGCCACTGTGATCCCATCCTTTTTATTAAGTTCAGGTATGAAAAGGTTAGGCAGTAATAATTTGGCTATTGTAACAAGTATTGGTCCCGTGGCCACTTTATTCCAAGCAAATTGGATATTAGGTGAATCTTTCAGCTGGCAACAAGTTTTGGGAACCTGTATTGTAATTGCTGGTGTCTTACGCATTAGTAAAGAAGCAGCATCAAAAAAGTTGGGGTGATAGAGACGAATCCCCACCACCCCGATTATCCTTCCCCCAAAGGATAATATTTTTTATATATTTAATATTTCTTTAATTTGAAATATTTATATTTTTCTTATAAAGCAAATTTGCTCTAAAGTATTAGTGTATTTTCTAATTTACATAATGAAAGATGTGAAAAATTATAAATTATAATTATATATTGTTTATCAATTATTTACATATTAATATATTATAAATTTTGATGAAAAACAAATAAGTAAATTTCTTATTGTATTTTTTATATAATTTTGGTGTATGGGTCTATCTTTAAAAAAAGTCATAATCTTAATATTGCTTGCTAACTTAACAAGCTCATTATTTGCTCAAAAGGAAAGTAACCCATTAAAAAAGCATGAAGTTAAACTTCTTCAACTTTTATTGGACGATACTATAAATAATACCAGCTTTACCTTAAATAATACCTTTGGATTTGGTTTATCAAACGAACTCTTTACAAAATCAAATATTCTCAAAAAAGGCAAAGACGTATATGTTCAGCCGCTAGGAACAGGTAGATTGTATAAGGCCATTAAAGAAAATGGCTCTATACTTCTTGAAAGACTCGATTTAACGGTACATACTGGATCCAATTTTTATGCTCAAAACTTCTTTATAAAAGACACTTTATATCAAATGGGTGGACTCGGATTTTGGAACATAAGAGGAATTTTAACTTATTATAGCCCACAAACAAGACAATGGGAAATGGTACAAACCAATAAATCCATCCCAACCTATTTTGATGATATCAAGGATGCCGTAATGCATTATCAAGGAAACAGAATAGACCCCAAATTATACGTCTCAAATTCATACTACTATCCTAAATATCCCTACTCATTTGAAACGGCTGCCACAGACAGTTGTTACATGTATAACTTTAATACGAAAATTTGGACTACACTCGGAAAACTTACGCCCGAATTCAAAAAAATCATGAGTACAAAGCGCGCACATGATTTTGAATTAAGATTTGATAACTATTACGTATTTCAAAGTCAATTAGAATTTTTTTGGATAGATTTTGAAGCCAATAAAATAGGAAATTTTAATGACCAAGAAACGAGTAAACTAAGAGACGTTTGGTTGAGTATTTACAATTCAAATAAAAGAGGCATTGAATCAGGTTTTCAATTTAACCTTGGAAGCGATTTATACTTCATGAATTTACTTGAAAATGATTCATTGACCTGGTTAAAAACAAATATCAACTTTAAAGCAATAGACGCAAACAAATCTTCAAGCATTTACTCGAATAAAACTAATTTCATTGAAACTATAACAATACTTTATTCAAATTATAAAACAAATTTATTTATTGGCATTTGTTTATTACTACTTGTAATTGGATTAAGTACGCGATTTTTTCGACTAAAAAAAATACCCAAGGAGGTAACAGTTTATTTATACCAAAACTTTTTCAACGCTATTAATATTGTTGAAAAAGAATTAATTGAAGTGTTATACAAAAACCATTTAAAAGGTGAAGAAGTTTCTACCAAGACAATTAATAAAATTATTGGTGTACAACAAAAAGATACCCTCACACAAAATAAGAGTAGAAGTGACCATTTTATTAAAATAAATCAAAAATTCAAAATGGCTACTCAAAACAGCGAACCATTAATTATTAAAAATAGAGATAGGGCTGATAAAAGACAATATAATTATGGATTAAACGACATGTACATGTCAGAGATTGAAAAATTATTTAAAGAATAATTTTTCAAAATACAATAGCTTACTACTTTCCTTTATTATATCGCCAGTAAACTACAGCCTCTTCTGTCACTGTAATCTAACCTTCCTAAAACTTGAAAAGTACCGTCTTCATAAACCTCTCCCATATCCTGTGTAGCTATAAATGCACAACTATAAATATTGGCTAAATCAATGATATGCAAAACACCCCTTCCATTTGATTTAAGGGCAGTTGGATCCTGCGCTTCTCCTACCAACACCTTCATCCACGGTGGGCATTTGAACAAACCATTTCCCAATGAATAGGCTTGACTTAACAGCTCGGTCATGCCATATTCAGAATGAATAATATCAACCCCTAAATTAGCCTTTAATAAACTATGCAATTCCGTTTTGGTGAGTTCTTCTTTTCGACCTTTCATGCCACCAGTTTCAATAACCTTTGCATATTTTAATTGTTGAGGAAAAGCAGTAGAAAAATCTATTAAACCAAAACTTACCCCAATAAACCACGTATTTTCTTTTTTGGCTTCTAGTGTTTTTAAAACCTCGTTTAATTGCTCAAATTCATTCAAGTAAAATCCACTTTGTGGGTGACCCGACATTTGAATTAATTTATTAACCATATATACCAATGAAGAATGCTTGCGTTCTAAATATGAAGGCAGCAATCCAATAATGCAGTAATCAGAGGGCTTGCCATAAAAAAGCTCAAAACAGCGCAAAAAACTAGCCTCGTAAATTTGGGTATCCGCAACCCAATGTTTGCTTACAACATCCTGTGTAGTACCGCTACTTTCAAACAATGTTTTTGGTTTTTCGCCAATGAACACATCCTGATTTTTAAAAAAAGAAATGGGCAAAAAAGGAATGGTATGTGTTGCATGTATACTTTCAATAGACTGCCCAGAAAGTGTGAGCCACTGTTTATAAATAGGGTTGTTTTGGGCCTGAAAAACACAAAGCTCCTTGGCCAAATTTAAAAATTGATCATTGGATAAATTCCATAACTGGTTGATATCAAAAGGAGCGTTCATTAAAAGTATTTAGTAAGCGCAAAAGTATTAATAATATCAGGAAAACGGGCTAAAATTTAAATACATAAAGTAGTATCTTGCACTCGATACATTTAAACTACTACTTATGGCAAAGGCAAATATCAAAACTGCAAAATCAAGTAATACAACTTCTAGAATCAAGGGTAAAAAAGAAATTATTAATGCAGCTTCTTATTCTTTTTTAAAAGAATACATAAATAACCCTTCTCCCGTTGGATTCGAAACCAGTGGACAAAAACTTTGGTTAAATTATATTTCAAAATATGTGGATTCTACATTTACCGATCCTTACGGAACGGCAGTAGGTGTAATTAATCCTGATGCCGCATTTAAAGTAGTTATTGAAGCTCATGCCGATGAAATTAGTTGGTTTGTAAATTATATTAGTGACCAAGGTTTAATTTATTTAAAAAGAAACGGAGGCGTGGACCATCAAATTGCTCCTAGTATGCGCGTTTGGATTCATGGAAAAAAAGGGCCCGTTAAAGCTGTGTTTGGATGGCCAGCGATACACACACGCTTAAGCAATCCTGAACAAAAAGAACCACAACCTAAAGTAGACAATCTTACTTTGGATTGTGGAGCAAGATCAAAAAAGGAAGTGGAAGCATTAGGGATACATATTGGCGCAGTAGTTACCTATGAAGAAGGATTTGATGAACTCGCACATGATTTTATTATTGGCCGCGCCTTTGACAACAGAGTGGGGGGATTTATGATTGCAGAAGTAGCACGTTTATTAAAAGAAAATAAAAAGAAATTACCATTTGGTTTATACGTTGTTAATGCCGTTCAGGAAGAAATTGGTTTAAGAGGTGCAGAAATGATTGCCCGCCGAATTAAACCCAATATTGCAATTGTAACCGATGTAACGCATGATACACATACTCCAATGATTAACAAAGCAATTGAAGGTGACATACAATGCGGCAAGGGCCCTTCCTTAGCATATGCCCCTGCAATACACAATAAACTATTGTCAATTGTGGAAGATACTGCGAAAGCGAAAAAAATTCCAGTACAATTTAGAACCTTGAGCAGAAGCACTGGTACAGATACAGATAGTTTTGCCTATGCAAATGATGGATGTCCTTCTGTTTTAATTTCAATTCCTTTAAGATACATGCATACCACTGTGGAAATGATACATAAAAAAGACATTATGGACACAATTCAACTTATGTACGAGACCTTACTACAGTTAAGTCCTAAAACAAACTTAAGTTATTTATAATGGGACCCTCCCCCATCAAGATTGCCGTTTTGGATATGTATGATGGTACGCCTAATTTAGGCATGCGATGCTTACATAATATTATACAGGTGTGGGGAAATGAAAAAGGACTGGAAGTTGAATTAAACATTTACAATACAAGAGGTAAAAGCGAAATACCCAACGACAGCTATGATGTTTATTTATGTAGTGGGGGCCCAGGCTCTCCCATAGATAGTGCCACAGCGCAATGGGATATTCAGTATACAAGATGGTTGGAACATATATATGCAATACATAAACCTGTTTTTTTAATTTGTCATAGTTTTCAAATTGCATGCAGACATTTTAATTTAGGCAAAGTATGTTTAAGGAAGTCCAGACAAATTGGAATATTACCAGTTCATGCATTAATAGAAGATGAATTGTTCAATGGACTAGAAGATACTTTTTATGCAATGGAAAGCAGATCTTATCAAATTATTGAACCCAACGATGAGAAAATAAATTTGATGAATGCAAAAATTATTGCACTTGAAAAAATGAGACCAACTGTTCCATTAGAAAGAGCCATTATGGGTATTAAGTTTTCAGAAAAAATGTACGGCGTACAATTTCATCCGGAAGCCGATTTAAGAGAACTAGTTGTATACTTTAATGAACCATCTACCAAGCAAAAAATTATTGATGAATTTGGTATTGAAAAATGGGAACGTATAATGAACCACTTAGATGAAACCTCTCCTATTCATTATACCTATACTCATTTTATTCCTAATTTTTTAGATAAAGCCATCCAATCATGATTGCTGCTATCAGAAATAAATTTAACCAAAGCTTCAGAGAACGTAAGTATCAACAAATGTTGGCTGAAATTGAAAAAGAATACCCAAAATGCATTGAATTTAGATTGGCAGAAACACCCATATTTATAAATGCTGCTACAAAACATAAATTAATAAAAGCAGGGAATGAAATAGGCGCTTTTATAACTGGACCCGAATTTAAGCAACAAACAGAAAAGTCATTTCAACAAGTTTTAACACCTCCCAATGAAAAAGGATTGCCTGAATGTATTGTAATGGATTTTGCTATCTGTGAAAATAAAAATGGCGAGATAACACCAAAATTAATTGAATTACAGGGCTTTCCTTCCCTTTTTGGATTTGAATGGTTTCATGACAGGGTATTAAGACAAAATTTTGAAATCCCTAAAGGATATAGTCCCTATTTAAATAATTATGATGAATCCCTGTATTTAGCACATTTGAAAAAAATGATAAAGGGCATACAAAATAAACACACTGTCTTGCTTGAATTATTTCCCCATGAACAAAAAACAAAAATTGACTTTTATATTACACAAAAATTATTAGATATCCCTATTGTTTGCTTAAGTGAAGTTTTTGTAATTGATCATGAACTTTTTTATGCACGATCAGGTATTAATTATAAAATAGAAAGAATTTACAATAGAGTTGTTTGGGATGAACTCGATAAACAATCAGAAAATATACAAGCAAAAGGAAAATTATTATTAGACACATTGGATATAGAATGGGTCACGCATCCGAATCATTACTACAGAATTAGTAAATTTACCATCCCCTTTTTGAAAAGTAGTGCTGTACCGTATACGCAGTTTCTATCTGCTATAAACAGTTTGCCAAAAGATTTAGAGAATTATGTGTTGAAGCCACTATTCTCTTACGCTGGACAAGGTGTAATAATTGACCTTACCCCTAATGATATTGCACGCGTTGAAGATCCTGAAAATTGGATTTTACAAGAAAAAGTGAACTATGCACCAGTGATTGAAACACCATCAGGCCCGGCAAAAACTGAAATTAGGCTTTTCTACTTTTGGAATGCCAATACTCAAACGTATGTTGCTACAATGAATTTAGCCCGTTTAAGCAAAGGCAAAATGATAGGCGTGAGTTATAACGCAAATGCCACCTGGGTAGGTGGCAGTCTTGCTTATTTTGAAATAGATTAGTGTTTAATTCAAACCTTTATTCTGCATTATTCTTTAATTTCATTAATAAAGTAAATGCATTCTTAGTTACTATTTCCTGATTCCCTAAATCAGTTTTAAGTGCCACTAACCCACTTGAATGCGCCCCCGTTTCCACCGGTATTAATTTATAACTTAAATGGGTTTGTTTTACAAAAACAAAATCCTTGTTCTGCCACTTTACAATTGCATCTTCAGGCAATGCTTTTACCCTTGCATTATTTAATGCCACTTCCGCGTTAACAAAAGTACCTGGGAATAATTTAATATTTTCATTTACTAAATGACAGTGCACATCGGTAGTGCTTTCTTCGTTGATATTAGGAGTAATTACTGCAACGTGTGCAATAAATCGCTCATTCACATTATTATTTGCATAAAAGCTAACAGTGTTTCCAATCTGCAAATTGGCTGCATCATTATCCAAAACCGTAAGTCGAAGGTGTAAATCACTTGGATCAATAATTTCAAATAAAACATCAGTAGGTGTAACATATTTACCAATATTAACATTCACTTTAGTTACATAACCACTAATAGGCGCATAAAAATTTACAGCCCTTGAAATATTTTCTTCATTTAAAGACGCAGGGTTTAAACCAATCAGCTTTAATTTTTCACTTAAAGACTTCACTAAATACTTTTGTGTTTCAAAGTCACTTTTTGCAGCCTGATATACTTTATCACTTACTGTTTTTGATTCATTCAGCCCTTTTTGTCTTGTATAATCTGCTTCCAAATAAGTCAACTTGCTTATAGCCGATAAATAGTTTTGCTGAAGCTCTATAAATGAAGGGTCTTCGAGGGTAGCAATTACATCTCCTTTTTTAACTTGCGAACCTGGAATGAGATTGGTCTTTTTTAAATATCCTCCCATTGGTATACTTATGGAAACAATATTGCTTGGTGGAACATCCATGTGTCCGTTCACTTTCAATAATTGTTGTACCGCAGTATCCAAAACCAAACCTAGGGTCAAATTAGCATTTTTTAATTGCGCTTCAGTTAGCATCACTAATTCCCCTTTAGCCGAATCTACTAAATGCCCAGCATTTGCCTCCGCATTCGATCCTTTTTTACCGGTGCAAGCAAAAAGAATGATGCTTGAAAAAATAAGAATGTTAAAATTGTATTTCATAATAATTTGTATTAATTGTTTATGCTTAATTTTTCTACTTCTACGGCAGCGTCATTAAGCTGTTGAACGTATCCTAAATATTCGTTTTGTCCTTGGATGGCTTGATTAATTAGCATCACCCATTCCAAATAATTAATTTCTCCTGCATTCAACTTTTTGGAAGCAGATTCGATTAAAATTTTAGTATTAGGTAAAATATTTCGTTGATATTCCTCTACTACTTTTTTATTTTGTAAATACATGGCAATTGCATCCAACAAATTATTCTGTAATTGTTGTGTCACTGCTTTTTGTTCTAATTTATTTTGGGTGATGGCAATATTCCCAGCATTAATTCTTGCCTTTTGAGCAGCAGCAAATAAAGGAACAGATAACCCAATATTAAATGATCCGAACCTTTGATTCGATCCAAAATAACGATCTGTGTTTTGAGGAGTAGTTTGCCATCCTGTAATGGTTAAGGAGTTATACCCCATATTTAAACTTGGTATCAGTTTACTTTTTTCAAGCTTTACATGTTGTTCTGCTTTTGTAATATTTGCCGCTTGAAGTCTTAAAGCAGGGGATTGCTCCAATACAAGCATATCTGGAATGGAAGTTAAAAGCAAAATATTGTTATCAAAGTATGGCTCATACTGTATTTGTGTATTCATCAAAACATTAAACTGATTTAATGCAACCTGATACCCAATTTGAATAGACTGTAGCTGGCTTTTTATTTGATTTAATTGATTTTCTGCAGTGATTTTTTCAATTAAGTCTGCATTACCCGCATTAAACTTTTGAACTGCTCTTAAAACAAAGGATGCATATATACTATCTGCCACTTTTAACAAACTTCTTTTTTGTTGCAATAGCACTAAATGATAATACTGTTTTTTAACCAAAGATTTAAGCTCAACTTCTTTTTGCAATTTATTGAGGTTGCTTATTTCAATATTGGCGTTATTGATAGCTGCTTGATATTTATAAACAGTAGGGAACTGAATATTTTGAGAAATATTAATTGCATTATCATTATAATTACTATTAATTTTCCCATAGCCAAATCCAATATCTGTTTTATCTATATCAACACTTGTTTTTTTCAGGGCTTTATAGTAATCTACCTGAGCTGCTGCAACTTTAGCAAATGCATTATTTTTTAAAGTAGAATCAATTGCTGCATTTACAGTAATTTTAGATTGAGCCATTGCTCCAATATGCAATATCAAACCCATTCCAATTAAACTTAAAACTGCGCTACTTTTACTTACTTTTTTCACTCCTTTTTCAAATAAAATATACATAACTGGTAATACAAATAAAGTTAGCAATGTGGAAATAATTAAACCTCCAATAACAACGGTAGCCAATGGCTTTTGAACCTCACCACCCGCTCCGGTACTTATTGCCATTGGAATAAATCCAAGTGCAGGTACCAAGGCAGTCATAAGGACCGCTCTTAATTTTGATTTGGTAGCATGTATAACTATTCTTGTAACGTCATACCAACCTTCCGCTTTTAACCTATTAAACTCCGAAACCAACAAAATACCATTTAATACTGCAACGCCAAACAATGCAATAAAGCCAACCCCTGCAGAAATACTAAATGGCATGGACCTTGCCGACAATGCAAAAATGCCCCCCATGGCAGATAAGGGTATTGCAGTGTATATAAGTAGTCCCTGCTTTGCCGATCCAAATGCAAAGTAAAGCAATAAGAATATTAATAATAAAGCAATAGGTACAACTATTGACAATCGTTCTTTTGCCGCAGTCATATTTTCAAAAGATCCACCATATTCAATGGTATAGCCTTTTGATAATTGTAAATTTTTATTGATTTTACTTTGCAATTCTTTTACAATAGTTTGAACATCTTTCCCATTTACATTAAATCCTACAATAATTCTTCGCTTTGTATTTTCTCTTTGTATTTGGTTTACACCCTCAATTTGCTCAATACTCGCGACGGTTGATAAAGGAATGGGCAAGCCTTTGGAAGTAGTGATGGATAAGTTATTAATATCGCTTATATTTTTTCGAACATCTCCATCTAATCGCACAACCATATCAAAACGTTTCTCATCCTCATACACCTGGCCTGCAATTTGCCCAGCAAAAGCGCTATTTACAACTCTATTTATATCTTCTACATTTAATCCATACTTTGCCATTCCGTCTCTATTGTATTTAATAACTACTTGTGGCATACCCGTAACCTTTTCTTCATAAATATTTACAGCACCATCCACCGTTTGAATTATTTCATTTAAAGCGCCTGCATATTTCGTGAGGCTGTCTAAATTTTCGCCATAAATTTTACAAACTACATCCTGTCTTGCACCCGTCATTAATTCATTAAAGCGCATTTGAACGGGAAATTGAAAACCTACTGTAATTCCTGGTACTTGTTCCAATACCTTAGTCATTTTCATGCTTAACTCGCTAAATGATCCTGCAGATACCCACTCTTTTTTATCTTTTAGAATTACCATCATGTCTCCAGCTTCAAAAGGCATTGGGTCGGTTGGAATTTCGGCACTTCCTATTTTGGTTACAATTTTTTCAACCTCTGGAAAATTTTGTAATAATAATTTGGAAGCTTTTTGAGTGGACTCAATGGTGTTGTTTAAATTACTGCCAGTTAATACCCTTGTTTCTACAGCAAAGTCTCCCTCTTCTAATTGTGGTATAAATTCTCCTCCCATATTCAATAATATGACCACTGCTATGGTGAATAAACTAACTGTTGACACAATTACAGTTTTGGGGAATTTTAAAACTAAACTTAATAATGGCTGATACCTTCTTTCTAAAAAACGCATAAGTTTATCTGCTAAACTTGCTTTATGGTTTAACTTTTTATTCAAGCATAAAGCAGCCATCATAGGCACATAGGTAATAGATAAAATAAACGCCCCAAAAATGGCAAAGGCAATGGTAAATGCCATAGGTTTAAACATTTTTCCTTCAATACCTTGCAATGATAAAATTGGCAAATACACAATAAGAATAATAATTTGACTAAACACAGCAGACTTTATCATCGATCCTGTGGATTTACCAACTTCTGCATCCATATCCTCTTGGTTCACACTAACCAAATTTCTAAAATGTTTTGAATGTGAAAATCTATGTAAAATAGCTTCCACTACAATTACAGACCCATCCACAATAAGTCCAAAATCAATTGCACCTAAAGACATTAAATTTCCACCCACGCCAAACATATTCATTAGAATAATGGCAAATAACATGGAAAGCGGTATTACAGAGGATACGATGAGTCCAGCTCTTATGTTACCCAGGAAAAATACAAGTACAAAAATCACAATTAATGCGCCTTCCAGCAAGTTGGTCTCAACTGTTTTAATGGCATTGTTTACCATTTTTGTCCTATCCAAAAAAGGCTCAATCACTACACCTTCTGGCAACATTTTTTGAATTTGCGCTACTTTTTCTTTTACACGATTAACTACCGCAGAGGAATTTTCACCTTTTAGCATCATCACAACAGCGCCAGCAACTTCCCCATTATCATTAAAAGTCATAGCTCCATATCGAATAGCTGCCCCAAACTGAACTTTAGCAACATCTCTTATTAACAAGGGAGTTCCATTATCTAATACTTTTATTACAATCTTATTGATATCCTCGAGATTGGTTGTTAACCCTTCACTGCGGATATACAATACAGTTGGCCCTTTTTCAATATAAGCACCACCAGTATTTTGGTTGTTTTTTTCGAGGGCATCAAAAATATCAGTGATGGTTAATCCATATGCTTTTAATTGTTCTTGTCTTACAGCAATTTCATATTGCTTTAATTTGCCACCAAAACTAGCTACCTCTGCAACCCCTGGTGTGCCTATGAGTTGTCTTCGAACAATCCAATCCTGAATGGTCCTTAACTGCATAGCATCAAATTTTTGCTCATACCCTTTTAAGGGTCTCACTACATATTGATAAATTTCGCCCAAGCCTGTGGAAACAGGTGCTAATTCAGGGGAGCCTGTGCCAGGTGGAATGTCCTGTTGTACTTTTTGTAATTTTTCACTTATTTGTTGTCTTGCCCAATAAATATCAATGTTGTCATTAAAAACAATGGTAATTAAAGACAAGCCAAAACGAGAAAAACTTCTTATTTGTTTTGTGCCTGGTATGCTGCTACATGCTTGCTCAATAGGGAAAGTAACCAGTCGCTCAATATCATTTGCGCCAAGTGAGGGCGACACCGTAATTACCTGTACCTGATTGTCCGTAATATCCGGAACAGCATCTATAGGCAATTTAGTAACCTCATAAACACCCCAACCCACAAGTGCTATTACAAATAATCCTATGATTAACTTATTCTTAATAGAATAAGCAATTATTTTATTTAACATAAAAAATAGTTCAATAATGATGGAAATTTACACAGTTCGTGTAAGAAAAAAGAGGCGACTATGAAAATCGTGGAGGCTGAAAAATATTTCCATGATTCATGGACAAATGCTTTTCGTCATTAAAGTGTAAATATGCTTTCGCATCTGGAAATATGATAGCGCTTGCCAAAGAAATTTTTGGAGCGAATAAAGTCACAAAATTTAATAAGGAAACAGTACGATTAGATGATTTAAAAGGCAATTGCATGTCTTGTTGATAATCGTTATCATAAGTTTGTTCCTGGAAATAATGCATTTTAATAAACTTTGAAAAACTTAAGCCTTGCTCAAATTGCTGATGCGTTTTATAATGCTCAAACAAATTGGGAACTTTGAGCAATTGATACGCTTCAGTGGCACCCAAAAAGTAGAGCGAACTGAGAAATATGACAATTAAGTTTTTCACCTTCTAAAGTTACAAAATTTATGGCTTTTAAAATACAAGGGGGATTAATTGCCTAAAACCATGAATCAAGCCTATAAAAAAGCCCTCATTTACAGGAGGGCTTTTTTATAGAACTTAATTTTTTTTCTTTCTATCGTATTGACAGCATTCGTCTAGCTTTTTATAGGCTGATTCTGTAGCTTCCTTGTGCTCGGTATCATATCCCACACCTGCAATGGCAGTTTCAATTTTATCCGTATTTGTCTTATTTGCATCAAAAGTTAGGGAAAGTAGCTTGGTAACTTTATCCCAAGTTGCAGTGGTAGCCCCCGCATCTTTAGCTGCTTTTTCAATACTTTTTTTACAAGAACCACAATTACCAGATACTTTAATGGTAGTGGGCGTTTGTGCAAACACAAATACCCCTGACAATAAGAAAACGGTTAACATTACTAAACTCTTTTTCATGTGTTAATTTTTTAAATATTTATAAGATAATCAATTTATTCTCAAATAAAGTTACAACTAAATCACCTAAAATAGAGGCCCAAATATTCCCCCAAAAAAGGACTAATTAATGAAATTCCACCAAATACCTACCCTAAACCACATACCGGTTGAAGGATAGTGCTGGGTGGTAAAATTGTAGGTATTACCTAATGTTTTACTTGAAGGCAATAAAGTATTCAAGTTTTCTAGTCTTATGTAGCCTTTAAAACGTTTTATCATGAAATGCAAAAAAGCATTTGCCGTAGGTCTATTTTGAGTAGTATAGCTATTTTGATAATAAAATTGACTTGTGAAAGGCATGTAACCGTCCACTTTATAATTGGTATGGTATATGAATTCTAAACCTGTAGATAGTTCCAAATTTTTATAAAAATTACCTTCAAAAGCAATACGCTGCCTCGTTAAAACA
>JALQXE010000123.1 GCA_023263235.1 Sediminibacterium sp. | reverse complement strand
CGACAGAAAGCAAGCCAGCGGCACCGACTATCAGACAAATAAAATGTGTTTGCTTTTTAAAGATTCATACTTACTATAAATACCCAATTCCTGACACTCATTCAATTCTTGCATTACTTTCTTAAAGCAGATATTAATTCTTGGTTGAATTCTAAAACCAATTTTAAAATCTACACGCATTACTTTATCATCCACTAATTCACGAATAGAATATTCCATTCCATAAGGTGAGTCAGTTCTATCTATATGTATAAACCAATATATGTCTGCGCGTTTTGGCTTACGATTTAATATTGAATCTATAATTCTATGTTCAATTTCTCTATGATTATTAGCTTTAGTTAAGTACACCAAATGCGTTGCATATTTGGGAACATCTTTGTCGGCACTTAAATCCGTCAATTGTTGTAAATAATCTTTCAACTTTACGAAATCCAAGTATCTATTGGTGATTTTTCTAGCTCTATGCCAGATCATCATCACAAAAATCATACTCAATGAGAAAATAAAAGTGATATAAGCTTCTTTGATCTTCACTGCGTTTGCAATAAAGAATGACAATTCAACAATACTAAATATGGCAATAATAATTGCTACTGGTATATGCCCCCATCTTTTAACATTCAATAAATAGAAATTCATTAAGATAGTGGTAGAAATCATAGTGATAATGATAGAAAAGCCATAAGCAGCTTCCATATGTTCTACTTTTCTAAAAAACAGAATCATCGTTATACACCCCACCCACAATAAGAAGTTTAAAGAAGGAATATAGATTTGACCTTTTTGATCGGTAGGGAACTTAACTGTAACTCTTGGCCAGAAGTTTAAACTGATCGCTTCGTTGATCAAAGTGAAAGAACCACTAATTAATGCCTGGCTAGCAATAATAGTCGCCAAAGTAGCAATACCAATACCAATTAATAAGAACCAATGTGGCATGATTTCAAAAAACGGGTTCACATTAGGAATAGTTTCACCTAAATGCTGAATCAACCATGCACCTTGACCCATATAACTTGTTACCAATGCTAATTTTACAAACATCCAGCTTACTTGAATATTTTGACGACCACAATGTCCTAAATCACTATACAAAGCCTCAGCACCAGTAGTACATAAGAAAACAGCACCTAATAACCAGAAGCCCTGAGGATAGTTAACCAATAAATCATAGGCATAATAAGGATTCAAAGATTTTAAAATTTGCACATGCTCAATGACTTGTAAAAAACCTAAAACAAATAACATAGAGAACCAGATTAACATAATAGGTCCAAAGGCAAATCCAATAATTTTTGTGCCAAATCTTTGAAAGAAAAAGATCACAGAAATAATACCCATCACAATCCCTACTGTTAAATTATTGCCAGGCACAATTGTATTTTCTAAACCTTTCACGCCACCCAAACCTTCAATGGCAGAAGCAACAGAAATGGGCGGAGTAATCATTCCATCCGCTAAAAGCATTGCTGCGCCAATAATTGCAGGAATATAAATCCATTTTACATAGCGTCTTATTAAAGCAAAAAGAGAGAAAATTCCTCCCTCTCCTCTATTGTCCGCTTTTAGCGTTAAGAAAACATATTTAAAAGTGGTTTGTAAAGTCAGTGTCCAGAATACACAAGAAATAGCTCCATACACCAATTGCTCAGTGATAACCTTGTTGTTGATAATAGACTTAAATACATAAAGTGGAGAAGTTCCAATGTCGCCGTAAATAATACCAAGAGTTACAATTAATCCAGCTACAGAAAGTTTCTGAGCATGTCCGCCGTTAGAGTGTGCCATGAAGCAATTTGATTGAACAACAAAGTTTATAAAAATTATATAAACAAAGTGTTGAAAGCACTAAGTATTTTATAAAATATTTTTTACCCTTATTTTGGGTATTCCAATTAAATACTAAGGCTTGTAAGCACCCCATAAATCCAAAACTGCCTGATACCTAAAATCGAAAATACCTTGCAATTGTTTTTTTACAAATAAGGCATTGGCAATATCACCCAAAAAGCCCATTGGAATCTTATAATGAACAATATCTTCCATAGCAACACCTCCAGGGATGGCTTTAAAATGATGTTGATGATGCCACATGGAATAGGGACCAAATCTT
>JALQXE010000043.1 GCA_023263235.1 Sediminibacterium sp. | reverse complement strand
GAGTGAATTAGAAGGAGAAATGGGAGATTCTAAAATGGGATTACATGCTCGTTTAATGTCTCAAGCATTAAGAAAATTAACAGCAACAATTAATAAAACAGGTACTGTTTGTATTTTCATAAATCAATTACGTGAAAAAATTGGTGTTATGTTTGGTAACCCTGAAACAACAACAGGTGGAAATGCATTAAAGTTTTATTAGAAGAATGGCACAAATTAAAGATGGTGATGAAGCGGTTGGAAATAGAGTGAAAGTAAAAGTGGTAAAAAATAAAGTGGCTCCTCCGTTTAGAGCCGCTGAGTTTGAAATAATATTTGGAGAAGGAATTAGTAAAATTGGAGAAATTATTGATATGGGCGTTGAATTAGAAATTATTAATAAGAGCGGATCTTGGTTTAGTTATGAAGGAAATAAATTAGGTCAAGGACGCGATTCTGTAAAAACAATCTTACATGATAATCCAGAAATGGCGAATGAGATAGAAGCAAAAATTAGAGCAAAAATTACTGCTAAAGTTGAGGAAGCAGTAAGTAAATAATATTTATCTTGTTTTTTAAAGGTTAGTAGGTACGGACCGCATCATTTATGGTGCGGTTTTTTTATATTTATAAAAAAAAGAATTGATTTGGATTTTAAAAATATTAATTAGAGCCGCTCTTTGGTTGTTTTGTACAGAGATTAATATAAATAATAAATCGCTTTTAAAAACAAGCGGCCCATTATTAATTATCGCCAACCACCCTAATTCTTTTTTAGATGCTATAATTATAGGTGTACAATATAAAAGAAGAATTTATTTTTTAGCAAGAGGTGATGTTTTTAAAAAAAGAATTTATCGGTTTTTATTAGGATTATTAAATATGATCCCCGTACATAGACAAAGAGAAGGAAAAGAACATCTTCATTTAAACGAATATACATTTAAAGAGTCGGTAAGGTTATTAAAAAAAGAAGAGGCGCTGTTAGTATTTATTGAAGGAACCTGTGTTAATTCACATGAGCTACAGCCATTTAAAAAAGGAACTGCAAGAATCTTAGAAGCCGCCCACAAACAAAGGGTTCATCCAACAATTCATATCACCGGAATCGGATATAATCAATTTATGGGCATTGGAAAAAAAATAAATATTAGCATTCAACATTTTATTTTTAATAAAACCATTTTAACCCCAAAAGATCGCGTAATATTTAACAACCAAGTGTTTGAAATTTTAAATAAAAACATATTACCATCTTCTCTTCCAAGGATTATATACAAAAACCCCCTGTATTATTTTCACCTTCCCTACTATAAATTAATTAAATATTGGGCCCACCACAAAACCAAAGGAACAGTGTTTTTTGATTCCGTATTATTTGGCCTTTTATTGTTTACATATCCCGTTTTTTTAGCGCTTGTTTTTTTCATACTTTATTTTATCAAAACACCCCTACCAATAATTTTTATTACCTTGTTGGGGATTATTACAATTAGTAAATACACGGTTAGAACCTAAAAACCAAAACCAATAAACTATCCAATGGAAAAAAATATTAGAAAACTTGAGCGAAGAAAAAAAATAGCGCTAATCGCGCACGATAATAAAAAAAGAGACCTTATCGAATGGGCAATTCATAATAAAACAGAACTTTCCAAACACTCTTTAGTGGCTACCGGCACAACAGGAAAGCTTATAGAGGAAGCGCTCGATCAACCTGTGGTAAAACTATTAAGCGGTCCGTTAGGAGGCGACCAACAAATTGGCGCCATGATTGCAACGGGTGATATTGATGTGGTGTTTTTCTTTTTTGATCCAATGGAAGCACAACCCCATGATAGCGACGTAAAAGCCCTATTAAGACTAGCGGTTGCCTGGAATTTACCAATGGCCTGTGATAGAACAACAGCCGATTTTTTAATGACCTCTCGATTTATGCAGGAAGAATATGAATATGAGCTTCCAAATTATACACAATACCTTACTCGTCAAATTTAATTTCTAAAAAAGCATACATGAAAAAACAAGCCATTTTTTTATCATTATTTTCTTTGGGTTTTTTAACGATACACGCACAAAAAAAAGTATTAGGATTTAGATCCAGTGAAAATATTTTAAAAATTGAAAAAACCTTCGACGCTCAATTAAGCGCAACAAGGGTTGGAGAAAACATTAAATTACTTTCTTCTGTTCCGCATCACGTGGGTTCGGCTGGCGGTAAAATGGTGGCCAGTGAAATTGCAAAAGTTTTTACAGCTGCGGGTTGGGATACTAAAATAGAAACCTATCAATTAATGTTTCCAACACCCATTACAAGAACACTCGAAATGAGCGGTGCCACGAATTATAAAGCTAAATTAAAAGAAACCCCATTAAAAGAAGATGCCACAAGCAATCAGCCCGATCAATTACCAACCTATAATTGTTGGAGCGCCGATGGGGATGTTACAGCTAATTTGGTTTATGTAAATTATGGTTTACCAGAAGACTATGAAACACTTGCAAAATATGGTATCGATGTTAAGGGTAAAATTGTGATTGCAAAATATGGTCGAAGCTGGAGAGGTATTAAACCAAAGGTGGCGCAAGAACATGGCGCGATTGGTTGTTTGATTTATTCAGATCCGATTGATGATGGTTATGGTGCGGGTGATGCTTATCCAGTTGGAGCATTTAAGAATGATCAAACCGTGCAAAGGGGATCTATTATGGATATGGTAATTTATCCGGGCGACCCCACAACCCCCAATGGCGCTTCTATTGAAGGAGCAGCAAGAGTAGATCACAATGATGCGGCCAACCTATTAAAAATTCCCGTGCTTCCAATTAGCTATGGCGACGCAGCGCCACTATTAAAAGACATGGAGGGCCCTGTTGCTCCAAAAAACTGGGGCGGAGGACTTCCCATCACCTATCATATTGGACCCAGTAAGTCGGTGGTACACTTAAAATTAGCATTCGATTGGAAAATAAGACCAGCTTTAAATGTAATTGCAACCATTAAAGGAAGCGAGTTTCCCGATCAGTGGATTGTAAGAGGAAACCACCACGACGGATGGGTAAATGGCGCAGCGGATCCAATTAGTGGCATGGCATCGGAGTTAGAAGAGGCAATAGCTATTGGTGCTTTGTTAAAACAAGGATGGAAGCCCAAAAGAACACTAGTGTATTGTGCTTGGGATGCGGAAGAGCCGGGATTAATGGGCTCAACAGAGTGGGTGGAAAACCATGCAGCTGAATTACAAGCGAAAGCGGTAGCGTATATTAACTCTGATGGAAATGGTAGAGGGTTTTTGGGTGCACAGGGCTCACACGCATTTGCACCATTAATTACAGAAATTAGTAAAGCAGTAAAGGATCCAGAAACAGGGGTAACTATTTTCGAAAGAGAAAAAGCATCAAGAGCGGCTAACGCAACAGGCGCTCAGGCAAAAAAAGAAGCGTATGAATCTACACAATATCCACTGGGTGCAATGGGCTCAGGATCGGACTATTCTTCATTTATACAACACCTGGGTGTACCTTCTTTAAATATTGGTTTTGGTGGAGAAGACGAGGGCGGAGAATATCATTCTATTTATGATTCTTATGATATGTATAAGCGATTTAAAGACCCAACTTTTGTTTATGGGGTAACACTTGCACAAACAACAGGAAGGGTTGTATTGCGTTTAGCAGACGCGGACGCATTACAGTTTGATTTTAGAAACCTACACAACACCATTAAGGGGTACGTTGGAGAGTTGATGAGAAATGTTGATCAAATGCGCGAAACAGCAAAGGTTGAAAATATGCTTGTTAAAAATAAGGTATATGTTTATGCAGCCGATCCAACAGAAAAACTGAAAACACCAGAAGCTGTTACAGAGGTTCCTTATTTAGATTTTTCTCCCCTATTAAATGCATTGAGCAAACTAGAAAAAGCCGCAGGTAAAGCCGAAGCAGCGAAAACAACACCGGACCTAAAAAAACTCGCCGAAATAAACTCAAAACTTTTCACTGCCGAGCAGCAACTCTTAACAAACGACGGCCTTCCGCGTCGTCCTTGGTATAAACACAGCCTCTATGCCCCAGGATTTTATACAGGATATGGAGTAAAAACAGTTCCGGGTGTAAGAGAGGCAATAGAACAAAAAAATTGGTCGGAAGCAACAACACAAATTGTCGAGGTTGCAAAAGCGGTAGACAGACTTGCTGTTTATTTAGAACAATTATAGGATAGAGCGTACCTTTGGGTATGCCATTTCAACTACAATCTATTTATACCCCCTCGGGAGATCAACCCAGCGCAATTGCACAGTTGACCGAGGGGCTTTTAGGTGGAGATAGGTTTCAAACGCTATTGGGTGTAACGGGAAGCGGTAAAACGTTTACCATTGCCAACCTAATTCAAAACGTGCAGCGCCCAACACTTGTATTAACGCACAATAAAACATTGGTGGCACAGTTGTATGGTGAGTTTAAACAATTTTTTCCCAACAACGCTGTGGGTTATTTTGTTTCTTATTACGATTATTATCAGCCCGAGGCATACCTACCCACTTCTGGTGTGTATATTGAAAAAGATTTAAGCATTAATGAAGAGTTAGATAAACTAAGACTACAAGCAACCGCACAATTATTAAGCGGAAGAAGAGACATTATAATAGTTGCAAGCGTGAGTTGTATTTATGGAATGGGGAACCCCGCCGAATTAGAAAATGGAATTATAAGAATTCAAAAAGGACAGCGCATTGCCAGACAAGCATTTTTACATGCGCTTGTGAATGCTCTATATCACAGAACCGTAACCGAATTTGATAGAGGGGGTTTTAGAGTAAACGGAGATACGGTAGACATTCGTTTGCCCTATGTGGATTATGGCTATCGCGTAACTTTTTTTGGAGACGAGATAGAAGAAATAGAAACCATTGAAATTGAAACAGGAAAAAGAATTGAACGCATGGAAAACGCCGCGATTTTTCCTGCAAATTTATACTTAGCACCCAAGGACATGGTGCAACAAATCATATATGAAATACAAGATGAGATGCGCGCGCAGGTGGAATATTTTAAGAATGTGGGAAAGCCTACGGAGGCAGCAAGAATTAAAGAGCGCGTTGAGTACGATATTGAAATGATTAGAGAACTGGGTTACTGTACGGGCATTGAAAACTATTCTCGTTTTTTTGATAGACGCGTGCCAGGAACAAGGCCCTTTTGCTTGTTGGATTATTTTCCAAAAGATTTTTTATGTGTGGTAGATGAAAGCCATCAAACTATTCCACAAATAAGCGGTATGTATGGCGGAGATAGAAGTAGAAAAATGAACTTAGTGGAGTTTGGTTTTAGACTACCAAGCGCAATGGATAACCGTCCTTTAAATTTTAATGAATTTGAAAACATTATTGGTCAATCTGTATTTGTTAGCGCCACTCCAGGAGAATATGAATTAGAAAAAACGGATG